>NZ_JBEWZI010000012.1:0-154943 GCF_040566545.1 Uliginosibacterium flavum
AAGGTCTGTTGTTTCATCATGGGCCGAATTTTACCGAACTCAACCCTATGACGGAGACTTGTTCAGCGTAGCCTTAAGCCGTTCGTGCTGAGCGTAAGAAGCGAAGCGGATGAAGTCGAAGCATGAGCGACTGGGCCCAAGCCCTTCGACTTCGCTGCGCTACGCTCAGGACGAACGGGTTTTTGGGCTTAACTTAATGGTATTGACACTGAGACTTCCTGAAAAGCCGCATCTGGCGGCTTTGTACAGAATGCTTGCCCATTTAGCCGCGCGGAACTTGCCTCGCAGGGCATGCTGGTTGCAGCGAAAGGCGGGGGGCGGGTCTTCAGGCAGGCATTGGTGAGGCCGCCAAAGCTGTCTGGATTAAAGTGAGTCCCTGCGGCTGATTTCGACGCGATTCCTGTTATCGCTTTTGGACACCGAAATCATGATCCCGAAGCCGACCAGGATCACTACGCCGATCACCGTCCAGCCGGCGCCGATGTTGGCCAGCACGCCGAGTTTCCACAGTGCAGCCAGCAGGCCACCGAGCAGAATCACAAAACCCACCATGAACATTCCGGCCCATTTCATAAAAGTCTCCTGACCAGATCAAATCATTAACCGCAAGAAGGCGGAAATACGTCAGCCAGCCTACAGGCCGGGACAGACACGATCTGTGTGCTGGCGCACAGACGGTGGCGGGATTGATGTGCTAAGCAGGTGTGAAGGTAAACACGTTCAGCGATGCATGGCATAGGGCGGAACTCAAAGTGGCTCCACCGCACCCCGCCTCTTTTGGTGGCCTGCCCGCAAAGCCACGTGGGGCTTGGCTCGCAGAGCAGGTTATTTCCACAGCAAGGCTGGGCGCGGATTTTCAGGCAGTGCCTTGCCGCAACCCGGACGTCAAGACCCGCGTCGCCCACCGATGAAATTGACCACAACCATGATCAACGCGACAACCAGAACGATGTGGATGAAGCCGCCCAGCGTGTAGGACGTCACAAGGCCCAAGAGCCACAAGATGATCAGTACAACAGCAATCGAATAAAGCATGGTTATCCCCTTATCTTTGTTCAAACTGAAGCGGCGACGCGCAAACGCATCAAACCACCACCCGGCAAGCGGCATGTGCCCTGACCTTGAGCTCAGCATGAACTTCAGCCGCCATGCCGTCTGTGTGCTGGGCAACATTGGATGCGGGGGCGGGTATGCGTGGTCGACCAGTATGCGTCCGGTCTCTTGGCGGTGTGTTCGTGAGCGGTAAGCGCCGAAAGCGGCCATTGTGCAGGGTGGGCACGGTGTGCCCACGCAGCATACGATCAGATACCATCGACAAAACGCGTGGGCTCACCGAGCCCACCCTACGACGCCCTGAAGAACTGCGCCTTTGCCAAAGGCTGACTGACCGCAAAGCTCGCCTTCTGCCGCATAAGGCGTTCATCCGCGCGGCCTTCAGGTTCAACACACGGCCGTCAGGCGGAAGGATTTGCAGATCCCGCCGCTGCGCGTCCGCACAGGGGCGATAAAAAGCCCCCGCACCGTTTCCACAGCCGGGGGCTTTTTGCATGCTGGGGCGTGAGGCTTAAGCGGCTGCACCCCGAATCAATGGCAGGGATTCACCGCCGTCGATGAGGATCTTGCGCGGCTTGAGGGCCTCGGGCACTTCGCGTTCCAGTTCGATGTTGAGCAGGCCATTTTCGAAGCTGGCGGCGACCACCTTGACGTGATCGTCGAGCTGGAAGCGTTGCTCGAAATCGCGGGCGGCGATGCCACGGTGCAGCCAGGTGTGCTGGGTCGGATCGGAGGCTTTGCGGCCGCTGATCTTGAGGGTGTTCTTCTCGGTTTCCACATCCAGCTCGTCGCGCGCAAAGCCGGCTACGGCCATGCTGATGCGGTATTTGTCTTCCGACACGAGTTCGATGTTGTAGGGCGGGTAGCTCGGCGGTTCGGCGCGCTGCGCGGCTTCGGCAAGCTGGGTGAGACGGTCGAAACCGATGGCGGAGCGATACAGCGGGGAGAAGTCATAAGTACGCATGGTTCATATCCTCGTAAGCGATAGAAAGAAAAGGGCAGGCCTCCGTGGAGCACCTGCCCTGCCTATCTAGGTTCGCTGTAACGGCTTTTCAAGCCCTTGAAATCACTGCACTTGATCCCCATTTGTGATCGTTTTTTGTTTTGCCGCTCAGCTTGCCAGCCACACCATAATCATCGCCAACGCAGCGGGGATGCCCTGAACGAAGAGGATTTTTCTGCCAACCGTGACGGCGCCGTACAAACCGGCAATCAGTACGCAGCCGAGGAAGAAGAGCCGGATCGCCAGGCCTTCCGGCCCCAGCCACAGACCCCAGAAAAGACCTGCGGCGAGGAAGCCGTTGTAGAGCCCCTGATTGGCCGCGAGCATGCGCGAGGCTGCGGCGAACTCGTCACTGAGGCGAAAGGTTTTCTTGCCGAGCGGGCGGGTCCACAAAAACATTTCCAGAACCAGGATCCAGCTCTGGAGCAGGGCAATCAGGAGGGTGGCGAGGCTGGCGGCGATTTGCATGCTGGTCTCCTGCAAAGAGAGTGATCAGGCCGCTACGTCTACGGCGCTGGTGATGCTGATCGTCAGTGGCTGAGCAAGCAGTGGCGTGATCTGGTCTTTCAGGCTCAGGAAGTGGGCGGACTGGGCATGGGCGACCAGCGCGGCCTGATCGACATAGATCTCGTAGAACTGGAAGGAGGTTTCACCCTGTACCGTCCTGAACAGGTCGTAGCGAAGGCAGCCGGTCTCCAGACGTGATGGCGCGACGGCGGCACGCAGGATCTGTTCGGCGGCTTCCAGATGCTCGGGCTTCGGGCAGACATTGGCAAACACGAAAATGCTCACAGGATTGGCTCCATTGGTTCGAGGGTAAGAAAATCGGCACTATGCCAGCAATACATTCAACATGAAAATGCCATCGTTCCCGCGAAGGCGGGAACGATGGCAGAGCGCCTGCTGCTGCTCAAGTGAACTGAGTCAGCACTACGCCGGGGCGCGAGCCTTCGGGCCGGGGCTTACTTCATCTCGATGACGAAGTCCTCGCGGCTGCGGCGGACTTTCTTCAGGCTCACCAGCCAGTCGCCTTCGGCGGCGCGATAGCCGAGCGGCAGGATCACGACCGAGCGCAGACCACGCTCGTGCAACTTGAGAATTTCATCCACCTTGGCCGGATCAAAACCTTCCATCGGGGTGGCGTCCACTTCTTCTTCCGCTGCGGCGATCAGTGCCGTGCCGAGGCCGATGTAGGCCTGGCGCGCAGCGTGCTGATAGTTGGTTTCGGCATCGCGTGGCACATAGGTATTCAGCAATTGCTGGCGATAGTTTTCCCAGCCTTCGTTGCGCACGCCGCGCTCTTCATTGACCAGGTCGAACATCATGTTGATGCGCTCCGCAGTGTAGTTGTCCCACGCAGCGAAAACCAGCAAGTGCGAGGCTTCGGTGATCTGCGCCTGATTCCAGGCGTGCGGCTGGATCTGTGCGCGCAGTTCCGGGTTGTTGACGACAATCACTTCATAGGGCTGCAGGCCGCTGGAGGTTGCGGTGAGGCGGATGGCTTCGAGGATGCGCTCGACCTTTTCCTGCGGCACGGCCTTGGCCGAATCGAATTTCTTGGTGGCATAGCGCCAGCGCAGCTTGCTCAGGAGATCAGACATGAATGGCTCGCTTTCTGTATTGGGTGAGTGTGAGGTGTGATGGGTGGGTGTTCAGGCTAGGGCCGCCAGCAGCTTTTCTGCAGCCAGCTCTGACGAAGCCGGGTTCTGGCCGGTGATCAGTAAACCATCAACCAGCGCGTAGGGCGCCCAGTCCGGCCCTTTGGAGTAGTTGCCGCCATTGGCCTTGAGCATGTCTTCAACGAGGAAAGGCACGATGCCGCTGAGCTGTACGGCGGATTCCTCGGTGTTGGTGAAGCCGGTCACCTGCTTGCCCATGACCAGCGGCGTGCCATCGGCATTGCGGGTGCGGCGCAGCACGCCGGGGGCATGGCACACAGCAGCGACGGGTTTGCCGGCGGCAATCATGGTTTCGATCAGGGCAATGGAATGCGGGTCATTGGCCAGATCCCACAGCGGGCCGTGGCCGCCGGGGTAGAACACGGCGTCAAAATCGGCCGCTTTCACGGATGACAGCTTCACCGTGTTGGCCAGCACAGCGATGCTTTCGGCATCGGCCTTGAAACGGGCGGTGGCGGCGGTCTGGAAATCCGGCTCGTCGCTCTTTGGGTCCAGCGGTGGCTGGCCGCCGAGGGGTGAGGCGACGGTGATCTGCGCGCCGGCAGCCTTGAAAACATAATACGGCGCGGCAAATTCTTCGAGCCAGAAGCCGGTCTTCAGGCCGGTGTCACCAAGTTTGTCGTGCGAGGTCAGGATCATCAGGATTTTCATGGGGCTTCTCCAGGTTCAGGCGATGGTGGTGATGTGCAGACGGACGTCGACGTTGCCGCGCAGGGCATTGGAATACGGGCAGACCTGATGCGTGGCCTCGACCAGCTGTGTGGCCTCGGTTTCGTTCAGGCCCTGGATTTCCACGTAAAGATCCACGTCGAGCGCGAAGCCACCCGTGGTGTTCTGACCGATGCCGACTTCGGCGCTGGTCTTGCTGGCGCTGAGGGCGAGTTTCTGCTTTTCGGCGACGTGCTTGAGGGCATTGTCGAAGCAGGCAGCGTAGCCGATGGCGAAGAGCTGCTCGGGGTTGGCACCGGTCTTGCCGCTGCCGGGGGCGGCGAGGTCGAAGGCGAGCGTGCCGTCATCAAGGGCGGCGTGGCCACTGCGGCCGCCGACGGAGGTGGCGCGGGTCTTGTAGAAGATCTTCATGGTGTTTTCCTTCGGGGTTTTGGGGGTAATCAGTCAGCCAGCTGGACGACCAGCTTGCCGAAATTCTTGCCTTTGAGCAGGCCGATGAAAGCGGCCGGTGCGGCTTCCAGACCCTGCACGCGGTCTTCGCGGAACTTGATCTTGCTTTCGGCCAGCAAGCCGCTCATGGTCTGGAAGAACTCCGGATAGCGCGGGCCGTAGTCGTTGAAGATGATGAAGCCCTGCATGCGGATGCGCAGTTTCAGAATCTGGGTCATCAGCAGCGACAGGCGATCCTTGCCATCCGGCAGTTCGGTCGCGTTGTATTGCGAGATCAGGCCGCACAGCGGGATGCGAGCCTTGGTGTTGAGCAGTGGCAGCACGGCGTCGAAGACCGCACCGCCGACATTCTCGAAATACACGTCAATGCCGGTTGGGCAAGCAGCAGCGAGTTGCGCGGGCATATCGGCCGCGTGGTGATCGATACACGCATCAAAGCCCAGCACCTCCACCACGTAACGGCATTTTTCCGCACCGCCAGCGATTCCCACGACACGGCAGCCCTGCAGTTTGGCGACCTGCCCGACCACCGAACCGACCGCGCCACTGGCGGCAGCGACCACCACGGTTTCGCCGGCCTTGGGCTGACCGATATCCATCAGGCCCGTGTAGCCGGTGAAGCCGGGCATGCCCAGCACGCCCAGCGCCAGCGAGGGCTGGTCCAGCTGGCCGAGCCTGAACAGACCCGCACCGTCGGACAGCGCGTAATCCTGCCAGCCGCTCTGGGCCAGCACCAGTTCGCCCTCGGCGAAATCCGGATGTTGCGAGCTGACGACGCGGCACACCGTGGCGCCCACCATCACCGCGCCAATCGCTACCGGTTCGGCGTAAGACTTGGCGTCGCTCATGCGCCCGCGCATGTAGGGGTCGAGCGACAGGTAGAGCGTGCGCAGCAGCACCTGGCCTGCAGAGGGAACCGGGATCGGCGCGGTTTCGAGGCGAAAGTTGGCAGCTGTCGGCTCGCCGACCGGCCGCGAGGCCAGCACGATGCGGCGGTTTGTTTGCGTTGTCATGGCTTACTCCTTGGGAACTCTTGAATGTAGGGCAATCGCGTGACGGCCTCTGTGGGTTGGCCTACAGACAGGCTTCAAGGACCTGTTCGCTGACATCCAGCGTCACATCCTTGCGCTCGCCGATGGCCAGCATGCCGTGCGCCTTGAGCTGGGCGAGAATCGCCGGGATGGCCTCGGCGCCGATGTCATACGCGCTGAGATGGGTCGGCAGTTCCAGGCTTTCGAAGAAAGCGCGCGTCTTGGCGATGGCCGCGTCGATGCGTTCGTCTTCGCTGCCCGTGGTGATTTGCCAGACGCGTTCGGCATACTGCAGCAGCTTGCCGCGCTTGCCTTCGCGGCGCACCTGCAGCATCGCCGGCAACACCACGGCCAAGGTGCGGGCGTGGTCAATGTCGTATTTGGCGGTCAGCTCGTGGCCGATCATGTGGCTGGCCCAGTCTTGCGGCACGCCGGCGCCGATCAGGCCATTCAGTGCCAGAGTGGCGACCCACATCAGGTTGGCGCGGGCCTTGTAGTCGGTGCTGGCGATCGCCGTCGGGCCATGTTCGATCAGCGTCAGCAGGAGGCCTTCGGCAAAGCGGTCCTGCACGTGAGCGTCGACGCTGTAGGTCAGGTATTGCTCCATCACGTGTACGAAAGCGTCGACCACGCCGTTGGCCAACTGGCGTTGCGGCAAGGTGTAAGTCTTGGTCGGATCGAGCACCGAAAACACCGGGAACAGCGCGTGATTCAGGAAGGGCAGCTTGGCACCCTGCGCCTTGATCGTGACCACGCCACCGTCATTCATCTCGGAGCCGGTGGCCGGCAGGGTCAGCACCGTGCCGAAGGGCATGGCCTGCGTGATGTTGCGGCCGAAGTTGAAGAGGATCGCCGTCGCGTCGCCTTCAAACAGCGCGGCGGCCGCGACGAACTTGGTGCCGTCGATGACCGAACCACCACCCACGGCCAGCAGGAAGTCGATCCTGTCGCGCTTCACTTGTTCAACGGCGCGCATCAGCGTTTCGTAACTCGGGTTGGGTTCGATGCCGCCGAATTCGAAAACTTCGCGTGCGCCCAGCGCGGTGCGCACCTCGGCCAGCGTGCCGGTCTTGCGCGCACTCTCGCCGCCGAAGAGGATCAGCACGCGCGCTGTAGCGGGTACCAGCGTGGCGAGTTCGGCGATGCGGCCTTGGCCGAAGACGATACGCGTCGGATTGTAGAAATCGAAATTTTGCATGGCTTTGCCTTTATAAAATTAGACCGGTCGTCTAGTTCTGGGTCAAAAAAATGCACGGCGGGCTGATGCGCCGGCCGCGCGTGTCGAGTGTTCAATTCAGTTTGAGGTGTGCTCGCGTACCGCTGAGGGCGGCATCCAGTGAACTGCAGTCGCGCCGCAGCTTGGTCAGCAGCGACGCGCCCAGCCAGGCCTGATACAGCCATTGGGCGGCTTCAGCGGGATCCTGGGTGCTGCCGA
Organism: Uliginosibacterium flavum; assembly: GCF_040566545.1. NCBI lineage: Bacteria > Pseudomonadati > Pseudomonadota > Betaproteobacteria > Rhodocyclales > Zoogloeaceae > Uliginosibacterium > Uliginosibacterium flavum. The sequence continues at coordinate 7,321 of NZ_JBEWZI010000012.1, forward strand.
TCGAGCCATCGGCCTGGCCGGCCGCGATGCAATCGGCCAGTTGGCGCAGGATGCTTTCGGTGCCGGCCAGCATGGAGCTGCGCATGCTTTCCGACAGGTCCGAAATCTCGGCGCCGAGCTTCACGATCAGGCATTTCTGCGCCGAATCCTCGCCGCACTGGGTTTCGATCCAGCGCTGGAAGTAGGTCAGCAGGCGTTGCGCGCCGCTCAGATCACTGCGGCCAAGCAGCGCATCGACACGGCTCAGATAGTCGGCGAAATAGTTGTCGAGCAAGGCTGCGCCGAAGGCTTCTTTCGACGCGAAGTAGTGATAGAAGGAGCCCTTGGGCACGCTGGCGCTGGCGAGGATCTCGGCCAGACCCACGCCGACGAAGCCTTTGGCGGCAATCAGTTGCTGGCCACAGGTGAGGATGTGCTGACGGGTATCGGGGCGTTCGGAGTTCATGGGCTGCATCCTAAAACACAATTAGACCAGTCGTCTAGTGTTTTTTAGCTATGCAAAGCCTGCCCGTAGACCCGCACCCCGCTTGCCTGTGCCGGCAGGGTGTCTGGAGAGGCAGGCTGAGGGCGGGTGTACAGGCAGGCTTGCGGATTGGCTCTCCGCGCCAGCGTATCGGCTACTGAATCGTCAGTTTCAGGATCTGCCCGGCGCTTTCGTCGGTGGCCAGATACAGCCAGCCATCCGGGCCGACACGCACATCGCGCACGCGTTTGCCGATGCTGAAACGTTCCTGGCCGGTGATCTGCGTGCCGTTCAGGGTCAGGCGCATCAGCGCAGTGTCTTTCAGCGCGGCAACGAACAGGTTGCCATTCCAGGCGGCGACCTTGCCGCCGGTGTAGAAGGCCACGTTGCCGGGCGCGATGGACGGATCCCAATAGCAGCGCGGCTGTTCCATGCCGGCCTTGCTCGTGCCTTCGCCGATCTTCGTGCCGTCGTAATTCAGGCCGTAACTGATCACCGGCCAGCCGTAGTTCTTGCCGCGTTCGGGCGTGTTGATTTCATCGCCGCCCATGGCGCCGTGCTCGGCGGTCCATAGCTGGCCGGTGCCGGGGTGACGGGTCATGCCTTGCGGGTTGCGATGGCCCAGAGTCCAGATCTCGGGCAGGTAGGCGCTGTTGCCGACGAAGGGATTGTCGGCGGGCACGGTACCGTCGTTATTGATGCGCACGATCTTGCCGAGGGTTTGCAGCGGGTCTTGCGCAGGGGTGAATTTCTGGCGTTCGCCGAGGGCGATGTAGAGCTTGCCGTCGTTGCCGAACACCAGACGCGAGCCGAAGTGGCCGTCGCCGCTGACTTTCGGCGTCTGCCGATAGATCACGCTCACGCTGCTCAGGCTCAGGCTGAGGGTATTCAGCGTGGCGCGGGCCACGGCTGTACCGGCGCCGCCCGTGCCACTTTCGGAATAACTGAAATAGATACGCGAATTGCTGGCGAAATCCGGATCCAGCACGACATCCAGCAAGCCGCCCTGACCTTGCGCGTAGACCGCGGGCACGCCGCTGATGGCGGCCGACAGCGTGCCATCGGTGGCAATGATGCGCAGGCGCCCGGGGCGTTCGGTGACGAGCAGGCGGCCATCAGGCAGGAACACGAAGGCCCAGGGATTGACCAGGCCACCGGCAAACTGGGTCAGCGTCGGCGTGCCCACTGTGGACGTGGCGGCAACAGCTTTGCATTGCACCGAGGCTGGCGCACTGCTAACCGGCGCCGCGCTTGCCGCTGAGGACGAGCCGCCGCCACCGCAGGCGACCAGCAAAAACGACAAGGGAAGCGCCGGCAGGAGACGCAATGCGTCAGGATATGCCCATGATTTTGAAATGGTTTTCATCGTCTTTGCCTCTCTTGGGTGGGTGATTGCAGCATGGACGCCGATCCGGCCCACGGCAAGTGAGTCCTGAAGGGGCGATGCGTCCAGAGCGTCTGCCTGCAGCGCAAGGCCTGGCGCGGAGACAGGCACTATCGACACCGCTGCGTGCGGTAGTGACAGGCTCAAACTTTCGGCGTGCGCGAAAATTGGGTTGTTCCGTAGCACAAGGCCTGGTCTTTACCTAAGGTTCAAGCAAAGGGCGGGGCAGTTCGAGCCTTGCGATTCGACATTCATGAAACAGTTGCGTTCCCGTTTTCGTCGACTCCGCTGCTGGCTGGTCGCCAGTGTGCTCGCGCTCGCGTCGCTTCTGGCCGTGCTTGCCAGTGGTTTTCTGTGGTTCGATCACACGCGCAGCGCACAAGAAGCATCGGCACGCCTGCTGGCTGATGCGCTGGCCTTCTCGGAGTATGTGACGGCGACTTTACAGGCCTCGAATGTGGTGCTGGAGATGACCCGCCGGGATATCGAGCGCAGTGCGGATAACCAGGCCTTCAGCGAGGCCGCCCTGCACGAGCTGTTTCAGCGCAACCTGTCCATTGTTTCGGCTTCGGGTACCGAGGTGCTGCCCAATTCGCTGGTCTTCGTCGACGCCAGCGGGCATCTCTTTGCCAATTCACTGACCTTGCCGATCGAGCGGCGTGATCTTTCGGATCTCGAATACTTCAAGCATCATCGCGCACAATCCTCCGCCGCCACCTGGTTGAGCCCGCTGTATGTGTCGCACTCCACCGGGCTGAAAATCTTTGTGCTGTCGCAGCGCCTGCAGGACCATCAGGGCGCGTTTCAGGGCGTGTTGGCAATTACGCTGAGGGCACGGTATTTCGAGGAATACTTCAAGCCGCTGCGCCTGGTGCCGGGACAGACAATCACCTTGCTGCGCACCGATGGCAAGCCCTTGTTCCGCTATCCCGCAATGGAGGGTTTTGAAAATACCGATGTTCGTCATGAGCTGAGCCTGCGTTCAATGCTCAGTACGGGCCGTGGCAATGATGTGCGCACCAGTCCGTATGACGGGAAGCTGCGCCGGATAGGCTATGTGACCGGCAGCCAGTACCCGACACTGGCGATGGTGTCGCAACTGGAGAGTGATGTATTCCACGACTGGCGTCAGCGCGCTTGGATGATGGCAGGTTTCATGTTCGGTGGGCTGGGAGCACTGGGCCTGCTGTTCTGGTTCGCCTGGGCTCAGATCGGGCAGGTGGAACTGGCTATCGACGAGCGTCGGAAGGCGCTCGAAGAACTGAGTGTGACTGAGAGCCAATTGTTGCAGGCAGAGAAGCTGGCGCTGCTGGGTCGGTCGGTTGCGGTGTTTGCCCACGATATCGGCGGGCCGATCGGTAACGCCAAGGTCACGATCACAACGCTGATGGATCGGGCGGCGACACTGCGTAAGGAACTCAACGCAGGCGCCCTGCGCAAGAGCCAGCTGGATGACTTCGTGGCAACGGCGACGGACGCTGGCGATCTGGTCTTTGGCAACCTGAATCGTGCGGCGAACCTGCTTGACGATTTCAAACAGACAGCGATGGATCAGGCGACTTCGCAGCCGCGCCTGATCGAGTTGGCTCCTTGGCTGGAGCAGCTCGCCCACAGCCTCTCGCCACAGTTTGTCGGCACCCGGATTCGTCTGCAGTTGCAGGCCGAGCCCGGTTTGTGGCTGGAAACCCTGCCCGGCCCGCTGGGACAGGTGATCAGCAATCTGGTCAACAATGCACGTCTGCATGCCTTTGACGAAACTTGCGAAGGCGTGATCCGCCTCGAAGCAGCAGCGTCCGCAGAGGGCATTCGCCTGAGCGTCAGTGATGATGGCAAAGGCATGAGCGAAGCCGTTCAGGCACGCATCTTCGAGCCCTTCTTCACCACCCGCGCCGGTAGTGGTGGCACCGGCCTGGGTTTGCACATCGTGCAAACTCTGGTTGAGCAGACCCTGGGTGGCAAATTGAGTGTCGACAGCCAGCCGGGCGCGGGCAGCCGGTTTATCGTCAGCTTGCCGTCCGGCAAGTCCGTCAGTGCTTGATCATGGCATTTACGCAAATCGGCGGGTCTTGACCTGTTTTTGCATCTCCTGTCCGGAATGCCTGCTGGATCGGCAGATCAAGCGCCCATGCGGATCTGCGGCAAACAGGGACTTAATGGGCCGAATGGCGGCAGCGGCTGTCACGGTGGCGCGCTTGCGCCATTTCGGCCTCCCCAGTAGCCTGTAGCGCATCGACTGTGATGCCGGCCTTGGATGGCATCCAGCGCACCCAGGGAAACCCCATGAAATCACTGGCAGGCTGCGCTCAACGCCGCTTCACGCTTTTTTTCGGCCTGCTGGCCGCGCTGTTTTCGCAATCCGGTCAGGCCATCGTTGGTGGCATCGGCGTTGATGCCAATACTGCAGGTTCATTCTGGTCCGGCGTCGTCTCGATCTCGATTGGCGGCGGCGTTTACTCCGGCGTGCTGCTCGACAACGGCTACATTCTGACCGCTGCGCACGTGGCGGCCAGTGGCGTGTCGAATCCAGGTGGTCTCACCGTCAATTTCAACGCTGGCAGCAGCCTCAGTCAGAGCATCAGCGCCGAATCCGTCACGGTGTATTCCGGCTACACCGGCACCAAGGTGGGCAGCGATGGTTTCTGGCATGACGATCTGGCGCTGATCAAGCTCAGCTCCGCCGCGCCTTCCAGTGCGACGGGCTACAGCCTCTATTCCGGTTCCTCGGTCACCACGAACACCACCATGACGCTGGTCGGTTATGGCGGCAGTGCCAGCGTCAAACGTGTGGGCCAGAACAAGATTGATTATCTGGTGGCCGACGACGATGGCACGACGAAAACCGAGATTCTGCTGTTCGATTTTGATGGCAGCACCAACGCCACCAACGTGATGGGCGGCGGCACACTGGGCGCCAACGTCGAAGCCCAATATGCCGGTGGCGATTCCGGCAGCCCGATGTTCGTGCAGGTCAATGGTCAGTGGCAGCTTATCGGAATTGCCAGTTTCAACGGCACGGTCAAGAACAGCGACGGCACCCCGTATTCGACCAGCAACACCACATTCGGCTCGATTGGCGGCGCCACCTCGGTGGCCGCCTACAGCAGCTGGATCAACACGGTGAGCGCCGTGCCGGAGCCGCAAAGCTACGCCATGCTCCTCGCCGGCCTTGGCCTGCTGGGCCTGTGCGTACGGCGCCGGAGTTCGTAAAGCCTGCCTGAAGAGCCGCACCCGGCGGACTTCTTCAGGCACCCCTGCTGCAGAGCCAGGCTGGATGCGGCTCTTCAGGCAGAGTCTGGCGTAGGCCGGATTTGATCGTCAGGCCGCTCAGCGGGCCGGGCAGGCAAACGTGGCATACAGGTAATACGCCATGCGGGTGTTCCAGACTTCACCCAACGATTTTGTGCCCTGGCTTTGTGCCGAACTGATCAGAGCTTGTAGGTCTGGACGATCTGCTGCATCGAGGCGGCCAAGGTATCGAGTTCCTGCGCCGCGCTGGCGCTGCCGGCTGCGCCAGCGTTGCCGACTTCGGCCATTTGCGCAATGCGCTCGACCTGCTGGGCGATGCTGTGACTGGCGGCACTCTGCTCGCGGATGGCGTCGGTGATTTCGCGCACCATGCTCACGGCCTGGCTGCTGGTTTCGCTGATGCGCGCGATGGCCTGACTGGCGCCCTCGGCGCGAGTGACGCCGACGCTGACGCGATCGACGGCAATCGCCATGCTGTTGACGGCATCCTTGGCGCCGTTGCGCACGCCTTCGATCATGATCGTGATTTCGCGAGTGGAATTGGCGGTACGTTCGGCAAGCTTGCGCACTTCATCGGCGACGACGGCAAAGCCACGGCCCTGTTCGCCGGCACGGGCGGCTTCGATGGCGGCATTCAGGGCGAGCAGGTTGGTCTGGTCGGCGACTTCACGGATCACGGAAACGACCGAGGAAATCTTGTCGCTCTCCGCCTCGACAATCTGGATGCGCGAGCTGGTTTCATTCACGGTACTGGCAATTTCGTGAATGTCCTGCACGGTCAGGCTGATAATCTTCCCGCCTTCCTGCGCGTGCTTGCCGGATTCGTGCGAGAGCTGGTTGGCTTCGGAAGCGCGATCACCGATGTGGCCGATACTCACCGTCAACTCTTCAATGGCGGCGGCCATGGCGGAGGCTGATTCACTCTGCTGGCCGGAGGACATCGATACCTGCTGCGCAGTGTTGGCCATGTGGCGCGACTTGCCGGCAACGTCCTGAGCGTTTTCACCGAGGTGTTGCAGGTTGCTCTGCATTGATCCGATCAGGCGGTTCAGGCTGGCACCCATCTGGCTCAGCTCGTCCTTGCCGTCTTCCGGCACGCGAATGCGGAAATCGCGCTCACCTTCGATGCGGGTTATCGCGCCCTGCACGCCCGAAAGCATATTGCGGATAGTGCGCACCAGAAGCAGGCCGAAGACGGCGATCAGGGCGGTGCCGAGGAGAACGACCGTCCAGGAAATGTTCCGGTGACGCTTCGCTGCGGCATCGGCTTCAATTTGTTCAGTCGCGATATCTTCGGCCAGTTGCTTGTAGTGCGCGTCAAGAAGCTTGCCGACAACGGCGGAACTCTTCACCACGGCGCCGATCAGTTTGTTCGCCTCGGGATCGTCAGGAATGTTCTGACGATTCTGGGCAATGGCCGGTGCCAGCGTGGCCTCGAAATCCTTGATGGCGGCCTTGTCGGCCTCAAGCAGTTCGCGATCCTTGGCGGTGGTGGCGAGCTTTTCGTATTTATCCACCTCTTCCCACAGCACGACCATGCTCTTGGTCATGGCTTTCTCGATCTTGTCCATATCCTCGGCGCTCTGGGCGCGCGCGTGGTTATAGACATGCACGCGCACGCGCAGTGACTGGCCAATGATCCGGTGCAGCGCATCGACCTGAGGCACGGTGACCGACTGAACTTTGTGCAACGAGTCGGACAGGGAGTTGGTGGCCAGCAGGCCCACCAGGCCGACGGCCAGTGCGGTGATAGCTGAAAAGACGACGATCAGGATCAATCGGAAGGCGATTGTTGTTTTCATGGTTTTCATTCGGCCAAACTAGGGATAACCCTTACACCAACGGCGGCCCTTAGGAAGACTTGATTGTTGTCTGACAAATTTTTACACAATCCTCTAAATCCACCGCCCGCAATCCATTTCCTGGCGACAGCTTTTGATTGTTCGCGGGCGGCTTGCTGGAAACCTGCAGCAAGCCGCCATCTCCGGCCACCCTGCCCGTAAACATCCGTCCGCTGCGGCTCTTCAGTATCCCAAGCCCCCACGCGGGCCTGCTGTTCTGGAAATAACGCTGGTTTGACGTTTCGTGGCCGAATCGAGAGGACTGCGACGTGAACATCGCTCCTGCAGAGCGTAAGCGGCCTTGTCCGAAGAACCACGTCTCGTGCAGAGTTTTCTGCAGCGGACACTTACGTAACCAGAGAGGCAGAGTCTTGCGTCGGTCCAGCTTCTGACAGCTTATTTGGCCGGGCAGGCAAACGTGGCATACACGTAATACGCCACGCTATCCCGGTCGCGGGTGTTCCACACTTCGCCCACCGATTTTGTGCCCTGGCTTTGCGCCGAGCCGATGCTGCCGCCCCACAGCATTGGATATTTCTGGCGGTACAGATCGCCATCGACGACGATCGCAACGTGACCGTTATTGCGCGCGGGCGCATGGTCCTTGCCCTTCAAAGCCGCGATCACGAAGCTGCCGGTTTGCGCCTTCAGCCGCGCCTCGCTGCCCGAAGCCAGTTTCGTCCAGTTCTTGCCGAGATGATCCACGATGCCATCCGCATTGGCAGTATCCGGCAGCGGCACGCCCAGCTTCTTGGCCACGGCTTTGACGAAGCCGGAACAGTTGTCGCGATTCTTGGTGCCCTTGAGGAACTCTTCCTCCCAGCTCGTTTTGCAGCTATCGATGATGCATTGATCAAGACTCGGCATGTTCGTCCTCAGTTGGGGATACAGAATGAATTGACGCGTCTGCTGCGCGTTTTGGCCTTGCCCTGTTTGGCGGTCAGGGTCAGGGCATTTTTGCCGATGGCCCATGCGTAGCCCGAGATATCCAGGCTGGCCAGACGTTTGCAGGATGCCGTATCGTAGAAATTCAGGCTGTCGCTAGAGCCGCTGAATTCCACCGTGATCAGCGTGCGTTCGCTGGCGTCGAGATAGAAATCCTTGCGCGTCCAGATGCCGCCATCAATCTCGCAGCTCTTCTGGGTGTCCTTGCGCCGCAGGATCAAGGGCGGCTCGGGGAAGACATCCACTTCCCGATCCGGGCGAGCGCTTTGCAGCAGGATGTCAATCGCGTGGCCGTGGCCGGCATAGCTGGCGAATTGCCCTGGCGGCGCTGGATCAACGGGAATGTTCGTGATCGCGCAGGGGGCCGTCGGCGCGCCGGCCAGTGCCTGCGCCGACGCGAGTGCCATGCTCAGCACAGCAAAATGGATTTTCATTGTGGGATCCAGTAGCAATGACCGCCGGAGCGGAGTCACGCCGTTTGGCGCGGGATATAACAGCCAGCGGAGTTTGCCCAATCACGCTGTCTTCTGCCAGCGGCAGAAGACGTTCGGCCAATTGTGGGCCGGGTGCGGAGTTGCGCTTGCGCAGGATCATTCGGTCCGTCGTCAACGCCAGCCGCGCATTGCGCCGCTCTGCGCGGCCCAGCCCCTGCATTCCGTTCAATACCCACAAGGCGTGGCGATTGAGCTCGGCAGGATCGCGCCCGACCTGCGCCGGATTGCGCAGCAGGCTGGCGAGCCAGGCGGCCTCTGCGGCATTCAGTGCCTGCGCGGGCTTGCTGAAGTAGTGCTGCGCGGCGGCTTCGGCACCGCAGAGGCCTTCGCCCCAGGGCGCGAGGGCAAGATAGAGTTGCAGGATCTGCGCTTTGCCCAAGGTGCGCTCCATCTCTACGGCATACAGCAGTTCGCGCAGCTTGCGTGCTGCGCTGCGCTGCGCGCCGGTGTAGAGCATGCGGGCGACTTGCTCGTCGAGCGTGCTGGCGCCGCGCAGACTGGCTTGTTGACGGGCATTTGGACTCAGCGCGGCGGCGAGTTCAACAGGATCGTAACCGGGGTGCGACCAGAAGCGCTGGTCTTCGGCGGCGATCACGGCGGCGGCGATATGGCGGCCGAAACCTTCCGGCGCGGGCCGGGCGCAGCGCGGTTGCGGCAGAACGCCGCGCAGGCTTGCCGTGCCCAGACCGCTGACGCTGCTCAGGCGAATGTTGGGTTGGATCTGCCAGCGCCGATCCGGCAAGGACAGGGTAAAGCGCGCACCGATACTGCCTTCGATCTGCGCATGCTGCAGTTCCGGGATGGCCTCGCCGAACAGTGCGTAGAGCGTCGCAGCCGGCGTGTCGGGCAGCTCGCCCGTGAGCAGCAGGCGGCGATCGCTGAGCAGGCCGCGCCAGCTGATCGTGATGTCACTGCTCGTCACCGTGCCCCACACGGCCGGGCCGTCGCGCTGGATTGTCAGCTGCAGGCTGGAGAGGCGCGCAGCGCTTGCATCTGCAGACAGGCTGCCCGCAGAGCAAGGCCCACAGCGGATCTGCAGCCTACCGTCCTGTTCCGTGAAAGCCAGTTGGCCGTGCCGCGTCGGCAGGCTGTGGTCGGCCAGCAGGCGCATGCCGTAAGGATGAGTGGCGGCGCGCAGCAGATCGGCGACCGGCACATTGAAGCTGATGCCGGCGAGGCGCACGGGCAGGCTCCAGGCCGGCACCGGGCGCAGCGCCAGCCAGACGATCAGGCCGATGCCGATCAGGATGCAGACGCAGGCGCCGAGCAGCAGGGCGCGGAGGACGCGGCGTGTCTTCATTGCATTCTCGCCACCGTCACCGCCCGCCACGGGCCGGTCGAATCGCCGGTCGTGGCCGCCCAGTACCAGGCCGAGGCGTCGGTATAGCTGCGCCCCGCGGCGTCTTCGGTGTATTCGCACACCAGCAGATCGCGCCCGCCCTTGCTGGCCGTGAAGCAGCGCTGCAAGGCCTGCGGCCGCGCACTGTCGCTGCGCGCGCTGAGCGTGATGTGGCTGATCGCGTAACCGAGACCGCGATAGCAGTCCGCAGCCGGATGCAGCTTGCGTGTGGCCGCCGTGACATGGCGCAGGGTGATCAGACGCTTGCCGTCGCTGAAGCGCGCAATCGCGCCGGGGAATCCGGCGCTGAAGCGCTCCTCCACGGCGGACAGCGCCAGCGGACGCAAGGCGTGGCCGTCGAAGCTTTGAGGCCATTCGATGTGCGTGGTGGTCGGCACCGCGTCCGCCCTCGCCGGCTTGAGCAGGGGCAGAACGGCAAGGAAGGCGAAGCCGAACAGCGCGACCGGCAGCAGTCCGCGCCATGAAGTCGCTGTTGCCACCGCCGGAACCTGGGGCGTGGCCGCAGGCTTTGCGCCACGGGCGATCAGGCGCAGCACCAGCGCACACACGCCAGCGAAGACCAGCAGGCCGATGCCTTCGTGCGTCCACGCGGGCAGCGGCAGCAGGCCGGATTCCTTGATGATCAGCACGGTGTTGCGCAGCACATTGCCGCCGATCACGATGGCGCCCAGCAGCGGCAGGCGGCGCAGGAATTGACTATCCGGCAAGCGTAGCCAGGCCGCGGTGGCGCAGGCGGTGAAATACGCGACCCATGCCATCTGAATCCCAGAGCAAGGCGCATCGACCATCACCAGATGCCCGGCCACCTGCAGCGCAGAACCTTCGCGCAGCACCTGCAAACCACCCATGCGCAGAATCAGGGCCGAGAGCTCGGCGGTGAGCACGCGCAGCGGATAGCCCGCGAAAAACTGCAGCGAGGAAATCAGCGGCAGCGCCAGCAAACCCAGTCCGAACCAGGCCAGCAGCGGTTGACGCGGCGCGCGCAAGGCCAGCAAAGCGGCCAGCACCGCCGCCACCCCGATCACGCCGCGTAGCAGCGGCGGCAGGCCGAGGCTCAGCGCCGCCAGCGCACTCAAGCCGAGACTGACGGCAAACCAGTGCGGGCGCGGGTGTTGGGCCAGTTGCGCCCGATCCCGCCACACCGCCAGCAGCAGCGCCAACAGCGCGAGGATGCCCAGCGGGTCGTCCGAACCATCCGTCAGGCGCGCCGCGCTCCAGGCCCACACCGGCCACAGCGCTGCCAGCGGTAGCAAGAGCCAGAGCCAGCCGGGTGGGGTGCTGAAGAGCCGCGCCCAGCTTGCTTGTGTGGGATGGGTGGCTGAAGAGACAGACATGATGCGGTTCTCCAGGGTGATGGTTTTGAACGCCCTCACCGGTGTGGGCGAGGGCTACTTAACAAGCGTGCGGCTTAAACTCTCGTCGTTCCCGCCCTTCGACAAGCTCAGGACAGGCCGGTCTTTGCCCGAGCGGGAACCCAGCGTCTTGTTGCAAGGGAGGTTGAAGCCACTGGATTCCCGCCTTCGCGGGAACGACGGGTTTGTTGGTGATGCTCATCTAACGGAACTGCCTTACTTCTTCGCCCATCAGTTTTTGAACAGGAATTGCTTTGGGTTCGTAGCCTGGGAGTCCGCGCCCGAGCGGCTCCTTCCCCCTCTCAGGGGGAAGGCTGGGATGGGGGTTGTCACGTTCAACGAGGACTGTCCTCGGCTTAACGCTTTTACCCCCACCCTCGCCCTCCCCCTAAGAGGGGAGGGAATGTTCGGGCGACATTTGCCTGCGCTCGGTCAGTTAGCCGCCACCCGCTGCCTTTTCCACAACCACCCCATCCCCAGCGCCGCGATCAGCAGCATTGCCCAGGTCTCTGGCTCCGGCGTACTTGGCACTTCCACACCCACGGCCAGATCGCTGACGCCTTCGGGTAGCGGTGAAGGCTGATCGACGCTGGCGGCTTCGCCCGGCTTGGGATTGCGCACGACCTGATCCACCGCGATGAAGGAGGTGTATTGCGTCAGCAAGTTGTAGTCGAGGCCCAGCTTGAGGATCGCATCGCGATAGCTGCCGCCGCCTTCCAGGCTTTCCTGATCCGACAGCGCGGCGATGCGATGACGCGCCCACAGATAGCGCAGGGCGGTGTTGTCCTTGCTGGCAAGTTCGGGCTTCACTTCCAGTTCCGCGTGATACGGGCCGCTGGCGCTCTGGCCATCCAGCACCAGCTTGCCTTTGGCGGCGCCACGCCACTTGCCGAAGACGATCACCGGCCGCGCCGCGAACACGTCGGGCACGCTCAGCGGTTCGATGTCATACGCATCGAGGCCTTCGAAGTGCGCCTTGATGTGGGTGAGCACGGGCGAATCGATCATCTTGCGGAAACGCTCGGCCTCAACGGCTGCGGATTCCTGATTGAGGATGATGAAGGGCTCGCCCTGACCGGCGCGGGCCATGCCTTCCATCAACTGACGATTGATCGAGGAGCCGATGCCGAACGAGAACAGGTTGGCGCGATCCAGATTCTTGCGGATCAGCTCGAAGGCTTCACGCTCGACCGAGACATAGCCATCCGTCACCACCACGAAACTGCGCGAGCGTTCCTGATCGGCTTCCAGACTCAGCGCGCGGCGCAACGCCGGCAGCAGTTCGGTGCCGCCACCGCCCTGTTCCTTGCCGAGGGTGCGCAAGGCCAGATCAATGTTGGCGCGCGTGGCCGGCAAGGATTTCGGCGCGAGCAACACATTACCGCCGGAGAAGGTCATCAGGTTGAAGGTGTCGCTGGCGCGCAGGCTGCCGAGCAGCTTGTCCATCAGCGCCTTGGTCGTATCCAGCGGGAAGCCGTGCATCGAGCCGGACACGTCGACCACGAAGATGTATTCACGCGGCACGATCATCGCGTTCGCCACCGCCTTGGGCGGCTCCACCATGGCGAGGAAGAAGTTTTCCGACTCGCCGCGTGACAGCATCAGGCCGCTGGCGATGCGCTCGCCGGCCAGGCGGTAATTCAGGATGAAGTCGCGATTGTTTTCGTTGCGGCCGGTGTTGGTCAGCTCGACACGCGTCTCCTGCTCATTCTCCTTGCGCAGTTCAATTTTATGCGTTGGGGATTCGATGTCCTGCACGCCGGTCGGCGTCACCAGCTTCAGGTTCATGTCGAAACGGGTGCCTGATAGCTCGCCCTGATGCAGGAAGGGCGAGGAGATCCACTTCTCCGCCTTGCTGCTCTCGCTGCCGGCCTTGCCGTTGTAACGCGGGCCGACCACGGTCGGGAACACGAACTGGTAGCGGCCCTCGGTCGGCACCATCAGTTCGGTGTAATGCAGCTCCACGCGCACATCGTCGCCGGGCATGATGTTGGCAACATTCATCTGGAACACGTTCTCGCGCTCCTGCTCCAGCAGCGCAGCGGTCTTGCCTTCGCTCTTGGCCTTCTCGTACTCCACCTTGGCCTGCTGCTTCTCCTTGATCTTCGCCGTCAGCAGCCGATCCCCGAGGCGTACGTTCATGCCATACACCGCCGCGCGGGTCGAGCCGGGGAAAACATAGCGCGCCTCCAGCGCCGCCGTGCCCTCGTTGCGGTATTGCTGGGTGACGGTGACATCGGCGATCACGCCAAGGATGCGTACATCCACCTTGGTCGATTTCAGCGGCAGGCGATCAACCGAAGGATCGCTGCTATTGACCGCGAAATAGGGGCTTTCGCTCTTGTCGGCGGGCGCCTGAGCCGCATACACCGGATGAATGGCTGGCAATAGCAGGGCCGCGAACGCCAGCCCTCTGGCGAGCCGCACCCGCAGGCGACGGGCGCTTGTCTTGATGGTCTGCAACATGATGAATCCTCCTTGCGCAGTGCGGATTGCACATGGCGAGAGGATTCACTTCAGGTGTGGCGTGAGTTTGAAGTGCGGAGGATTTTTGTGAAGGCTGTGTGAAGTGGGGCGGGGATGCAGGGGACTTGTAGGGCGGGTCAGGCGAAGCCGTAACCCGCGCGGTCAGCTGTGAATCGCGGTTCCCTCTTTAGCGAGCACTCGTGCCGGGGTTGAGCACTTTGACGATCTGAGTCTTGTAAAAGGAAATATCCTCCTTCGGTAGCCGCCAAACTGTGCCTTCTTTATTGTTACAGCTAGGTTGCTTTAGCAATATCTCGGTATCGGTTGAGAGCGCCTGTCTGGGACCGAAGCCACAACCGTTGATTACGGGCGCTCCGGGTATCTGAATGGCCCAATCTAGCGAGCCGTTAATGTTGTACCGGGCAACAAGCGGATTCTCGCCTTTTTTCCATTCTCGGGTAAAAACAAGGAAGCCTCCCTCGCTTGCCGAAACATCCCAATTGATTCCAGTCCGAATTTGGGTTCCGGTTTCAACAAGCTGAAGTCCGATCAAATTCCGTTGTCCCCAATCTAGGATACGTCCGCTGCCGTGAGCGCCTTCGTAAATTCGATAGTCAGACGAAAACCAATGTCCAGCGTCTTGTCCATCATAGTGTCCCACCCCAGAACGTATCCCTTCATCGACAGCCTCCTGCCACCTCGCATGGAGTGCCGTATTGCTGCTACCTGCCTCCCATTCTCCTTTTACGAATGGAGTTTTGGTTGTCCGTGTCTGAACCAAGGGCAAGCTTTCTTTCTGGTCGATCAACTCGAGGAATGATGGTGACGCTACAACGATGGATTGTTTGACTGCGAAGAGGTTTCTTCTGCTGGGATCAGGCTTAATGCGCCACGCGAGCACGGTATAAGGTGAGCGACAATCCGATGGTCCACCAGAGTTTACGCTTGGCGGGAGATCGACCGTCGTCAACGAGGCAATAGGTTGGTTCGCTAGAAGATCTACGATGGACCATGTACCAAACTGTTCGCCAGCTATCTTCTGGCTTTTGTTGTACCTGAGGGAATATTGAGTCTGCGGATTGTCCGTAAATGAATATGCGAGGCATGTCTTCGGGAGTGCGGGTGGTTTTTTGTAGCGATCTTGTATGTATAGGGGAGTCCAGTCAGCGGGCAGGCAATTGCCTTCCTCCCCGTTATGAAGCTCCAGTTTGATGTACTTAGCGCTCGCTGATTTTGGGGCGATCGCAGCCGGGTAAGTGAAGCGTCCGATATGGTCGCCGTCGGGATAAGCGTAGCGTAGTGCTTTGCCATCGTCAGTCGGCTGCGGCTGAACGTAAATGGCCTTCAAATTGCGTTTCAGCAGCAGTTCGTAGATCAAGTCACCCCTTAGGGCGGCGCCTTCATCAATAAAAGAATCAATTTCTAACGACTGTGGCAAAAGTTTTTCTTCTGCCTCGCATTTTGTTATGGCACGGCCATACGCCTCTTGTCTTCGCTTCTCCGCGGGAAGTTTGGATAGCCCTTCAATCGTGTCAACCGGGTGGGTAACAGACCAGAGAAATGCTAATCCACCAGTATTCGATGTGCATGATGATGTGGCACAACATACCAATAGGACTGAAATGATATTTCTGAGAAATTTTATTTTTTCAATCACTTTATTAACTCGATCAATATTTTGAATATAAATTTTTTGACGCTATCTAATATGTCAGATGAAACAGTCGGCCGCTATGGCCGAGTTTTATGCGTAACCCATGTGACTGGCCTTGACTTGAAGCGGCCATATGAATGACCAGTTTATGAAAAATGCGGCAGTCCGCACTTGGCCGACAGCTCCTGATCACGAAGCCACGCAAGCCAGTATCATAACAACAGCGCCGTAATCCAGTTGTCTGGATTGAACAGCGACAGCAAAACCTCAATCCGCCCCGCGCGGTAACTCCAGCCTTGCCTCCGCACCGCCGCCCACAGCATTGCCCAGACTCACGCGGCCGTGGTGCAGTTCGGCGATTTCGCGCACGAAGGCCAGCCCGAGGCCACTGCTCTTGCGCCCGGAGTGCGGGCGGGCCAGCGAGTAGAACTTCTCGAAGACGCGATCCAGCGCGTAATCGGGAATGCCGTCGCCATGATCGCGGATGCGCAGGGCGAGCTTGCGGCGCTGCACGCCCAGCTCGATATCGATGACGCCGCCTTCGGGCGAGAAGTCGATGGCGTTGTCGATCAGGTTGGACACGGCGCGCTGCAGCAGGAAGGCATCGCCTTCGACGTTCAGTCCGGGCGGCACTGTCAGCGCGAACTGCACGCCACGCCGCTGCGCAGCGGGCTGGGCGGCCTGCACGGCGTCTGCGATGAGCTGGCTGAGATCGACGCGCGCCACTTCGTTCAGGCTGCGCCGCGCTTCCAGTGAGGACAGTTCCAGCAGGCGATCCACCAGCGCCTGGATGCGCCCGGATTCGCGCGTGATGTTGGCGAGGAAGTGCGCGCGCTCGGCCTCGGCCATCGGCTCCTGCAGCAGCTCGGCGGCGCCGCGAATCGCGGAGAGCGGGCTCTTGATTTCGTGGGTCAGCGCCTGCACGTATTCCGACACGTAATGCCGCCCGGCCAGCGCGTCGCGCATCTCGTTCCAGGCCGCACCCAGCACGCCCAGCCCACGCCGCAGCAGTTTGCGCAGGCTCAGCGGGCGTTGGGTTTTCACGTAATGGACATAGTCGGCGATGAAGCCGAAGGGCCGCACCAGCCACACCGACACGATCAGCGCCAGCAACACGAAGGCCAGCACCGCGCCGATGCCGGCGACGATGATCTGGTGGCGCGCATTCTCGACGAACTGGCCAAAGCTCTGCACCGGCTTGCCCACCGACACCGTGCCGATGATCTCGTCGCCCCGGCGGATCGGCGCGCTGACGTACATTACCGTGGTGCGCGGATCGTCCAGCACATCGCGGGTGGTGCGCGCACCG
The DNA here is from genome assembly GCF_040566545.1 of Uliginosibacterium flavum. Classification (NCBI taxonomy): domain Bacteria; kingdom Pseudomonadati; phylum Pseudomonadota; class Betaproteobacteria; order Rhodocyclales; family Zoogloeaceae; genus Uliginosibacterium; species Uliginosibacterium flavum. The sequence goes on from NZ_JBEWZI010000012.1 coordinate 23,835, forward strand.
TACTGGCCGGCCAGCGCCAGAAACACGTCGCGCCACTGCGAGTAATCCTGGCCTTCGGATCGGCCCAGCGAATCGAAGATCACGCGCCCGGCTTTGTCCGTCACGTGCACGCGCATCTCCACGCGCGTTTTGTTCATCGAATAGATCTGCGCGTTGAAGCGCTTGGCATACAGGCTCTGGAAAGTGCCGTGCAGGATGGCCAGCTGCCGCTCTTCCGCGCCCAGATCCTGTTCGATGATGCTGGCCAGCAGATGCGCCGTTTCCACCTGCGATTCCTCGGCCGATTCGCGATAGCGCGGGTCCAGATCCTCGATGATCCGGTTCAGCACATAGGCCACGCTGCAGATGTAGATCAGCAGGATGCCGATGAAGACGCGGTTGCGGGTACTCATCAGTGATTCAGTCGCACGGCGACTCTCGATGCTCCCCTCGCCCCTTGGGGGAGAGGGGCTGGGGGAGAGGGCAAGAACAGGCGGATGCCATGTTCGCTCAGCGCTTCGCCGGCAACTGCTCGGCCAGCGCGTAGCCGATGCCACGATGGGTGACGATGGCGTCGAAATCCGGCGTCACCGCGCCCAGCTTGGCGCGCAGGGTCTTGACGTGGGTGTCGACCGTGCGGTCGATGCTTTCGGCATCATGCCAGATCAGCCCGAGCAGCTCGTCACGCGAAAAGACCCGGCCGGGGCGGCTCGCCAGCGTGCGCAGCAGACCGAATTCGTAGCGCGACAGATCCAGCGCCTGGCCGTAGTAACGGATGCGCCGGCGCTCCTCGTCGATCTCCAGCGGCGTCGCTTCCGGCGTAGCTGGCTCACTCTGAGTGGTACGCACTTTGCCGACCCGTCGCAGCACTCCGCGCACGCGTGCCGCCAGTTCGCGCGGCGAGAAGGGCTTGGCGATGTAATCGTCGGCGCCCAGCTCCAGCCCGACCACGCGGTCGATCTCCTCGCTGCGTGCGGTCAGGAAGATCACCGGCAGCTCGCCCAGCGCCTGAATCTTGCGGAACAGCTCGAAACCGTTGATGTCCGGCAGGCCGACGTCAAGCACCGCCAGCGCGATGTTGCCAGTTGCCAGTTCAGCCAGCGCCGCCGCGCCCGTGCCGCACAGCACCGGCTCGAAACCCTCGCTGGCCAGCACATAGCGGATCGTATCGGCAATGCCGGGTTCGTCTTCGACGATGAGGATGCGGGGCTGGCTCACGATGGGCGATGGGAAGATGGGCGGTGGCTGATATTACAACGGCACGGGCGCGACCGTCCTTGTTGAGCCGCAGGGCAAGTCCGGACTTGAGCTTGAACCAGTCCGAGATAATCCGGGATCCGCAAGGCGTCCGTTTTACTCACACCACCACGGCTTCGCGGATGACCCGTGCGCGGACCTCCTCCGACAACGCTTTCGGAGTGTGTGCAGGGGCACTGCTTGCTGCGCCCCTGCATGCGCCCTGCGAATCATCGTGACATCAGAATGTTTCACGGTTTTGTTTCACGTTCTGCGTTAAAACCCGGCTTCACGAAGCGCCTTGACACGTCAGGTTAAACGTTTTACCTTGTAGTTATCGGCCACGCCAATCCGGACGCTTTCCTGCCTCCGCTGCCGCCTTCGAGGAGACACAACATGAATTTTCTGACCCGTCCTGGCGCCACCCGCAGCCTCCGCTCCGCGCTGGCCTTGTGGACCTGCATCGCTGCGCCCGCCGCGCTGGCTTTCACCCAGGCGCCTGCGCTGGAAAAAGCCCAGCAGGCCAAGACGCTCGCGCCCGTGGATCAGCGCCTGCCGGAGAAGCCCGAAGTCATCGCGCCGGTCGCCAAAACCGGCACTTACGGCGGCATGCTGCGCGTTGCGATGCGCGCCAACAATGACCAGAACAGCATCACCCGCGTCATCAGCGGCAATGGCTTGGTGCGCTGGCGCATGGATTTCAACGGCGTCCTGCCGAATGTGGCTGAAAGCTGGACGCTCAGCCCCGATGGCAGCGAATACACCTTCAAACTGCGCAAGGGCATGCGCTGGTCGGACGGTTCGCCCTTCACGGCGGATGATGTGCTGTTTGCCATGAACGATCTGATGTTCAACAAGCAGTTTTTCAGCGCCAGCCCCGGCCAGTATGTGGCCAATGACAAGCCGGCCAGCGTCAGCAAGCTGGATGATTTTTCCGTGCGCTTCAAATTCAGCGGGCCAAACCTCGGCTTCCTCGACCAACTCGCCACGCCGCTCGGCCAGCATCCGGTGATGTATTCCAAAGCCTACTGCGGTCAGTTCCATCCGAAATACAACCCGAAACTGGATGAGCTGCTGGCAAAGGAAAAAGCCAAGGACTGGCCGACTCTCATGCGCATCAAATGCGGCGATATCGAAATCCCCTCGCGCTGGGGCAATCCCGAGAAACCCACGCTGGATGCCTGGGTCGTGAAAGAGCCTTACAGCGGCAGCGCCACCCGCGTCGTGCTGGAGCGCAACCCGTATTTCTGGCAGGTCGACACGGCCGGCCAACAGCTGCCTTACCTGGATCGCGTGCAGTTCCAGATCATTTCCGAAGCCGAAACCATCATCCTCGCCGCCATCAACGGCCAGCTTGATTATCAGCATCGCCACATCTTCGGCATCCAGAACCGCCCGGTCCTCACCGAGAACGCCGCCAAGGGCAAGTACAAGATGATGGCCTTGCCCGGCACCGGCGCGAACTCCGTCGGGCTGTGGTTGAACCAGTCGACCAAGAACGACAAGCTGCGCAAGCTCATGCGCAACAAGGATTTCCGCATTGCCCTGTCGCTGGCTACCGATCGCAAGGAAGTCAATGACATCGTCTACCTCGGCCAAGGCATGCCCTGGCAGATCGGGCCGCTGAAACAATCGAAGTGGTACAACGAAAAACTCGGCAGTCAGTTCCTCAACTACGAACTCAAACAGGCGAACGAACTGCTGGATCGCGTCGGCCTCGCCAAACGTGATGCCGACGGCTTCCGCCTCTACCCTGAAGGCGGGCGGGTCTCCATCGGCGCCATCGTCTCGATAGCCCAGACCAACCAGATGGAAACGCTGGAACTGCTGCGCAAACAATGGGCCAAGGCCGGCCTCGAACTGGTGCTGCAGAGTTCGGAACGCTCGCTGTTCTACGACCGCGCCAACACCAACGAATACGACATCAGCGTCGACATCGTGCCCGGCGGCATGGACATCACCATGAACCCGCGCGCAGTGGTGGCCGTGCATCCGCAGGAATCCCGCATGAGCCTGCCCTGGGCACGCTGGTTCCTCTCCAACGGCAAGCAGGGTGAAGAGCCGCCCGCCAGCATGAAGAAACGCATGCAGCTCTTTGAACAATGGCAAACCGCCGCCAGCCCGGCTGAGGCCGACGCTCTGTTCAAACAGATCCTCGACATCGCCGCCGACGAGTTCGAAGTAATCGGCGTGATCCGCTCACCCAATGACACCGCCATCCGCAGCGCCCGACTGCAGAACGTATACGAGCAGATGCTGATCAGCTGGACCTACCCCAACCCCGCCCCGGCCTTGCCGCAGCAGTGGTTCTTCACGAAGTAGTCGCGTAAAAAAGCCCCGGCCCTGTTATCAGGGCCAGGGCTTTTTTACGCGTGCTGAAGAAGCGCGCGGGGTGAGCTTCTGCGGGCAGGGTAGCCGGGAAAGTCCGTTGGGTGAGGGTTTCGGGCGAGTGGCTCAGAAGACCCTTGCGGACGTTCATTTGTAGGGTGCGCATTGCGCACCATTCGCAAACTTCCTTGCTCCGCACGAACTGCTTGAAGGGCGCCGTGCGTGCATGAGCGTGGGTTCCGCGTGCGCGATGCGCACCCTACCGGGCTATTGCACCGCACGTGGTGGCTTGGTGCATCTGGGTTGCATCCAGGACCCACAAACCCGTTCGGCTACTTTCTACAAAAATACTCGGTGAAATCCTGACCTTCAGGGCGTACACCCAGACAGCCATACCGTTTTACAAACCTGACTGCGGTAGGGGCTTGATTTGACTCCGAGATTTCAATCACTGCGTACTCTTGGTTGGATTCAAGAACACGCCACTCGTACCAGAGAGACCGAGTACTCTCCGTGCCAACTGGAGTAAAAGTGGTTTTGTCTTCCTTGAAAACGTACGCCATCTCTCCGAAAGATAATGGGGAGATAGTTGCTTTTGCTGGATTGAACTCTTGGAGCGTAAGTATCTTGTCTGAAACCCATACGCCTAAGAGTTCAGTCTTTTCTTTTGACTGTTGGACGCCTTGGCAACCAACCAGAAGAACCAAAAATACAGCGCAGAAGATTCGATACATTTCGGCTCAACCGTTAATTTAGCCAACTAGGTTGGGCTCGGCGAGCCCACGCGATTGCCAATGGCATTGAATCATACGCCGCGTGGGCACACCGTGCCCACCCTACAAGAGCCTCACAGCCGGCCATCCCGAAACTCACAACAGTCTGCTTCGAGCAAGGGTGGGTTCGCGAAGCAACCCACCACGATCCGTCGATTGCCAATGGTGGGTTGTCGCTGCGCTCCGAACCCACCCTACAAAATCCCACCACCAAACCCGCCTCACCCCACCCGCGCCGTCGACGCGCGCGGCACCAGCCTCGGCTCCAGCAACACGTCGCTGGCATCCTGTGATCCGCTGACGGCTTCGAGCAGCAGTTGCATGGCGGCTTCGCCTTGCTCTTCGCTGCGCATGTTCACGGTGGTCAGCGCGGGCTGCATGAAGGCGGCCACCGGAATATCGTCGAAGCCGGCTATCGCCACGTCATTGGGCACCTTGATGCCCAGCGACTGGGCTTCATGCATCAGGCCGATGGCGATCAGGTCGTTGTAGCAGACCACAGCGTCCGGGCGCAGGGTGGTGAGCAGCAGGCGCGAGGCTTCGCACTGGCCGCCTTCCATGGTGGGCAGGCTGACGGAATGGGTTTTCGGCGTGAGGCCGGATTCGGCCAGCGCTTCGCTCAGCCCGGCGAGGCGTTCGGCATCCCAACGGGCGACGGGAAAGCCGAGATAGGTGATGCGCTTGCGCCCGGTTTCGACCAGATGGCGGCCGAGCATGTAGGCGGCGCGCTGGCCGTCGCTGCGCACACAGCGAATGCCCGGCGCATCGCGGCGGCCGAAGAAGACCACCGGCTTGCCCAGTTCGCTGAGCCAGAGCAGGGATTCGTCCGGTAGGCGCGAGCTGACGATGAGGCCATCGACGCGGCCTGACAGGGCTTCGAGCAGGTGGCGTTCGTGGGCGGCACGTTCCTGCACATCGACGACCAGCAGGTTGTAATCGTGTTCCAGCGCGACGCGGTTGGCGCCTTTGATGATGTTGGCGAAGTGCGGATTGCGCACGTCCTGCACGGCCAGGCCGAAGGTGCGGGTGCGCCCGGTGACCATGCTGCGCGCCTGCTGGTTGGCGCGGTAACCCAGACGGGCGATGGCCTCGGTAAGGCGCTGTTCGACCTCCGGCGTGAAATGCTGCAGGCCGTTGATGAACTTCGACACGGTGGCTGTGGACACACCGGCAGCGGCGGCGACATCGCGAATGGTGGACGGGCGTTTGCTGGACATGGCGTCAGTTAACAAAGGTAACAGGCTTACCTTAGCCCGCGGGCGGGGCGGGCGTCAAACCAGAAGCACCCTGATCGCTCCCACGCTCCGCGTGGGCGCGTCTGCTGGACGCTCTTGCGTCCGGTTTTTGCTGCACTTCAGGTGGCAAGATCCGGCGCAGAGCGCCACGCCTCGCATTCCCACGCGGAGCGTGGGAATGATCACTTGCAAGAGACGGCCTGTACAGCCGCTCTGCGCCTTGCTCTGCAGCATGCCTGCCTGAAGAAGTCCGGCAGGGGCAGCTCTTCAGGCGATTGCTGCGGCGAGCCCATGAATGTTGCGGCATGCAGCGCATGCGGAATCCGGGGGCTTTTTCGGCGCACAAGGGGCGATCCTCCCGGATTCCGCTGCGCTGCATCCAGGCTACGAAAATCAATGATCGCTCCCACGCTCCGCGTGAGAGCGATTGCTGGACGCTCCTGCGTCTGGTTTCCGCTGCGCACGAGACCGCAAGATCCGGCGCAGAGCGCCACACCCCGCATTCCCACGCGGAGCGTGGGAACGATCAACACCCGCCCCCGAATCAGGCCTTGACGCACGTCCGCCAGGCGCATAAGCTTCACTTGAGTTAAACGTATAACCTCAACAACCATCTACGGCCAAGGAGACATCCCTTGAAGCTGCACCGTCTTGCTGGAGGAATCCTGATCATGTCGCTGAGCCACTTGCTCGCCGCCGCCCCTCATTCCAATCCTGCCGCCACCGCCGCCATTCCGCTGGGCATCGTCCAGCCGCGGCTGGCCGGTGTGGATCTGGACCAGATCGTCACCCAGGGCCTGCTGCCGCAGCTGGATTATTTCTGCGAGCGCCTGCTGGCCGAGAAGAAGGCGCTGGTGCTCGACGGCACGCCGGCCTTCAACGGCAAGGACAAGTTCCTGCCCGGCAAGATTGCCATCGGCATGAGTTATCTGCTGCTCAACACGCCGCGCAGCGATCCGAAGTTTCAGCATTATCTGGAGGGCTTCCGCCAGATCGCGGACCTGACCCTGGACGAGGACAACGAGAGCTGGGGCATTTATTACTATGTGTCGGCGCTGAACAAGCTGCGCGCCGCCGGCCTGCTGGAACAGGCCGTGTCACCGGCCACGCTGGCGCGCCTGAAGGTGAAGCTGGACTGGCGCGGCTTCGTCAATGTGACGGATTACTCGCTGATCAAGCTGCCGACCAATTACTACGGCGTGGCGTTTTCCATCGCGCGCCTGCGCCATCTGCTCGGCTGGGAAGACGCCAGCGGCAGCGAAATCCTGCTGCAGAAAACCGTGCAGCATTACCAGACCTATTCGGGCGAATTCGGCTTCTCGGACGAGACCGATGGCGAAGGGCGCTTCGATCGCTACAGCATCTTGCTGATCGGCGAGATCTGCCAGCGCTTCATCGAGACCGGCCTGCAGCCCACGCCGCAACTCAAGGCCTGGCTGCGCCGCGCGGTGGATGTGACGCTGGTGCGTCTGAACCCGGCCGGTGATGGTTTCGAATTCGGCCGCTCGATTGGCGCCTATGGCGACACGGCCTTCCTCGAAGTGCTGGCCGCCGCCGCCAAGCTGGGCGTGCTGACGCCCGATGAACAGGAGTTGGCCTATGCCTTCGCGGTGCGTGCCACGGCTAAATACGCCGAATTCTGGTTCGATGCGCAGACGCATTCGGTGAACCTGTGGGACAAAGGCCGGCGCACCGATACCTATCGCGGCAAGCACCGCATCCTCGGCGAGAATCTGAGCCTGCTGCACCAGCTGATCTATACCAATAACCAATGGAACGAGCTGGGCTTCAAAGGCCGCGCACCGGCTGCGGATTATGCCGAACGGCTGGCACGCCTGCCGCGCTTCACCACCACCTGGTTTGCCAAAGGTGAACACGATCGCGCGCTGATCACCTTCCGCGATGGTCTGCGCGTGGTGAGCCTGCCGATCATCAATGGCGGCGCGGTGCAGCACGCCAACAATCCCTACTTCCCGATCCCGTTTTCGAATGGTCTGATTCAGGGCGCAGCAGATGCCGGCTGGCCGCAACTGCTGCCGCGCTTCACCCCGGCTGACGGCAGCGTGCTGATTCCGACGGCCTTCCAGCGCCAGATCCGCACGGAGAAAAAGGGCAGCGCGCTGCAGGTGAGTTACTGGCAGCGCGAGCTGGACCGCCTCGGCGAACGCTCACCGGTGAAGGACGCGCGTCTGTCTGTGGAGACCACCTACACGCTGGATTCCGGCGTGATCACGCGCACGGATCGCTACACGCCGGCCCAATCATTGACGGGCGTGAGTATCGAACTGGAATTCGCCAGCTTCAGCCAGCAGGCCACGCAGCAAGGCAGCACGGTGAGTTTTGGCGATGGTGCGGCGGCGGAGTTCAGCGTCAGCGGTTTGCCCGATTGCCGCGTCGATTCAGTCAGCAGCGATCCGCTGTACCGAGCGCCAATGGGCCAGTTGCATAGCCGCGTGCGCTGCTCGGGCAAGGGCCTGACGCTCGACAAGCCCTTCACGCTCAGCTGGACCCTGCACTATCGCTGATTTGTGACCGTCCTGATGGGCTGAAATTTTCCGGCACCTGCCTGCAGAGCCGCTCCCAGCGTGGCTCTGTGGCAGGTATGTCGTGACAGCGGCGTTCCCTGCGGCTGTGCGGACAGGACCTCAAGTAAAATGAGCCTACCCATCCCCCAGCACACAGGACATAACATGATCAAATCACGCGCAGCCGTCGCCTGGGCCGCCGGCCAGCCACTCGAAATTACGGAAGTGGATGTCGCCCCGCCGCAAGCCGGTGAAGTCCTGTTGCGCGTCGTCGCCACGGGCGTTTGCCATACCGATGCCTACACCTTGTCGGGCGACGATCCGGAAGGGATTTTTCCGGCAATTCTGGGCCATGAAGGCGGCGCGATTGTCGAGGCGATTGGCGCCGGCGTGCACTCGGTAGCCGTCGGCGATCATGTGATTCCGCTGTACACACCGGAATGCGGCAAGTGCAAATACTGCCTCTCCGGCAAGACCAATCTGTGCCAGGCCATCCGCAGCACGCAGGGCAAGGGCCTGATGCCGGACGGCACGTCGCGCTTCTCGAAAAATGGCAAGCCGATCTTCCATTACATGGGCACCTCGACCTTCTCGGAATACACCGTCGTGCCCGAGATTGCCGTGGCCAAAATCAGCAAGGAAGCGCCGCTGGAAAAGGTCTGCCTGCTCGGCTGTGGTGTGACCACCGGCATGGGCGCCGTGCTAAATACCGCCAAGGTGACGCCGGGCAGCACGGTAGCGATTTTCGGACTAGGCGGCATCGGCCTGTCGGCAGTGATCGGCGCCGTGATGGCCAAGGCCTCGCGCATCATCGGCATCGACATGAATCCGGCCAAGTTCGAAATCGCCAGGCAGCTCGGCGCCACGGAGTGCATCAACCCCAAGGATTTCGACAAGCCGATCCAGCAGGTCATCGTCGATCTTACCGATGGCGGCGTGGATTACTCCTTCGAATGCATCGGCAATGTTAACGTCATGCGCTCGGCGCTGGAGTGCTGTCACAAGGGCTGGGGCGAATCCATCATCATCGGCGTGGCTGGCGCGGGGCAGGAGATCTCGACGCGGCCCTTCCAGCTGGTCACCGGGCGCGTGTGGCGCGGCTCGGCGTTTGGCGGCGTGCGCGGACGCAGCGAGCTGCCGGGCTATGTGGATCGATTCCAGAAGGGCGAAATCCCGCTCGACACCTTCATCACCCACACCATGGGTCTGAATGACATCAACAAGGCCTTCGAGTTGATGCACGAGGGCAAGAGCATCCGCAGCGTCATTCACTACGATCGCTGAACGCCATGCTGACCCTGCTCTCTGAAAACCGCAGCTTCGGTGGCGCGCACCGCCGCTACAGCCATACCTCCAGCGTGCTCGCCTGCCAGATGAACTTTGCGGTGTACCTGCCACCACAGGCACTGGCGGGCACGCCGGTGCCTGTGCTGTACTGGCTGTCCGGCCTCACCTGCACGGACGAAAACTTCATGCAGAAAGCCGGCGCACAGCGCATGGCGGCCGAACTGGGAATCGCCATCGTCTGCCCGGACACCAGCCCGCGCGGCGAGGGGGTGCCGGGTGATCCGGACGGCGCCTGGGATTTCGGCCTGGGCGCGGGCTTCTACCTCAACGCCAGCGAGACGCCCTGGGCGACGCATTACCGCATGCACGATTACGTGGTGGCCGAGCTGCCGGCGCTGATCGAAGCCCATCTGCCGGTGACGCAAAAACGCGGCATCTCCGGCCATTCGATGGGCGGCCATGGCGCGCTGGTGTGTGCGCTGCGCAATCCCGGCCGCTATCAATCCGTCTCGGCTTTCGCGCCGATCTGTCATCCGCAGGCCTGCCCCTGGGGCGAGAAGGCATTCAGTCGCTATCTCGGCCCGGATCGCGGCCAATGGGCGGAGTGGGATGCCTGCGTGTTGCTCGCCACAAACCGCGAGCAATTGCCGATTCTGGTCGATCAGGGCGGCGCGGACAGCTTCCTCCACACCCAGCTGATGCCTGATCAACTGCAGCGTGCAGCCTCCGCCGTTGACTATCCGCTGACACTGCGCGAACAAGCTGGCTACGATCACAGCTACTACTTCATCGCCAGCTTCATTGACGAGCATTTGCAGCACCACGCCCGGGCCTTGCTGGCTTGAGGCGCCGAATGGTCACGGCGCTGCTGCCGCGAAACCTGTGCCTCCGCCTATAATCCGCCCTCCAATCACCTACCCAAGCAGGATGAGTCATGCACCCGATTCTTGAGCGCAACACCTTCTTCGTCAAAGAACATGTCGGCATGTTCAAGGCCGCCAACAATTTCGACATCTTTGATCCCGACAGCAACCAGACCATCCTGCTGTGCCGCGAACCGAACCTCGGCTTCTTCACCAAGATGCTGCGTTTCACCGATTACAAACGCTACACACCCTTCCATATCGAGATCACCGACACCAGCAACCAGCCAGTGCTGCACATCAAGCGCGGCATCTCGATTTTCCGCTCGACCGTTGAAGTGCTTGATGCCAAAGGCCAGAAAATCGGCTCCTTCCAGCAGAAGCTGCTGTCGCTCGGTGGCAAGTTCGAAGTGCTAGACGCCAGCGGCAACAGTCTGTGCTGGCTCAAGGGCTCGTGGAGCAGCTGGGATTTCCGCTTTGAAAAGAACGACAAGCAGATCGCCCAGGTCACCAAGAAATGGGCCGGCATCGGCAAGGAACTGTTCACCTCGGCCGACAATTACATGCTGATCATCGACCCGGTCGTACCGAGCCAAGACCCGGTACGCCAGCTGATTCTGGCGGCGGTGATGTGCATCGACATGGTGCTGAAAGAGTAATCGCACGCTACGCGTCGCAAGTCGCATCGTCATTCCGGACTTGATCCGGAACGCAAGTCGCAAGTCGCAAGTCGGGGCGATCATGGTTGCGGATGCATGTATTCGCGGCTGAAGCCACTCCTGTAAAGACCTGCCCGGAGAGCCGCTCTGCGCCTTGCTCTCCGGGCAATCCGCCGTAAGATCCAGGCGGGTGGCGGCTCTTCAGCCTGCCCGGATCAAACCAGCCGTCGCCCCTGCGCGTCCACCACCGCTTCACCATCTTCCTTGCTGAAAGCCGCCTTCTGTGCGGCGCTCAGAATATCCAGCACGACTTCAGAGGGCCGACACAGGCGCGTACCCAGCTCCGTCACCACAAAGGGGCGGTTGATCAGGATCGGGTACTGGCCCATGAAATCGAGCAGCTCCTCGTCGCTGAAGCGGTCTTCCGCGAGGCCTAGTTGTTCATACGGTTCGCATTTATCACGCAGCGCCGCACGTACCGTCAGGCCTGCGTCGGCGATCAGTTTGACGAGTGTGGCGCGATCCGGCGGGCTGGTGAGATATTCAATCACCGTGGGTTCGATGCCGGCATTGCGGATCATGGCGAGGGTGTTGCGCGAAGTGCCGCAGGCGGGATTGTGGTAGATGGTTGTCATAGCAGTTCCGAGTTCCGAGTTCCGAGTTCCGAGTTCCGAGTTCCGAGTTCCGAGTTCCGAGTTCCGAGTTCCGAGTTCCGAGTAAATATCAGGCTTGGCCTTGTTCGTACCAGCCCTTGCTGGCATTCACGACGCGCACTACCAGCAGCATCACCGGCACTTCGATCAGCACACCGACCACGGTGGCCAGTGCCGCGCCGGATTCGAAACCGTAGAGGCTGATCGCCGCCGCGACGGCCAGCTCGAAAAAATTCGATGCACCGATCAGAGCGGAAGGGCACGCCACGTTGTGCTTCTCGCCAAGCTGGCGGTTGAGCCAATAAGCCAGCGCCGAATTGAAGAAGACCTGGATCAGGATTGGCACGGCAAGCAGGGCAATGACCAGCGGCTGATCGATGATGGCCTTGCCCTGAAAAGCAAACAACAGCACCAGAGTAAGCAGCAGCGCGCTGATCGACCAGGGGCCGATTTTCTCCATGACCGCATCGAAAGCGGCCTGGCCTTTGGCCAGCAAGGCACGGCGGGCAAGCTGGGCGAGAATCACCGGAATCACGATGTACAGCACGACCGAGGTAAACAGTGTGTCCCAGGGCACGCTGATGCTCGCCACGCCCAGCAGCAGCGCAACCAGCGGGGCGAAGGCCACAACCATGATGGAATCATTGAGCGCAACCTGACTCAGGGTGAACAGCGGATCGCCATTGGTGAGGCGGCTCCACACGAAAACCATCGCGGTACAGGGCGCGGCGGCGAGCAGGATCAGGCCGGCGATGTAGCTGTCGAGCTGCTCGGCCGGCAGCCACTGGGCAAACAGGGTGCGGATGAACAGCCAGCCGAGGAAGGCCATCGAGAAGGGCTTGACCAGCCAGTTCACGAACAGCGTCACGCCGATCCCCTTGGCATGCTGACGCACCTGATGCAGCGCGCCGAAATCCACCTTGAGCAGCATCGGGATGATCATCACCCAGATCAAGAAGCCAACCGGCAGGTTCACCTTGGCGACTTCCAGCGCGCCGACGGCTTGCACGGCGGAGGGGAAAGCCTGTCCGAGCAGCACGCCGACGATGATGCACAGGAAGACCCAGACGGTCAGATAGCGTTCGAAGAGGTTCATGTCATTTCATTTCCGAAGGTGGGCAAGTTGTGGGAGCGACGTGGACGTCGCTCCCACAGCGCGGATGGCCGCGTTTGTGTTACGCCGGCCTGGCGCCAATTTCGTCCAGGCTGGTCTTGAGTGCCAGGTGTTCCAGCTTGCTGTCCGGCAGACTCACCAGAAATTCCACGCGACGCTTGATCTGCGCGAAGATTTTCACGAATGAGGCGCGTTCTTCGGCCTCCGTCGTGCCGTGCGGGTCTTCGTAGCCCCAGTGCGCCGTGGCGGGATGGCCGGGCCACATCGGGCAGACTTCACCGGCCGCGTTGCCACACACAGTAATAATGATGTCCATCTGCGGCGCGTCCGGGCCTTCGAATTCGGTCCAGCTCTTGGAACGCAGGCCGCTGGTGTCGTAGCCGATTTCATTGAGCAGGGCGATGGCATGCGGATTGACGCGGCCGTTCGGCTTGCTGCCCGCCGAGAACGTGCGGAAACGCCCCTTGCCGAGCACGCTCAGCAAGCCTTCACTCATCACGCTGCGCGCCGAATTACCGGTACACAGAAACAATACGTTGAATACCTTTTCGCTCATTTCAGAATTCCTTTCAGGTTTCAGCAGCAGCCACTGCCGGGGGCGCAGCTGTTTTTCGGGGTGATTTTCATGGCCACCGGCTGCAGCGCCGGGGTGCAGCAGGCACTGGATTCGGCCAGCGCTTCACCGCGATTGAATGTCGGAATTGTTGCAAGCGTGTGATAGCCCTCCCAGGCGATACCGGATGGATCGCGCGCCCAGTGCTTGTCGGATTCGCTGTAACAGCAAGCCATGCCCGGTTCGCTGACCGCTGCCGCATCCGCCGCCTTGAATTGCGCCTGCAGGGCCACGAGCTCCTCGGCGTTATCGACCTGAATGCCCAGATGATCGACGCCGACGGCGGCGCCACGCTGCGAGATGGCGAAATTAATGCGCGGGTCTTCGAGCATCCATTTTGCGTAGTCACTTTTGACGACGCTAGGCTCGGCGCCAAACATCGCACTGTAGAACTGCAGGCTATGAGCCAGATCTTCGACGGCGACGTGAACGTGGAAACGTTTCATGATTTTTTCTCCGTGGGGCAGCAGGGGGCAACAACAAGGGGCAAACACGGCTCACCGGCACAGCAGTTTTCACTGAGGAAGCCGAGCAGGCTGTTCATGGCGATGAAATTCGCCGAGTAGTGGATGAAGCGTCCGTCCTGCCGCGCCTCGATCAGCCCGGCTTGGGTCAGCGTTTTGAGGTGAAAGGACAGGGTAGCGTTGGCCAAATCGAGGGCTTCGGCGATCTTGCCGACCGCCATGCCGGCCGCGCCCTGCTGGACGAGCAGACGAAACACGGCCAGACGGTTTTCCTGGGCGAGGGCGGCGAGCTGCGTGACGGCTTGATTTGATTCCATGTTTCCAAGTATATGGAAATGATTGCGAATTTGGAAGCTGAAAGTTGATGGCTGGAGAGCCGCTCACAGATTCCCTCTTCAGGCATGAGCCTCGTACCGCGATGACTGGCGAGGATCTACGAGCACCCTGCCTGCAGAAGTCCGGCAGATGCGGCTCTCGCGGTCATACAGGGGCGGTCTTTGTCATTAACCGGGCAGCGACTCGATGCGTGAGGAGCCATGCTTATCCCCCTGAAAGCCGGCCCGTCCTTGGTGGAAGGACGTAAAAAAACCCGCCGCAGCGGGTTTTCCTGGTGCCGGACGACGCTCAGGCTTGCTGACGACGGCGGGCAGTCACGCCCAGCAGGCCGAGGCCGGCCAACAGCATGGCGTAAGTGGAAGGCTCCGGTACGGCCGCAACACTCATCTGCCAGTTACTGGCGGAAACAACCGGCGATCCGGACGCTCTCGCAACGTTACCGCCAAACCAGCTTTCGTAACTGTTCTGGCTGCTGTCCAGCCAGATATCAGCGTTGTTCGTGTAGCCGTGGGTCGGGTCAATATTCCAGCCGCTGGCCGCGCCATTACTGAAGCTCATCGCGATCGTGAAACCCGAAGTGGTGATCACGTTGTTGAAAGCATTGTGGCCATCCTGAAACTGCCAGGTGATACCAGCATTCACTGCACTGCTTGAGGTGAGGATTGAGCCCGTACCAGACGCATCCAGCAAGCTGGAGTCAAAAGATACCAGGCCGGTGATCCGGTCGGTCGTGCTGAATGCGCCGGAAACGCTGGTGAACGTCGGGCCAGTCAGGGTGTAGGTCAGCTGCTCGGCTTGGGCCGGGCCCGCAATCAGCAGTGTTGCCGCTGATGCGATCAGGAACAGGCGGGAAAAAAGTGCCATGGGAATCTCTCCATTCGGTTTTTCGCGTGTGGGATTCACGCGTTTATGAGTATTGAACTTGCATGTTGCGGCGCAATTGTAAATGGCATGCAACAAACTACGCGTGCAGTGCGTCACAACTTCGTACATTTATCAGGGCTAGTGATCGGGCGCGAGCTGCACCGGGCCGAACACGCAAAGCGGACAAGCGCAACACATTCCCTTGAGCAAGAGCCTCTGACTACCAGACCTTGATCGTACGCACGTAGTCGAAGCCCTTGTGGTTCCGATGGCTGCTCCAGGCACGGATCGTGATCTTGGCGGGAACGATGCTGCTGCCGCGGCGTTCGGTTTCGTAACGGACCATTTCCACATTGCCGCTCATCGAAGCCGTCACCAGCATGTTGGTGATTTCCTGCTTTTGCCGCGCAACACCAGCAGGCACGTAGATCGTGTTGTAGGCGGACTCTGTTCCGCCGAATTCTTCCGGCGTCAGCAGGATTTTGAAAAGCTGGCCTTTCGCCACCAGCTCCTCGGCCTCTGATTCCATCCAGACATCCGACCAGTCAGCCGCCAGGCTGCCCGTGCTGATCAGCAAACCGGCAAGGGCGAAACACACGGACAGGAGACGTTTCATCAGAAAGACCCGGAAGACTGAATATGCGAACAACGTCTGTTTGCCGCGACGGTTGACGTGCTGCAAGCCGCTTACGCATTGCTCTCGCAACCCCCGCTTTCACAGCCACCCGATCCGCAGCCGCCAGCGCTTTCGCGTGGTGTCTTTTCATCCTGCGCCATGAAGCGTGTCAGGAAGGCGCCAACGGCTTCCGGGCCGAGGGGCAGCCAGACGCGGTGGCCGTTGCCGGGCGCGATGGCGGTTTCGCTGCCATCGGCCTTGAGCATGTGGCTCAGGGTGATGCTGCGATTACCGCCGGGCTGCACCAGCTCCAGACGTTCGCCGACGGCGAAGCGATTCTTCACGTCAACTTCGACACCGCCACGTTCGGCATCGAAACGCAGCACGTCACCCACGTACAGGCTGCGCGCGGATTCGGAATTGCCACGCACGTAATTCTGCGTGCTGGCCTCATGGTGGCGCTCGAAGAAACCCGTCGTATAGCCGCGATTGGCGAGGCCGTCGAGCGAGTCGATCAGCGCTGGATCAAGCGGCTGGCCGGCCACCGCCAGATCAATCGCCGCGCGGTAGGCCTGAGCGGTGCGGGCGACGTAATACGGGCTCTTGGTGCGGCCTTCGATCTTCAACGAATCGACGCCGATTTCGATCAGTTTCTGTACGTGTTCGATACCGCGCAGATCCTTGGAATTGAGGATGTAGGTGCCGTGCTCGTCTTCTTCGATGATATTGAATTCGCCTTCGCGCTTGCCCTTTTCTTCGATCAGATACACGTCGCCACTGGCGTCAGCCTTGCCTTCGCGCACACGGTAATCCCAGCGGCACGAGTTGGTGCAGCTGCCCTGATTCGGATCGCGGTGATTGAAGTAGCCAGAGAGCAGGCAGCGGCCCGAATACGCAATGCACAGCGCGCCATGCACAAAAACTTCCAACTCGGTGTCCGGGCAGGCCTGGCGGATATCGGCGATTTCGTCGAGCGAGAGTTCGCGCGACAGGATCACGCGACTCACGCCATTGCGTGCCCAGAATTTCACCGCCGCCGCATTCACGGTATTGGCCTGCACCGACAGGTGAATCGGCTGATCCGGCCATTCCTCGCGCACCATCATCATGAGTCCCGGATCGGACATGATCAGGGCATCCGGCTTCAGCGCGATCACCGGCGCCATGTCGCGCACGTAAGTCTTGATCTTGGCGCCGTGCGGGAAGATGTTGGAGACGAGGTAGAACTGCGCACCGGCCGCATGTACGCGGTCGATGCCGGTCTTGAGCACGGCCAGATCACCGAAATCATTATTGCGCACGCGCAGGCTGTAACGCGGCTGGCCGGCATAGATGGCGGTGGCGCCAAAGGCCAGCGCGGTATCGAGCATGGCCAGGCTGCCGGCAGGGGCGAGGAGTTCAGGGGTGTGGAGCATGTTCGGTAAACCTTTGAAATACTGTGGAATTCTGTGTTTGTTCGGGTGGAATCTGGCGCGACGGCAGCCTAATATCCCCTGTAAGGACTAATGTTTTGTAAGGATCTGCGCGTGAACGATCAAACCGAATTGAAGGATGTGTTTGTCTGGTCCAGCCGTTTCGAAACAGGCCTGCGCGAGGTCGACTTGCAGCACGCGAAACTGGTGCAGATGATCAACGCCCTGGCGCTGATCGCCGTGGAGGGCACGAACCAACCCAAATTGCTGCGCCTGCTCGATGAACTGCAGGATTACGCGGGCTATCACTTCAAGACTGAAGAAGACCTGATGGCACAGTACGCGTTGAACACCGAATTCATTAGCGAACACGTGCATGCTCACGAATCGCTCACCGAACAGATCCGGATTGTACGCAAGCTGGCCGAGAGTGCCGAATCGAATGCCGGGGTGGCAGTCGGGCGGCTGCTGCCCTTCCTGACCAAGTGGCTGCTGTTTCACGTGCTCGGCACCGACATGCGCATGGCCCACGAAATCATCGCCCTGCAGCGCGGCGAACCCCTGCAACGGGCCGAGGAGCAAGCGCTGGCGCAACAATCAGAATCCTTGGTGATCGTACTCGATGCGCTCAATGACATCACCGACAACCTGACCCGGCGCACCACCCAGCTGCAGGAGGCCAATCAGCGCCTGCGCATCAGCGAGGCACGCTATGCCTTGGCCCAGCGCGGCGCACGCATCGGCAATTGGGATCTGGATCTGGACAGCCGCGATCTGCGCTGGTCGGCCGAAGTTGATCCCCTTTTTGGTTTTCGTCTGCGCGATTTCTCGCACCCCTTCGACGGATTCATGGCCTGCGTGCATCCGGATGATCGCAGCGATTTCCTCGAGGCACTGGAAACGGTGCGCCAGGGCAGCAACAATTTCGCACGCCAGCACCGCATCGTCTGGGCGGACGGCAGCGTGCACTGGCTGGCCATGACGGGCGAATGCCTGCGCGGGCGACTCGGTGAGTCAGACCGCATCGTCGGCATCGTGCGCGACGTCACCGACGAAAAACTGGCGCGCGAACAACTCCAGGACACCAACGCCCAGCTCAAGCTGTCGCTCGCCTCGGTGGAACGCCACGCCGCCGATCTGACCCGCCTCAACGAACTCAACGAAGGCCTGCAGAGCTGCCTGACCACCAGCGAAGCCTTCGAAGTCGTCGAACACACGCTGTCCCGCCTGAATCTGGGCAGCGGTGGCGCGCTGGCAGTGCAGGCCATTGGTGCCGATGAACTGAAAACCGTAGTGCGCTGGGGTGACGCCAGCGGCATGAGCGCCCAGTTCGCCGCCAGCGCCTGCTGGGGCATGCGTCGCAACCAGCGCCACACCCTGCTGCGCCTGACCGATGGCCCGGTATGCAAGCACTTTGACGCACTGCCGAGCAACCCCTACCTCTGCTATCCGCTGCAGGTACTGGGCGAAAATCTGGGCCTGCTCACCGTCAGCGCGCCAGCCGATGTAAGCGAGCGCGAATGGGGCCGCATCACCCACCTGTCGGCGATGGTGGCCGAAAGCCTGAAGCTTGCGCTCTCCAACGTGCGCCTGCGCGAAGCCCTGCACGAACAAGCCATCCGCGATCCGCTGACCGGCCTGCTCAACCGCCGCTATCTGGACGAAACCCTGCCACGCGAAATCGTCCGCGCCCAACGCGAACACCGTCCACTGTCACTCGTCATGCTCGATCTGGATCACTTCAAACGCGTCAACGACACCTGGGGCCACGAAGCTGGCGACGCCGTACTGGTGCATCTGGCCAATATACTCAAGCAATACCTGCGCTCCTCGGATCTGGCCTGCCGTTTCGGGGGCGAAGAATTCGTGGTGGTGATGCTCGGGGCAAACCTGACGGAAGCACGCGAGCGCATCGAACTGATCGCCAAAAAAATGCGCGAAACCCCGATCCCGCTGCCCCACCTCACCCTGCCCGCCGTCACCTTCTCGGCCGGACTGGTGCAGGCCGAGCTGCATGGTGATTCGGCCGAACTGCTGCTGCGCAACGTCGACCACGCCCTGTACGCCGCCAAGGACGCCGGCCGCGATTGCATTCACGAAGCGGCCGTGAAATAACACCCCGCAGACCCGCTCCCCGCCTTGCTCTTCAGTCATGCATACCGCTCAGGCAAGCCCGGTGCGGCTCTTCAGCCAATGCATCAAAACAGCTAATTTTTCCGAAATCGCTTACCGTATAGCCCATCCATAACAAGACAGAGGCAGAACATACCTTGGCCAAACCAAATTACTCCTTCGAAAAGCGTCAGCGCGAACTCGCCAAAAAGCAGAAAAAAGAAGAGAAGCTCAAGCGCAAATCCGACACAGACGCGCCCGATGACGACCGGGACAGCGACGCAGCTGCGCCGCCCGAGGCGGAACAAGCGCCCACCTGATTGTCTGACAAACGCACGGCCCCGCGCCGGCGCGCCGGAATACCCTCAAGCCTCTGCCGGCATATCGCTGGCAGGGGCTTGTTGCATGTGACGATCTGAAGCGCAAGTCGCAAGTCGCAAGTCGCAAGTCGCAAGTCGCAAGTCGCAAGTCGCAAGTGATGATGACCCTGGCAGCTCCGCACGCTAAAAATCTTTAGCGGGTCAGGAGAAACGCACGCGATTTGTAGAGGGAACGCAAACCCGCCCGGCGCAGTCACACGCTACACTTCGCCACCCTCTGACCGGGAAGCCTTTATGCGTGCTCTGATCTCTATTGCTTTACTCACCCTTGGCTGTTCGTCCGCCTTCGCCCAGCGCGGGCCGGCAGACGTGGTGCAAGGTTTCTATACCGCCCGTCTGGCCAGCCCCAGCACGGGCGCGCCAAGTGGCCGCGAGCTGGCCGAATTCTCGGACTATCTCGGGCCGGAATTGGTCTGCCTGCTTGGTGCGGCGCTGCGTTACAACGATAAATTTTCCCAGGCCCGGCCTGACGACAAGCCACCTTTCATAGAAGGTGACCTGTATTCCAGCAGCTTCGAAACGCCCACGCGCTTCACGCTGGGCAAACTGCAACAAACCAAAAGCGGCGCAACCTTGCCGGTGCATTTCTATGTGGACAGCGCTGACGCGCCGGACAGCAAGGGTTGGGAGGACTTGGTGCATCTGAAAATGGTGCGCACGCGTTGGCGGATCACCGATGTGGAATACAAGGGCGGCTTCGCTTTCGGCAACAAGGGCGAGCTCTTTGAAAGTCTGCGCGCAGGACTGGAGAATGCCGAGCCAGTCACCGGCTGGAGTGTGCGCGAACTGGATTCCTGCACCATGGACAAAGTGGCACCCAAGAAAGCCAAGGGTAAATCCACCAGCAAATCCAAGAGTAAAGCCACAAGCAAGAGCAAAACCACGAGCAAAAGCAAAACCGGCAGCAAAGCGCCCGTGCGCCGCTGATTGCTGGCACGCGCCCGGGCGGACAGGCCGGGGCGCGCCAGCTTGCCGACAAACGTCGCCTCGCCAGCGCGAACCCTCAAGAATCCTGCCAATCCAGCCGCTAATCCCGATGGATCACATGAATCTTCGGGTGTTGTCATGCGCAAACTGTTTCTCTGCTTGTTTCCCTGCCTGCAGCTGGGTCTGACGCTGCCTGCGCAGGCCGCTGACTGGGTTTCCGTGGCCAATGACCGCCTGCGCACGGTAGAGATCGACCGCGCCAGCGTGATGGATTCGGATGGCGGCAGCAAAGTGGCCTGGGGCCGCATCGTGCTCTCGGATGCACAGGCAGAGAAGTCCGGCTACAAGAGCGTGCGCGCACTCAATCGCTACGACTGCCGTAACCGCTCCTTCACCATCGTCAAACGCGTTTATCTGTCGGCCGATGATCGCCCGCTGCGCGAAGAAGCTATCGACGCCGTGGCCGCCAGCCCCGTGCGCCCCGGAACGGTGGATGAGCGTTTCTTCAACACCGTCTGCCCGCAACCACCTGCGCCCAAGGCCGTCAATTTGCGCGACATCGCCCGCGAGGCCGGGCGCCGCGCCGCCGAAGCCACAAAATCCGCGCAGAGCCGACCCGGCAGCACGCTGGAGCCGCTGCGCCGCGCGGATATCAAGCTCGTCAAGGACGCCGCCCCGGCACACGCCAGTCCGGCCGAAGAGGCGCCTAAGAAGCCCATCGCCAGAACACCGCCAGAGCCCGCCCATTCTGCCGCCCCCAGCGCTCCGACCACCGCAGCGGCCGCCCCGCACGAAAGCACGCCGCCGATCAGCAGCTATCGCAATTTGCCTCCGCCGGCCTACAGCCCGCGTCCGGTCGTGCCCCGTGCGCCCAAAGCCCTCGCCATGGCCAAGCCTGCCGCCGTGACACCCCATCCACCGGCCCACAATCCGCACGCGCACTGGAGCTACGAAGGGGAAACCGGGCCGGAATTCTGGAGCACGCTGGCGCCTGAAAATTCCGCCTGCGGTATTGGCACGCGCCAGTCGCCCATCGACATCCGCGACGGCATCAAGGTGGAGCAGGAGGCGATCGAGTTCGACTACAAGCCCTCGTATTTCCGCATCGTCGATAACGGCCACACAATCCAGGTCAACTACGGTCAGGGCTCGCGCCTGATGGTGATGGGGCGCAGCTTCGAGCTGGTGCAGTTTCACTTCCACCGCCCTTCAGAGGAGCGCATCGAAGGCCGCTCATTCGACATGGTGGTACATCTGGTACACAAGGATATGGACGGCAAACTAGCCGTCGTGTCGGTGCTGCTGGAGAACGGCAGCACCAATCCGGTAATCCAGACCCTGTGGAACAACCTGCCACTGGAGCAAGGCGAGGAGTACACCCCGAAAGCCTCGATCCAGATTGCCGATCTGCTGCCTGCGCGCCGCGACTACTTCGCCTACATGGGTTCACTGACCACCCCGCCCTGCACCGAAGGCGTGCTATGGCTGGTTTTCAAACAGCCGGTGCAAATCTCGGCCGAGCAGATCAACGTATTCAGCCGCTTCTACCAGCAGAACGCCCGCCCGGTGCAGAAGGCCAGCGGACGCGTGATCAAGGAATCGCGCTGAGCCGCACCCGTCTGCGGCAGAGGACTGAGCAATGAGGACTGAGTGCGAGTGGGCGTGCTTGTAGAGGCACACCCGCTAAGCGTCTTCGGGCAGGGGTGCTGAAAAGGCTTAGCGGGAGCGGCTCTACAGGCAGGTCCTGGGTGGGATGGACACGCTAAAACACACTCCCCGCGGCCATCCCCAACTGCACAAAACCACGTCGTCAAAACACAGGCTCAGAATTGTTGCATCCAGTATTCACGACGGATATTGCGGCTTTCATTCGACAACAGGGGGTTGTCGATATAAATCGGCGCTCTGCCCTTCAGATTGGCTTCGATCAACGCTTTTTGAATCCCCGCGTCCTTATTGAAAAGCTCGAGATATGAGCCATCCGCATAGGCGGCTTTGAGCCCCGTTTCGATCGCACTGGCGAGCGCCTCGTTCTCTTTGCAGGTATAGAAAAACAGATCAAACGGATAGACCAGCACCAGACTTTTTTCTACCACCAGATTCGCTTCCTTACCCGCACGGGCAGCAAGCTCCCCAAACGGTTCGTTCGCCCCGCGCGGGAAATAATCGACGCGCCCGGCTTCGACCATTTTGAACAAGAGGTCGTATTTACTCGTCACCACAGGCAGGTTTGCTGCTTTCAGAATATCCACGTCCTGCCATCCGATACCCTGCCCGGCCACAAGCTTGCGCAAATCATCAAGCGTCTTCACGCGACTGAACGCTGCTTGGCGATTTTTGTTGATGATGAAAATTCGATGGCCGAGCAAGCCCCGAAATATCGGGATGCGGATCGGGCGCAAGCTCGATTCCAGATCTGGATCCATCCCTGTGTAAACGATGTTTATATTGCGGTTTTCTCTCAGCTCCACATTCACACGCGCGGCTTCCATCACGTCTCTGGACGGAGAAAACGTCACCGTATGCCCCGCCTTGGCAAGCGCCAGCTTCAGCAATTTGTGCGGAAACACATCTCGTGAATCCGTCGCAACACTTGTACTGCTGCGCGGATAAACAAGCTCAAAGTGGGCTGAAAATGCGTTTGAAGAGAAACACAAGGCAGCAAGCAGCGCGAAACATACTGATGAATTGATGGCACAACCCGACCCTGCACGCGCAAGGCTTGCAATCAAATGGCTTGAGCCTTGCGCCACCGGATCAGGCTGCGCCGCAAGGCGCACAACGCAGCGCGTGGCGCCGATGGCAGCACGAGGAATGAGCGCAGTCAGGCAACTGAGCTTGCTTCCGCTGTCATCAGCCCTGCTCCAGAATTTCACGCCATTGCTCCTGATGGAAAACACTGACACCTGATTACAAGGCAGCAAACACTGAACTTACGAATTTGCCTTGCCCCCGCCAAGGCCTCGGCAGGTAACAGCATCGCCCACCCGCCCACCCGCCAGCAGCCCATGTCTGAAAAGGCCTGCGAGAAACGTGCTGACAGCGCCGCACTGATCAGTACATTTCTATCAACGACCGCAGGAGGTCTGGCTTTAAGCTGCAAACCTCAATTGTCCACTCCGATTGTCGGCGGAAACCAGGCGGGCACAGGGTTTTTCGCCCTTGCGGCGCCACCATCCGGGTGAGTGCGCTACGTGCAAGATTGATGAAGGCACCGCAACGCGTCCTGGCGTCATTGGCCGTAAAGGTTTGCATGGCGCTCGCCTTTCAAGTGCGGAGAACCTCATCCAGTCTGGTCGAATCCTTCGATTCGTTCAGATTGAACAGCTTAAAAGGCTTGAGCGTTTCAGCGACGTGCCTGTAGAGCCGCACCGGATGGGCCTCACCAGCCATCCATCGCCCAAGCCACGTCCAGCAAGCCTGTGCAGGCAGGTGTGCCGCAGAGCAAGGCTGCGTGCGGGTTTTCGGGGTGGCTTGCGTAGGGTGTCAATTCACTTCCTTCATTGTTCCCTGCGGCGCCCTACTAAAATATTGCATCGGACGAGTTCGCTTGAACCTGAAGCGATTCGCACCCATAATCGCTTCAAACCATGAAGCGATTAAACCATGCAAACGCCTCACGACAGCTCCATCGACTGGATCTGGCAGCAAGCCGGCTGGCCCGCACTCACCTGGCGTGAAGACGCCATCGCCCCCGCGCTGACGGCTGCACGGCAGGCTCAAGGCCGCGTGCAAGGCATGGCCGGACTGCTCGATGGCAGCTTTTCCAGCGAAGCCATTGCCAGCATCCTCGTTGAAGACGGCCTTACGACCAGCGCCATTGAAGGCGAGCGCCTCAACCCGGATGCCGTGCGCTCCTCCGTGGCGCGTCAGCTTGGCCTGCCCCACGCCGGTCTGCCCGCACCGGATCGCCATGTCGAAGGGCTCACTCAGCTGCTGCTGGACGCCACCCGGCACTACGATGCCCCACTCACGCTGGAGCGCCTCTGCGGCTGGCAGGCCGGCTTGTTCCCCGATGGCTACTCCGGCCTGCAACGCATCCGCACCGGCGCGCTGCGGGGCGACGCGCCCATGCAGGTCGTGTCGGGTGGCGCCGGGCGCGAGCGTGTGCATTTCACCGCGCCACCGCGCAGTGCGCTCGACGCCCAGCTTGCCGACTTCCTCGCGTGGTTTGGCGCCGAGCCTTACCTGGATGGCCTTGTCCGTGCCGGCATCGCCCATCTCTGGTTCGTCACCCTGCACCCCTTCGAAGACGGCAACGGCCGCCTCACCCGCGCCCTCACCGACATGGCCATCGCACAGGACGAACGCCAGCCCATGCGCCTGTTCAGCCTCAGCGCCCAGCTACTGCGCGAACGCGAGGCCTACTACACCCTGCTGGAACGCAGCCAGCGCGGCGGGCTGGACGTGACTGACTGGCTTATCTGGTTTCTGGAGCAGATCCGGCTCGCCGCCAATGCCAGCGAGCAAACCATCGCCCACACCCTAGCCAAAGCCCGCTTCTGGCAGCGCCACGCCCAGACGCACATCAACGAACGCCAGCGCAAGCTGCTCAACCGTCTGCTGGATGCCGGCGTGGAAGGATTCGAAGGCGGCATCACCACCCGCAAATACGTCAGTCTCACCCGCTGCAGCCGCGCCACTGCCTTCCGCGAACTAACGGATCTGGTGGAGAAAGGGCTACTGCAAGCAGTGGAAGGGCGAGGGCGCAGTGCGGGCTATGAAGTGCGCTTTTCGTAAAGCCGATATCAACCCGTTTTCGCCCTGCGGCGAAAAGACATATTTCGGATCGCTTGCCTGTAGAGCCTCACCGGGCGGGCTTCACCAGCCTGCCATCGCCACAAGCCATGGCCAGCAAGCCTGTGCAGGCAGGTGCTTCGAAGAGCAAGGCTGCGTGCGCGTTTTCGGGTTTCGTAGGGTGGGTTCGGAGCGCAGCGACAACCCACCATTGGCAAGCGACGGATCGTGGTGGCTTGCCTCGCGACCCCACTGATCCCCATGCTCAAGGATTGTTCGTGCGGGTCAATGACTCGTCTTACACGGCTTTTACGGCTAAAACAAAATCTGCGGTTCCTCTGGTACGGCATTCCCTTTACGATGCAGAAATATCTATGAAAAGGGAATTGGCGTGGCAAAGGGCGAGAACTGGAGCGATGTAGAGGTTGAGGCGACGGTGGCGGACTACATGCGAATGCTGACGCTAGAGCTTTCAGGTCAGAAGTACAACAAAACAGCCCATCGGCGCGCGCTATTACAACTGCTTGACGGCCGCAGCGATGCGGCCGTTGAACTCAAGCACCAAAATATCAGTGCTGTCTTGCGTGATCTGGGGGCCATCTGGATTTCCGGTTACAAACCACGAGGGAACTATCAGCAAGCACTTGCCAAGTTTGTTGAGAGCTGGATAGACCTCCATTCCGAATTTGATCAGGTGTCTCTCGCTGCGGCCGAACAGCCAGCGGTTGTTCCGAGCGCGGTAGATTTTTTGCGTCTGATCGTTGATGCTCCAGCGCTTTCACATTCAGCTGAAGAAACAAGAAAGCCCTATATCGTGCCGATAAGATCTGCGGCAAAACGGGACTACGTCGCACTAGAAGCTAGGAATTCTGCTCTTGGCAAAGCGGGTGAGTTGCTAGCGTTGGAATACGAGGAATTTCGCCTTCGTGCCGCTGGCCAAAAGAGCTTGGCAGAGCGCATCGAGCATGTCTCTGTGAGCCAAGGAGATGGTTTGGGTTACGACATTTTGTCTTTTGATGTGACAGGAAAAGAACGTTTTGTTGAAGTCAAAACAACGGCTTTTGCAAAGGAAACGCCCTTCTTCGCTTCGCGCAACGAAGTCGCGTTTGCGCGCGAAATGCCTGATCAGTTTCACCTGTACCGCTTGTTCGATTTCAGGAAGACACCAAAGTTGTTTTCACTTCAGGGTCGAATTGAACAGTACTGCACGCTTGATCCTGTTAGCTATCTTTGCCGATTTCAATAGCAGATCTTGCTGCCTGCACCCGTCCCAATTTGTTGAGCTGACGCTTCAGCCCCAGAGGTGTCAGCGAACTCATTCTGCGTGGGCAGCGGAAATCAACTTCAAGGCCTGCATGTGATTTCTCGGTCACGAGATGACAAATGCGATTGACGAAACGAATGCCGGGCGTAATCCAGAGATCACCGTCCCCGCCATCAACTACCGTCCACACAAAATCCGAATCGAGACTACGCGCAAGCTCAAGGTCTTTACCGAAAGTCTCCAGCCCTATGCCGCCAAACACTTCGTGCTGCGCAGCTGGATGGCGATAGGGTTTGAAGTATGCGTAGAACGCATCTTCGTGGAGAAGCAGAGTCTCTATTGCCGCGTGCATTAGAGCTCCCAATTCCTTGACAACTGAAGCTTCCACGCATCAACATTCACGATGTTTGTCCGCAGGTCTTTCGCCAACCCCCACAGCTTGAGTCTCGTAAAGTCCTCGGCAGTTGCCGCACGAACCTCACTGAATTCATGCCAAACATGATCCATCTCTTCCGATGGGCCGCTCTCGCATTGCTGCCACAAAGCTTCGTAGAGCGTCGGCACGCCGATTTGCTCGGCGATGAAGTGTTCGCCGTTCTCAAATCGGCTATGTAGCAAGCTAAGGTCGGCGTCTTCCAAGCGGCCTTCCAGCAGCAACTCACCCCGTGCTTTGAAGTTGCCGGCGTCGCGGTAGAGATACTCGAACACACAGTGTGTCATCACGCAGCTTTCCGGTTATCAACAAATTCTTCGGCACGGTGCCGAGCGATAAACGCGGCATCCGGCACAAAGCGTTCCGGCAATTCGATGCAGTGACCTTCCAAGGGCAGAAAGACTGTTTGCACGAAAGCCTCGTCGCGCCGCTTCAATTCATCCGAAACAATGACCTTGAAATCATCGCTGAGGGTAATCAATCCCTTGTCAAAAGCGCGGTCGTGAATGGCTGACAAACACAGACCGTTGCTGGGATTCAGGCGGTTTTGCTTGTCCTTGCTCCACGGCACGATGTGGCTGGCGATCAAAAGGCGCGACTCCGCAACGCCGGACATACAGCAGCGCCCGTGATAACCGCTCAGGACTGCGCGTCGGAAGAAGCTTTGCTTGATGCGTTGTTCAGTCACGACTTGGCGGGTTTCGCCCGTGAAATCTTCGGGCAGCAGAAACTCATCCGCTTCGTCGGCCGTTGGGCCGAGGTCAATGCCGCGTCGGAGGATTTCACACTCGACAGCCAGCCCCTCCCAATCGGCGTGAAATTCAGACCATATTTCGCGATCAAGCTTCGATGCGCCATCCAAACCTTTGCGGCCCGTGCTGGTGATTGCTGGATCAAGGCTGGCGAAATTCACAAGCTTCATCGCGACGGCTGAGGGCGTACGTTCGATGGCTTGAGCCAAACGAATAATGTCGGGATTGCCCTTGTGCAACTTGCCGAAGGGCAGCTGGCAATACAAGTGAAACGCCAGCTTGAGCTGATCGTTTGTCCAACGTTCGGTAGCCATTGTCTTGTGTGCGCCGAGATCTTCAGCGCGATCCGGAATCGTGATGGCTGCAGTGTACCAAGCGCAAGCGTTCGGCATGTCTTTGTGAGGCGCAAACTGGCCTGCCCGAAGACCCGCACCGGACTGACGTCTCCTGCCTATCTGCCTGCAGAGCCTTACTGCAAGCGCCTCTCCAGCCGACTCAATTTCCGTGCGGCAGTGGGATCAGGGCGATGGGGGAGCTGGCGGTGGCCACGGGTTTGCCGTCGGCGGCGCTGAGGGTGGCGCGGGTGTGGATGAGCAGGCGGCCGGCGCGTTCGACTTCGGCTTCAACAATGAAATCGCCGGCCAGTGCGGGGCGCAGGAAGTTGGTGGTCTGGGTGATGCTGGCCAGGGTGTGGCCGGTGTCGGTTCGGGTGAAGGCGGCGAAGACCATGCCGAAATCAAGCATGGCGGCGAGGATGCCGCCTTGCACGACGCTGTTGCCCTGGGTGAATTCGGGGCCGATGTGAAAACGGGCGCGGAGGTGATCGGGCCGGCAGGCTTCGATGTGCATGCGGAAGGCGAGCGCGAGCGGGTTGGTGGTGACGGCAAGCGGGGCGAGATCCGGCGCAAGGAGCAGGTGGTGGATGAGGATGCGTTCGGGGTGGTCGGCGGGCATGCTGGCTCCGGCGGGCAAGGGATGTCTGCAGTGTAAGTGCGAAACCCTTTCCGGCTTGTGGGCTTGCCTGATCGGGTGTGCGGCGATGGTTTGTTCGGGCGGCGAAGTCAGCGCCGCTGCGACGGATCCGTGCTATGAAAAAGGTAGGTTGGGGGCGTGTGCTGGCGTACGGTCGGCCGCGCCCGGCCAAGGCAGAGTAACTCCAATTCCAGATAGAGACGAGACGCGAAGACGAGCCGCAGACAGTGCTATTGCACGGCAAGGCGAAGTCAACAAAGTATCGTTTCTATCTGGAGTTGGAGTAGGCCTTCCAGAGTGCTTATGAGGAGAAGCAAGATGAACAAGCCCGATGACAAGAATGAAGACCTGATCGAAGAGGCTCGCTTCGCGCCGACGCCGCCGGCTTTGCTGGGCGATGTGGGGCAGGACGATGCGTTTGCCACGGAGAGCCATCCCGAAGGCCTGCGTTACGGCGAGAAGAAGCATCCGCCGGGCAGCGTGGAGCATGGCGCTGCGCGGGTGAAATCACCCCCGAAAGGTAACGGGGATATTTCGATAGGCTGAAGAGCCGCGCAGGACATGGCTGTGCGGACGGGGTGTCTGTAAAAGCTTGCTGGTATTGCCTGCGCAGGATGGGAGCCTGAAGATGTCCGCTGGGAGCTAATCCAGTTCACTTAAGGATCACTAACCTCTCCCACGTCGTTCCCGCGAAGGCGGGAATCCAGCGACTTCGCGAACGCCGCTAGGTTCCCGCCTTCGCGGGAACGACGGGATTTTGATGGCAAACGCCTGAATAAACGGCATTACCACTGGGTGCGGCGCTTCAATGCGCTGCCGGCCAGGCATCAAATCCAGGCGGCGTGCCGTGCGACTGAAGTCGCACCTACGTCTCAGCCCGAATCAGGCCGAATCAACAGCTTGCGCCTACCATGCCTTGTTTCAGCGGAACACGACGGTCTTGTTGCCATGCACGAGCACCCGGTCTTCGAGGTGATAGCGCAGGCCGCGGGCGAGCACAGCCTTCTCGATGTCCTTGCCGTAACGCACCATGTCTTCGACCGAATCCGAGTGATCGACGCGGATCACGTCCTGATCGATGATCGGGCCTTGGTCGAGTTCGGCGGTGACATAGTGGCAGGTGGCGCCGATCAGCTTGACGCCGCGCTGGTAAGCCTGATGGTAGGGCTTGGCGCCAACGAAGCTGGGCAGGAAGCTGTGATGGATGTTGATGATGCGGCCCGGGTAGGCGGCACACAGCTCGGGCGGGATGATCTGCATGTAGCGCGCCAACACCATGGTGTCGCCGCGCACTTCGTCGAAGATGCGTTGCACTTCGGCATAGGCTGCAGCTTTGTTGTCCGGTGTGACGGGTACGTGGTGGAAGGGGATGCCGTGCCACTCGACAAAGCCACGGAAAGTGTCGTGGTTGGAGATGACGCAGGGGATCTCGATGTCGAGTTCCTTCGACTGCCAGCGCGCCAACAAGTCGTAGAGGCAATGTTCCTGCTTGCTGACCATCAGCACCACGCGTTTTTTCACGGCGCTGTCGTTGATCTTCCAGTCCATGTTGAGCTCCTGCGCAATCGGCGCGAAGCGGGCGCGCAAATCGTCGAGCTGGTAGGGCAGGGAATCCGCACGGATCTCGATACGCAGGAAATAACGCAGTGCCTCGTGTTCGGTGTGCATGTTGGATTCGAAAATCCAGCCGCCGTGCTCGGCGATGAACCCGGTGACTTTGGCGACGATGCCGGCGCGGTCGGGACAGGAGGCAGTGAGCGTGTAGAAGCGTTGGCTGTGCATGGCTAGGATTCGGATCTGATCATGAAGAAATAACGATTTTCTGGTAGGTCTCGGCCTGCATTTCATTGACCTCGGCCGTCAGCTGGACGGTGAGTCCGGGCGCAGGCAGCAGCGCTTTCTGTACGGCAGCGAGCGCCAGTTTGCCCAGCTGCTGGCGGACTTCGAGCGAGCGTCCATGCACCACATGGATACGCACATGCACAAAGGCTTCGCCGCTGTCGGCATGGCCCACGCGATAGAAGGGCAGACTCAGCGCACGCGTTTTGACCTGCTCCGGCTCAAACTCGCCGTCAGCCAATACCGCCGTGTTGATATGCTGTACGGCGGCGGCTGGATCGAAATAATCACGCAGATTTTCGGTGTATTCGATGGTCAGATGCGGCATGGCAGAACTCCCTGAAAGTCGGCAATACGCTCCGCTTCAGATACGGATAATGGCCTTGGAATAGGCGTTGCGATCCATGTCCAGCGCCTCGGCAGTGATCTGCACCGGATGCACCGGACTGCTCATCACGCAGGAACGCAGGGCGGCGACGAGGCCTTCAGTCAGATCCTGTTTGGTGCTGGCGTCACGGCCCGCCAGCAGGTGCAGGCGGGCATGCATGAAGCCGCCCGGCGCGGCATCGCCGACGAGGAAATCATCCAGGCGCACGGCACGGCTCTTGATGTGATCCGGCTCGAATTCGCCCGAGGCCAGCAGGACGGTATTCATGCGGTGCAGGGCCTGTGCCGGTTCAAAATCGGGCAGCAGGTTGGCGGTGTATTCCAGAACGAGGTGGGGCATATTTTCAATCAATCGTCGCCGCGCGACGCAGTATGCTCCCCTCGCCCTTCAGGGGAGAGGGGCTGGGGGAGAGAAAAGCCAATATCAAGCCGCCTCGCCAATACGCGCCGAAGCCTTGTCGATCTCGCCGCGCAGGGCAGCGTAATCACGCACTACTGGATATTGCGGGAATTCGCGCACGACATTTTCCGGCGGGTGCATCAGGATGCCGGCATGGGCCGCGCCGAGCATGGCCGTGTCGTTGTAGCTGTCGCCCGCAGCGATGACCTTGAAGTTCAAGGCCTTGAAGGCTTCCACGGCATGGCGCTTCTGATCGGGCATGCGCAGGTGGTAATTCACCAACATGCCGGATGCGTCGGCCTCAAGGCTGTGACAGAACAGGGTGGGCTGGCCCATCTGTGCCATCAGCGGCTTGGCAAATTCGTAGAAGGTGTCCGACAGGATCACGACCTGATAATCCAGACGCAAGGCGTCGAGGAAATCCTTGCAGCCTTCCATCGGGCCCATCGCGCCGATGACTTCCTGAATGTCCGGCAGGCCCAGCTTGTGTTCGCGCAGGATGTTCAGCCGATACTGCATCAGCTTGTCGTAATCGGGCTCATCGCGCGTGGTGCGGCGCAATTCCGGGATGCCGGTGCGTTCGGCGAAAGCGATCCAGATTTCCGGGACCAGCACGCCTTCCATGTCGAGACAAACGATCTGCACGATGAACTTTCTGGGCTAAAGACGAAAAGCCGGCATTGTACAGCTTCGGCCTCAGCTGCAGCCGCAATGGCCCCAGCCCTGCAGCTCGGTCCGATGGCGCCCCTGCCATTGCAGGATCATGCGGCTGCGGTAAGTCGTGCCCTTGCAGGTTTTGGCCTTGGGCGAACAGCTGGCGGTGACTTCGCTGACCGTCTGCACGCTCCAGTCGGAGTTGGAGAGTTGCAAGGTCATGCGGTCGCCCGCGCGGGCTGGCTCGTGCTGGGCGGGGAAGTATTTTTCGCTGCGCAGGGTCAGCTTCTTGGCGCCACTGGCTTCGCGGATCACGGCGTTTTGTTTGTCGTTCTCCCAGGACCAGAAGATCAGCGGAACGCCCTTTTTCGTGCCATAGATGCAGCCGCATTCCGGCGGAAAATCAACCGCCTGCAGCGGCAACAGTTCCGGAACGTCTTGCGGGCCGGCGCTGGCGGGCAGCGGCAACAGTGTCGGGGCGAGCAAGACCAGCAGGCAGCAGGCACGGCGGAGCAAGGTGGACATGATGGAGTCGTGTTTGGCGAAGAAGGCTGGGAATCTACCAGTTTTGCATGTGGGCCGTGACGGGTAAAATCGGATATATGAGCGAAATCAATCGTCCTGATCGGCACCTGAGTGATCCGGCGCCCCGTGCGCCTGACGAACCCGACGCGTTCGCCTGCTGCGGCAACGAGTGTGGCGAGTCCTGCGTGTGGACGATCTATCAGCACGCCTGCCGGCGCTACGAACGGGATCTGCTGGCCTGGCAGACGCGTCAGCTGGAACAGGAAGGATAAGGACCAGCCCGGATAGCCGCGCGTTCGCTTATCGCAAGTCGCAAGTCGCAAGTCGCAAGTCGCAAGTCGCAAGTCGCAAGTCGGGGCGAGCATGGCTGCAAATCCCATAGCCCGGCACACAGCACAGCGAAATCGCAAGTCGTGGAGTCACGGACGGCTTGGCTTTTTCGACTCGCGACTTGCGACTCGCGACTCGCGACTAGCAACTCAGATCAGCACCGGCTCCATCTCCAGACTCACCCCGAAACGGTCATTCACATCGCGCCGCACCGCCGCTGCCAGGCGCAGCACATCTTGCCCGCTGGCGCCGCCATGATTGACCATCACCAGCGCCTGATGTTCGTACATGCCGACCTGGCCCTGATTGCGGCCGCGCCAGCCGGCTTGATCAATCAGCCAGCCCGCCGCCAGTTTGACCTGACCATCAATCTGCTTGTAGCTCGGGAGTTCAGGAAAGGCCGCGAGCAGTTCGGCGTAGTGCTTGGCGCTGACCACGGGATTCTTGAAGAAACTGCCGGCATTGCCGACCTGTGCCGGATCGGGCAGCTTGCGGCTGCGTAGCGCGATGATGGCGTCGGACACATCCAGCGGTTTCGGATCAATGATGCTGCGCGTGGCCAGTTCGCGGGCGACGTCGACGTAGCGCGTCAGCGCGGACCAGCGTTTGGGCAGGCGGAAGGTCACCGAGGTAATCGCGAAACGCCCGGCGGCTTCGCGCTTGAAGATGCTGTCGCGATAGTCGAAACCGCAATCCTTGAAATCGAAGCTGACCAGCGAACCACTTTTCAGGTCCACGGTTTCCAGCACCATGAAACGCTCGCAGATTTCCAGTCCATAAGCGCCGATGTTCTGCACCGGCGCAGCGCCCACCGTGCCGGGAATCAGCGACAGGTTCTCCAGCCCCGGCCAGCCCATTTCCAGCGTCCAGCGCACGAATTCGTGCCAGTTTTCGCCGGCGCCGGCGCGCACGAAGTGATAGTCGTCGTCGCTGCCAATCAGCTCGCGCCCCGGAATGCGGATGTGCAGCACGATGCCGTCAATGTCGCCGGAGAGCAGCACATTGCTGCCGCCGCCGAGGATCACGGTGCGCTGGCCGTTGAGTTCACCGGCACGCGCCATCTTGACGAGCTGGCTGGCGGAATGGATCTCGGCGTAGCGCGTCGCCGTGCCGGGCAGGCCGAAGCTGTTGAAGGGCTGAAGGGAAACGTCTGTCTGGAAAGGGAAGGCCATGTGTGTAGTCGGAAACGGGTTTTGCTCAGCGCGCCGGCTTGGTGCGCTGGGCAAAACCCGCTTCGTCCTTGAGGCGGCGCAGTTGCCGTTTGGCCGCTTGGCGCAGGGCCTTGGAGGTTTTCTGATGCATGCCTTCGCCATTGCGCTGACGCATCAGTTGCACCAGCGGGTTACGCGGGCGTGCTGCCTTGAGTTTCATGGTCTTTCTCCTTTATTGCGCGACCGATTCGATCGCCTTGCGCTGTGCTTCGGCCTGTTGATTGGCCGCATCGATCTGCTGTTTGACTTGCTCCATCTGCTGCTTGCCTTGCTCGATTTCCCTGGCCTTGGCTGCTGCGATGGCGGCTGTCGTGCTTGCCGTTTCGCTAAGGCCGCAGGCGGCCAACAGGATACAGGCAAGACCTGGAAAAAGGATTTTCAGTGTTTTCATGGACCTACTCCGTTTCAATCTAATTCGGCCAAAAGTCGGCAAGCGCGCGGCCGGTTGAGGACGTATCATTCCCGTCCTCTTTCGCCCACCTTTGCCAAAGCACCCAAATTATGTGGTTTCGTAACGTTCAACTTTACCGCCTGCCCGAACAGTGGGATATGACCGCTGATCGGCTTTCCGAACAACTCGCCCGCCTGCTCTTCCAGCCTTGCGGCAGCCAGGACATGGCCACCCAGGGCTGGGCGCCGGTGATGCATGACAGCCTGGTGCACAGCATCGGCGGCCAGTGGATGATCGCCTTGGGCGTCGAACAGCGTCTGCTGCCCTCCTCTGTAGTCAAGCAGGTCTGTGACGACCGTGCCGAGGAAATGGAGGCACAACAAGGCTTCAAGCCCGGCCGCAAGCAGCTGAAGGAACTCAAGGAAGCCGTCACGATGGAGCTGCTGCCGCGCGCCTTCACACGCCGCCGCAAGGTCTTCGCCTGGATTGATCCGCAGGCCGGCTATCTGGCCATCGATGCGTCCAGCCGCAATTCGGCCGAGCCGCTGGTCGAAGCCCTGCACAAGGCTTTGGACGAGCTGCCGCTGAAACTGGTGAATACCGAAAACAGCCCCGGCGCGGCGATGACCGGCTGGCTGGCGGGTGGCGAAGCGGATGGCGCCTTCACCATTGACCAAGATTGCGAACTGCGCGCCGTCACCGACGAAGCCAGTGCCGTGCGTTACGTACGCCACAGCCTCGAAGGCGACGAAATCCGCGAGCATATCGCGGCTGGCAAGCAAGTCTCCAAACTGGCGCTGACCTTCGACGATCGGGTGTCCTTCATCCTCACCGACAAGTTCGAAATCAAGCGTATCCAGCCGCTGGACACGCTAACCGACAGTGGCGGCGAAAGCGATGCCAAGAGCCGTGAAGAACAGTTCGACGCCGACTTCGCCCTGATGACCGGCGAGCTGCGCAAGCTGATCCCGGCCTTGCTCGACGCGCTGGGTGGGGAAGTCAAGACGATCTGACCGCCTGCGGCGCAGGACTGGGCAATGAGTGCTGAGGGCTGAGTGGGCATGCTTGTAGAGCCGCGCGCAGCAAGCGTCTTCGGGCGGGTGTGCTGAAGACGCTTTACGGACGAGGCTCTCAGGACACACTGCCCGCGCACTCAGCACTCAGCACTCAGCACTTCGCGAAGCGATAAATGAAAGCCTATCTCGCCGGCCCTGATGTGTTTCGCCTCGACGCCCTTGAATGGGCGGCGCAGGCCCGCGCCTTGTGCCGGGCGCACGGGATCGAGGCGCTGATTCCGCTGGATGGCGAGGCAATGAACGCGGAAGGTATCTACTTCCAGAATATCGCCATGATCCGCGCGGCCGATGTGGTAATCGCCAATCTGAATGCCTTTCGCGGCGCCGAGCCGGACTCCGGCACCAGCTTCGAGATCGGCTTCGCCGTCGCGCTGGGCAAGCGCGTGATCGGCTACGTGGCCGAAGCTGGCCTGACCACCGAACGCGTGGCGCGCTGGCAGGGATCTGCGCTGGAATGTGTCGATGGCCGGCTAATCGACCGCGATGGCCTGATCGTCGAAGACTTCGGTCTGGCGCTGAACCTGATGCTCGCCGTGCCTGCGCAGATCGTCGTGGGCGGGCTCGCGGAGGCGCTTTCCGCCTGCGACTGAGTGCTGAGTACGACATCCCTGCAGAGCCGCACCTGTATTGACTCTGCAGGCAATGCCGCCTGACAGCCAGGCTGGGTGCGGCTCTTCAGCCAGCTCGTTGATTACTCAAGATGCGGCACGCTTGACGCGGCACTCAACACGGGCGCCGCGAGGCTGAACTCGTTCACACCGACTCGCGCAAAACGCTGGGCATGGCCGGCCGGCAAGGGCGTGCGGCTGATCATCCGCAGGCTGACGGCGTCATGACAATAGACGGCATCGTCGCCCAGCACCCATAGCTGGCGTCCGTTGGTATCCAGCTTCAATTCATGCACCTGATGACGGGCGGGTGCGCGCAGCGTGCCGATCTCGCCGATGGTGTTGCGCAGGTTGAGCACGCGCACGGCACCATCACCCGCATGGGCCACAAACAGCAACTGGCGACTGGCGTCGAAAGCCTGTGGCCTTGTGTCCGGCGTGGCCGGTGCATGCCGGGCGGCCAGCGTGACGAGTGCCAGCAGGGCGAGAGCGGCAGCAATCGGCAAACGGATGGAACTGAGTCGGGTGAACATGGGCGGCTCCTTTGTGTGCGGCGCAACAAGACAATACCTGACACTTTTGCTCTGAAACCGATACACTTTCTCAGCCAATCCATCGCACTGTATCGGTCAAGGCACCAAGCCAGACCGGCTCCGGGAGAAGTCACATGTTGCAGATCAGCCTCGCACCGCAGAACGGCATTCCGCTGGTGGATCAGATCGTCACCGCGATTCGCGGCCAGGCCGAAGATCGCGTGCTGCGTCCCGGTGCGCGCCTGCCGGCAATCCGCCAGTTTGCCGAAGCCCATGGTGTGAGTCGTTTCACAGTGGTCGAAGCCTATGACCGTCTGGTGGCGCAGGGCTATCTGCAATCGCGGCGCGGCTCCGGTTTTTACGTCGCCAATCGCAGCCTGCCGGAAGTCGCGCCGCAAACGGCGGCGGCGCCGATGGAGCGAGGCGCCGTGGATGCGGCCTGGCTGATGCGTCAGGCGCTGGATGCCGGCGCTGAAGGCCTGCGCGCCAGTGCCGGCTGGCTGCCGCGCAGCTGGCTGGATGAAGACGGCGTGCGGCGCCAGCTGCGCGGCATGCTGCGCAATGCCAACACCAATCTCAGTGACTACGGCCGCCCGCAAGGCTATCTGCCGCTGCGCCAGCACCTGCCTTTCAAGCTTGGCGAACTGGGCATTGCCGCCCAGCCCGGCCAGATCGTGCTGACCCATGGCGCCACCCAGGCGCTGGACATGGCGATTCACCATTTCGTGCGGCGCGGCGACACCGTGCTGGTCGATGATCCGGGTTACTTCTCGCTATTCGGCTGTCTGCGCCTGCATGGCGCCCGCCTGATCGGCGTGCCGTGGACCCCAGAAGGCCCTGATGCGGTCGCACTGGAGAAACTGGCGGCCGAGCACAAGCCCAAGATTTACTTCACGCAATCCGTTCTGCACAACCCGACCGGCGCCTGCCTGTCGCCGGCCAATGCCTATCGCATCCTGCAGTGCGCCGAGCGGCACGATTTCCATATCGTCGAAGACGATACCTACAGCGATTTTCATCCGGGCGTGACCACGCGGCTGGCGGCGCTGGACCATTTGCATCGCGTGATTTACATCAGCAGTTTCTCCAAGACCCTGTCGGGCAATCTGCGCGTGGGCTTCGTCGCGGCGCGACCGGACATCGCCGAGGCGCTGACCGATATCAAGGTGCTGATCAGCATATCCACGCCGGAAGCGGCCGAAGACATGGTCTATCGCATGCTCACCGAGGGCCACTACCGCAAGTTTCTGGAGCGCATGCGCACGCGACTCGGCGAGGCCAGCGCGCGCGCGCTACGCATGCTGGAGCGCATCGGCCTGGAACCCTTCATCGCCCCGCAAGGCGGCGTGTTCATCTGGGCGCGAATTCCGGGCGTGGACGATGCCGTCGAACTGGCCGCCAGCGCCGCACGCGAAGGCATCATCCTCGCCCCCGGCACGCTGTTTCGCCCCCAATCACAAGCCTCGCCCTGGCTGCGGCTGAACGTGGCGTATGCCGCCGATGTACGGCTGGAGCGATTCTTCAAGAACGCGCTCAAGCAGCATTCCTGAATGGGTGTGGGTTAGTGCAGGAAAACGCAGGGTGGATTTGCAGAGGCACATTCACCTCCGGGAATCGGGCGAACAGCGGCGGAGGACCTTGACGCCTGGATGCGCTGCGCTTATTCGCCCGACAAAAGCACTGGTGCCGCGAGTTTTTGACTCGTGGCTTTGCTGACTTGAATCAGGCCCCGCAGCACTTCTTGAACTTCTTGCCGCTGCCACAGGGGCAGGGATCGTTGCGGCCGGTCTTGGGCTCTGCGCGATTCACCAGCTGGGCCATGCTGTCGGCGCCGTCTTCTTCGCTGAATACCGCCCAGTTATCGAGTTCGGCGGCGGCATCGGTGATGTAGAGCAGGCCGTTGTCGCGCATTTCGCTGCTGACCTCGGTGAAGTCGCGCTGCAGCTCGCTGCGGATGGCGTCCAGATCACCGGCGAAGGATTCGTCCAGCAGATCGTCGGCACACCACTGGGTGATCAGGGCGTCGGCCTCGGTGCAGCAGACATCGCACAGATAACCCACGAGCATGCTGAGGAGTTCGGCCGAGCCATCCTGGCCGGCCAACAAGCGTGCGGCTTCCTGCTCACCGGCCAGCATCAGCAACCTGGCCATTTCGGCGCGATCTTCCTCGCCCTCCATGGCGCGCACGGCCAGCGCTTCGAGCGCGCCGCTGCGTAGCCAGATGGAGACTTTGGCGTCCCCAGCCAGTTCGAGCAGGGCGGGGATCTGGCCTTCGGCGACAGCGGCGAGGGCGCGGCCCATCACCGCGCTGGCGAAATCGCCCAGCAATTCTTCACATTCGGCTTCATCCAGCCGGCTCAAGGCGAGCATGGGCTGGAAGGCTTGCGGATCGTGGCGGATGGCCAGCAGGGTGATCAGGTGCAAGTGCAGCGTGGTGCCGGTTTCGCTGATCAGCGCATGGTCGGCGGCGAAGGCTTGCAGCTCTTCGAGCCACAGAGGGGCGAGCCGGTCCTGCGCGAGCAGCGAAAAGCCGATGGCTTCATAGGGAAAGCCGTCGCCGGGATTCTGCAACTTCTCGCGCAGCGACGCCCAAAGCTCGCGCGGCTCGACGGATTCGAGATGGGCGAGGAGTTGGGCGACTGCGTCGTCGGCGTCACCCGGATTTTCGATTTCAGGATTCATGTCAGACCTTGTGATAAACCTCGGCGCCTTTTTTGACGAACTCGACGGATTTGCTTTCCATGCCCTTCTTCAAGGCGTCGATTTCGCTGATGCCTTGCGCGGCGGCGAAGTCGCGCACGTCTTGCGAGATTTTCATCGAGCAGAAGTGCGGGCCGCACATCGAGCAGAAGTGGGCGACCTTGGCGCCTTCGGCGGGCAGGGTTTCGTCGTGATAGCTGCGCGCGGTATCCGGGTCGAGGCCCAGATTGAACTGGTCTTCCCAGCGGAACTCGAAGCGCGCCTTGCTCATCGCGTTGTCGCGAATCTGGCTGGCCGGGTGGCCCTTGGCCAGATCGGCGGCGTGAGCGGCGATCTTGTAGGAAATGATGCCGACCTTCACATCGTCCTTGTCCGGCAGGCCCAGGTGTTCCTTCGGCGTCACGTAACAGAGCATGGCACAGCCGTACCAGCCGATCTGCGCCGCGCCGATGGCGCTGGTGATGTGGTCGTAGCCGGGGGCGATGTCGGTGGTCAGCGGGCCCAGCGTGTAGAAGGGCGCTTCGTCACACCATTCGAGCTGCAGGTCCATGTTCTCCTTGATCAGCTGCTGCGGCACGTGACCGGGGCCTTCGATCATGACCTGCACGTCGTGCTTCCAGGCGATCTGGGTCAGCTCGCCGAGGGTCTTCAACTCACCCAACTGGGCTTCATCGTTCGCGTCCCAGATCGAGCCGGGGCGCAGGCCGTCGCCGAGCGAGAAGGCCACGTCATAGGCCTTCATGATTTCGCAGATCTCTTCGAAGTGCGTGTAGGTGAAGTTTTCCTGATGGTGCGCGAGGCACCATTTGGCCATGATCGAGCCACCACGCGAGACGATGCCCGTCATGCGGTTGGCGGTCATCGGCACGTATTTCAATAGCACGCCGGCATGGATGGTGAAGTAGTCCACGCCCTGCTCGGCCTGCTCGATCAACGTGTCGCGGAAGATTTCCCAGGTCAGGTCTTCGGCCTTGCCATTCACCTTTTCCAGCGCCTGATAGATCGGCACGGTGCCGATTGGCACCGGGCTATTGCGCAGGATCCATTCACGGGTCTCGTGAATGTTCTTGCCGGTCGACAGATCCATGACGGTGTCACCACCCCAGCGGATCGACCAGGTCAGCTTGTCGACTTCTTCCTGAATCGACGAGGACACGGCGCTGTTGCCGATGTTGGCGTTGATCTTGGTGAGGAAGTTGCGGCCGATGATCATCGGCTCGGACTCAGGGTGATTGATGTTGTTCGGGATGATGGCGCGGCCACGGGCGACTTCGTCGCGCACGAATTCCGGCGTGATCACCTCCGGAATGGCGGCACCGAAGCTCTGCCCCGGATGGCGGCGGCCCATGAAGGCGGCCATCTTCTCGCCGGTGGGGCCGGTGGCCTTCAGCGATTCGATGTAGGCGGCGCGGTTCAGGTTCTCGCGGATGGCGATGTATTCCATCTCCGGCGTGATGATGCCTTTGCGCGCGTAGTGCATCTGGCTGACATTGTGGCCGGGCTTGGCTTTGCGCGGCTTGCGTTGCAGGTTGAAGCGCAGCTCGTCGAGCTTGCTGTCGGCTTCGCGGGCACGGCCGTATTCGCTGCTCATGCCGTCGAGCTGTTCGGTGTCGTTGCGTTCTTCGATCCACTTGGAACGCACGCCGGCCAGACCATCGCGCACGTCGATCTTCACGCTCGGGTCGGTGTAGGGGCCGGAACAGTCATACACGTAGATCGGTGGGTTCTTCTCGCCACCCATCCCGGTGGGCGTGTCAGATTGCGTGATCTCGCGCATCGGCACGCGGATGTCTTCACGCGAGCCGGTGAAAAAAACCTTGCGCGAGTTGGGCAGCGGCGCGATGGCGGCGGCGTCGACGAGTGCGTCTGAAGCGATGAATTGGTCTTTGGCGTTCATGGTGACAACTTCCTCTTGTGGGGCGGGTTGAGCGCGAGGAAGGGCGCAGGCGTCTGCCTGCGTCGCCTTCCCTACGCCGGCATGACCCGGATCAGGTTCCATGGGTGTTTCTCACTATTGGTATTCCCACCAATAGACCCCCAGCGAATCGTTGCACCATACTGAAATCCGTCGCCCGAGGCAACCAGCGGGCTACTGACAGGCATTCGCTGCCCGAATGCAATCAGTAGCCTGGCCTTTCGTCACCCGCGCTTCAGCTCATACGCGGCCGTGTCGTTAGCTTCTTATTCACTCTTCGCTCTCAGGCTCACACATGCACTGGATTCGTCTTTCATTTGCCTTTGCTGCCCTGCAGGTCGTTGCCGCCTGTAGCCTGCTTGAAGAAAAGCCTGCTCCGGCACCGCCGCCGCAGGCAGCGCCCGCACCTGCTCCGGTGCGCCAGCCGGGTGATGATTTGCCTTACCGCCCCTTGCCACAAGCGGCGCCCAGGCCTGTTGCGAAGCCGCCCACCGCCGCCACGACAAAGCCCGCCAGGCCAGCTCAGAGCCGTCCAGAGGTGAAGCCAACTGCTTCAGCCGAAGCAGGCAATGAGGAGTTTGTGCCGCGGGCCGAAGAGCCGTCGCCAGTGCGCACCCCGCCCTCACGTCAGGCCACGAAAAAACCGACTGCTGTCAGCCCGCCGCGTAACGAGCCGGAGTGGCTACAGGGCTGCA
This sequence comes from Uliginosibacterium flavum, assembly GCF_040566545.1. NCBI lineage: Bacteria > Pseudomonadati > Pseudomonadota > Betaproteobacteria > Rhodocyclales > Zoogloeaceae > Uliginosibacterium > Uliginosibacterium flavum. The sequence continues at coordinate 65,633 of NZ_JBEWZI010000012.1, forward strand.
GCGCTCGTCAGCAAAGCGGTGGCGCCGTTCTGTGCGATGCGAATTCCCTGCTCACCCAGCCTTCGGCCAAGGTGCAGGTATATACGCGCGAACCCTCGCTGGCCCGCAGCACGCCAAGCGGGCCGATCCTGCTGCGGGAGAGCCTGCCCAAGCTGTATCGCTTCTTTGTGTTGCCCTGAGAGGGCGAAAGCGTTATCTCAGGCACCTGCCTGAAGACCCTTTCCCCGCTTGGCTCTTCAGCATGCCTGCCTGAAGAAGTCCTACAGGAGCGGCTCTTCAGGTATCAGTCCAGCGGCGGCGCAATCGCCCGGAACCACGCCCGAGTAGGTGAATGGCAATCCGCTGCCCGTTCCACCCGGGATAGCCGCAAGCGGCCAGCGAGTGCTGGCGAACGCCCAGCCATTCCTGGCGTTCAGCGTATCGCCTGCACTGAAGTCATAACACACCACGGAAGCAACTGCACTGCCGCCCGAGCTGGCGGACGCATTGCTGGAAGTGGCGACAGATGCCGTGCTGCTGCTTGTGACTCCTTCCCCAATACTACCCTCACGTCCATTACCGCCGCCCGCGCCGCCGCAGGCTGCGAGGCTCGCAGTCAGCATCAAGCCTCAGGGAAAGCACCTTACCCAACGTGCCGGCAAGTAGCGGGGACCATGACGGCCCGATGTTGGTTTGCGGGAAGGCGTCTGCATCTGCTCTGGTCTCTGCTGAGTGATTTGTGAATCAAGGCAGGTCAGCAGGTTTGCTGGCAAACAACTCGAGCCGACTGATGTGGAAAGTAGTCGGCGTGTCGTAACCGGTGTTGGAGTAGCCCATCAGATAGCCGCGCTGCCATTTTTGCTGGTCACCTGCCAGGTTGGTCGGGCGGTCGAGGTCTGCGTTACGGATGTCATGGCGCAGCGTGAAGGATGACTCGCCCTCGTAGCGAACCCAGGTTTGCAGCAAACCATCCTTGGCGCCAGCTTGGGAGGCGTAACGCACATGCACGGCCAGATCCAGATATCTGCCTCGATGAGCCTGGGTGAAGAGCTTGCCGCCGGGTATCCCGCCGATGTTGGTGCGCGTCGTATCCGAAGGTGAGCCGGAGTTCCGATAGCCTGCGGTGAGCACAGCATCCTTGCTGTTACCGAAGGTCCAGTCCGATAGTGCGCCGAGGATCACTGTGGGCCCCGAGCCATTCTGTGAGTACTGGTCGACCCACAGTGCCATGATTTTGTCGCCACCCCACACCGTTTTGCCGGTGCTGGGCAGCGTAGTGTTGTTGACGGTGTTCCGGATAGTGCGTAGTGCACTGCTGCTCCCCCAGATGTCATACGCCGACTTCTCGGCCCAACGCACGAAGACATGGTTGCTGGCGATGGAAGAAATCAGCCCTGTCGACACCCCGTCGTGCGCCACGACCGTGTCGCCTACCTTCCAGCCTGCTGCAGCCGCGTTGGCAACAGCGATCTGGGTGTTATGGCGCATTTCGTAATTGGCGGGCTGATGCAGGCGCACGCGCAACCACAGCGCATCCTGAGGCGGCATGTCGAATCGCATCTCGGCGTTATTGGGGTACACGCCATCCGCCGTGGCCTGATAGGCGAAGGGCAGGCCAACGGCCTGGCTGCCCGGCACGGCGGCCAGTGCCCAGTTCTCGTGAAAGCGCCACCCGTTCTTGGCGGCGAGGGTGTCGCCCGCCGTAAAGTCATACAGCACCGAGGGCGCCACCGCGCCGCTGTTCGCACTGGAGGACGCCCCGCTTGAAGAGCCGCTGGCGGCGGTGCCACCGCCACCACCACCGCAGGCTTGCAGCAGGCTGCACAGTAGGCCTGCCGCCAAAAGGCGCAACTGCGCGCCATTTGGCCGGTCAGTACGGGAGTGATGCTGTGTGGTCATCGTGGGCATGAATGGTGTTTTTCGTCTTCATCAGGGCAGGGTGATCGGCCAAGCATTCGACACCGCGCCGCTCGCGTCGACCACGTAGAGCCAAGCCGCCCCTGCAGCCAAGCCGCTGCGCAGCAAGGGGGCGGTAATGCTGTTGCCGGACCAGGCGCTGGCTGGCAGGGGGATGCGTTGGGTGCTGGCGGACCAGCTCGCGGCATTAGCCAGCACGAGGCGCGCACGGCTGGTATCGAGGTAATGATCGTCGTACCAGACGCTCACGCCATTCGTGCTGCCCGGGTTGAGCCAGTAGTCCATGCCGATCACGAGGTAGCTGCAGTTCAGCACATGCGTGGCATCGCTGCGCACCTGCAAGGCCGTGCGGTTGATCTGCAGATTGCCATTCACCCAGGTGAGGTGCTGACCATTGCTCTGGCCGATGTCGTTGAGGCGGTAGTACTCCTCGACCTGGAACCAAGTGTCCTCCTTGAGCGGAAGCACTGTGCCGCTGCCCATGTGAGCCTCGCCCGCCCAGCCTTCGTCGCGCGTTCCGTCACGGCGCAAGATGCCGCCCTGCACGCCACCGGCCAGCGTCTTGTCGCTGTCATAACGATTGGCGCTCGGGCCCATCGGGTAATAGCTCGAATAGAACTTCGGGCTGCCGCCATAGCAGTCGCCACTCACTTCCATGCCGCTGCGGTTGAACTTGAGCTGCGCGATGCGCCCACCATTGCTGCGGAACTTGATGCGGTAGCTGAGGTACAGCTCCTGGCTGCTGAAGCCACGTACCGCGATATGCGGGAAGGATTCCTCGACCGAACCCTCCGGCGAGGCTGGCCCCGCATGTGACTGGTGCAGCAGGGACTTGCTGCCGCTGAATGCCGCCGAGGCATCTACCGTCGTCGTGCCGCCAAAGCCGCCGTAGTTGTGATAGCCGAAGCTCGCAGGGGCGGCCCCTGTTGTGCGGCCATCGAAGTCTTCGAACTTCAGTGGCGCGGTTTGCGTCCGGCTGCCAAAACCAGTGCCCGTGACGGTCACGCTGTTCGCACTCACGCTTGCCGCGCTGATGGCCAGGCCGGCGCCTGCACCACTGGAGGAGCTGGAGGATGAGCTGCTTGAGGAGGCACTGACGGCGGCCTCCTGTCCGGTGCCACCGCCACCTCCACCCCCACAGGCGACCAGCACACAGAGCGACAGCAGGCAGGGAAACAGATGGGCCGGAGCAGAATGGGACATGGTGACACTCGCTGAAAGAAACGGACTCAAGGCAACTGGTAACCGCGCGTGCCACGCAGTGCATCGCCCGCGGGCAAGCCCGTGAGGGGACCGCTGCCCGTCAGCGCGCTGCTCGCGCTGATGGTGCTGCCCGAGGCGGCCGCATCGAATCCATACGTGCCCTGCCAGACCGCCCAGCTCATGTCGTTGCCGCTGCACTCGCTATCCTTGAAGGCGAGGCTGTTGCTGCTCTCGATGAAGTTGGCTGCCACCGCAAGCTGGGTGGCCAGTCCAGCGGGGCGACTTTGGCAGGAAAGACCGCCATATGGACTCAGACTGCCGTTGCTGATGATGTTGTGGCTGATGCGTGTCCCCGCGCTGTTGGGTTGGAAAGGCCCCCAGCCCAGGCCGATGCGGTGCTTGACGACAGTATTGTGGTGCACATCGTGGTTGCGCATGGAGCAGGTCGCCTGAAAGCACTGCACGCCCAGATGGATGCCTGCGTTGACGAGCAGGTTGTGGTGGATGTGCACGTTGGCCGAGTTGTCCTGGGCGGAAACCTGTATGCCCATGGGATTGCGGTTGGTGTCCGAGAAGGCAATGTAGTTCTCGCGGTAGGTGTTGTACTGCGAGTTGTCCTTGTCGTGGAATCCACCGTTCACCTTGCCCAGGTTCAGCTGGTTGTTCTCGAGCAGCGATTCGCCCGCATCGAACCAGGTGGTGGCGTAGCCGTTGCCGATGTAGGTGCCGAAATCGTTCTCCTGGATCAGGAACTTGTGTCGCCAGGCCGAGCTGGTGTCTCCCCAGCCATGGATGAACGCAGGGTTCTCACTGTTGTTGGTGGATTGGCCATCCAGAAACCGCACGTTGCGGATCACCAAGCCGGCCTTGCTCGGATCGCTGATGATGCCCCACTGCGTGACGCCCGTGATGTCGAAACCCTCGATACGCGCGGCAGGGGCGGTGTTGCTGCTGACGACGATATTGGCGGCCTTGTTGAGGTTCAGCGTGACCACCTCGTCCGGGTAGGCGAGAAACTGCTTGGCCTTGGTGTCGTAGACCTTGATGTTGCCGGGCAGGTAGGTCCCCTTGCGCAAAACGATGGCTTGATTGGGGCTGGAGCTGGCCAGCGCATAGGCCAGGGTTTTGTAGGGTGCCGCCAGGGTGCCGCCCCCTGCGGCGTCGTTGCCGTTGAGTGCCACTAAGAGGAAGCGAGAGGCTGCAGACTCGATCATGAAGCTCTGCTCCAGCATCTTCTGCGTGGCACCGCTGTCGCGGATCTCAAGCGTCAGTACGTAGCTGCCCTCGCTGGCGGGGGTGAAGCGCACCGTGCCGCGCCGAACTTTGCGTCACACAACGCACAAACACCGGGCTGCCATCGGCCGGCACTGTGTTGACTGCATCCGATACCGCGCAAACCTGACCCGAGGGTTGTGCTGTGATGCGCAAATCAAGTGGAGCGCTCGCCGCCACTTGAGGGGTGAAAGTGTAGGGCTGATTGAGCGTGGCGATCAGCGTGCTGGCGCCATGTGTCAGCTTGACTTGCGCCCCCAGCGCCAGACCTTGCACGCGTACGTTCAAGGCCGTCAAACCGGAGCTACTGCCGCCACCGGAACTGCTGCTGGAGCTGGAGCTGGAGCTTGACGAGCTTGAGCTGGTAGATGCGTTGCTTGAGGACGAAGCGCCGTTTTCGCCACCACCACCTCCGCCGCCACAGGCCGTCAGCAGCAATAGCGAAGCCAGCAGGTTCAGGCTTGAGACGATACCAGGAGCAAGGCTTGGAAGGTTTTTCATCGGGGCACGCGGGGCTTTGAGCGGTGGCGCAGTCTAAAGCCAGCCGCCATCGGACAAGCTGAGACGCCGCCCGCCGGTGCGGCCATTTGTTCGAGCGGCAGACTTTGGACATTTGCGGCGCTCATCCGCAGACGTGAAGGCTGCAGAGCCGCACCCTGCCTTGCTCTTCAGCACACAAGTCTGAAGAGGCCCGACCGATGCGGTTCTTCAGGCATCAGTCCAGCGGCGGTGCAATCGCCTCGGCGTAGTCGTAGAGCGCGCCGAGAATTGCCTCGCCGCGTTCATCCGCGGTTTCGCTGAGGGTGTCGATCTGCTCGAAGAAGGCCGCCAGCGAACGCGCGCCGCTCACGCCTTCGTGCAGACAGGCGCTGCGATGGGCTTGCCAGCGTGCCTGTTCGGTCTCGCTCAGGCTGGCCGGGAAGTTGCGCGCACGATAGCGGAAGAGGAGTTCTTCGAGGCGCGCATCCTGAAAACTGACGCGCTCCTTGCCGAGTTTTTCCGGGCTCAAGCCGCGCAACTGGTTCAGGGTGCGCCGGTCGCCGTTGCCGACAAAGCCGCCGTACAAATCTTCATCGACGTCAGCGCTTCCTTCGCCTGCCGGGCGCAGGAACACGACGGCCCATTTGGCCGTCAGGGCCGGGCGGCTGCGGGCAATCTCGGCGTGTGCCAGCGCCTGAGGGATGTCGATGGCCCAACGCGCAATCACCTCGGGGCTGAGGATCTTCAGATTGCTGACCACAATCGGCGACTTGTTGATGTGGATGGTCTTCACCGGGAGTCGGCTGACGCCTTCGGGCAGATCGGCGGCCTTGCTGAACATGCGCAGGCGGATCTCGTCGGCCGATAGCGTGGTGAGCTCGCTTGGGTCGAAAGCCAGATCCCAGACGATGATTTCGTTCTTGTTCGTCGGATGCTGGGCCAGCGGCCAGACGATGGCCATGCAGCCGCGTTCCGGGCCGAACATGCCGGAGATGTGCAGCAGCGGCTTGGGGTTGATCAGGTCGATTTCCTTGAGCACGGCATCCTTCTTGCGCAGCGCCAGACAGAAATCCCACAGCTTGGGCTGCTTCAACTTGATCAGCCGGGCCAGCGCGATGGTGGCGTGTACGTCGGAGAGCGCATCGTGCGCAGCTTCGTGGGCGAGGCCGTTGGCCTTGGTGAGGTGTTCGAGCTTGAAGGAGGGGCGGCCGTCTTCATGCTTGGGCCATTCGATGCCCTCGGGGCGCAGCGCCCAGGTGGTGCGCACCACGTCAAGCAGATCCCAGCGCCCGCACTCGTTCTGCCACTCGCGCGCATACGGGTCGATCAGGTTGCGCCAGAACATGAAGCGCGTGACTTCGTCGTCGAAGCGGATGGTGTTGTAGCCGACGCCGACCGTACCGGGTTCCGCCAGCGCGGCTTCGATGGCAGCGGCGAACTGGTGCTCGGGCAGGCCTTGCTCGACACAGGTTTGCGGCAGGATGCCGGTGAGCAGGCAGGACTCGGGATCGGGCAGGTAATCCGGCGCGGGCTGGCAATAGATCATCAGCGGCGCGCCGATCTCGTTCAGATCGGCATCGGTGCGAATGCCGGCAAACTGCGCCGGGCGATCACGCCGGGTGTTGATGCCGAAGGTTTCGTAGTCGTGCCAGTAGAAGGTGGTGGGCATGGCGGCGCGCGGGACGATTGAGGATGGGCGCATTCTACGGGAAGCCTGAGGACTCTTCGCAGAGCCGCGCCCTGCCTTGCTCTTCAGACAGGCTAGCTGTACAGCGAGGTGCGGTGCGACTCTACAGCTCAGGCGGTGGCGGGATAAAAAACAAGCGGCCCTCCGAAGAGGGCCGTTCGTTGTGCTTCTGCAGGCTATTGCTCAGACCTTGCTGGCGTCCGCCTGAATCGCGGTGAGGGCGATGGTGAACACGATGTCATCCACCAGTGCGCCACGCGACAAGTCATTCACCGGCTTGCGCAGGCCTTGCAGCATCGGGCCGACGGAGACGACGTTGGCGCTGCGCTGCACGGCCTTGTAGGTGGTGTTGCCGGTGTTCAGATCGGGGAAGATGAACACGGTGGCCTTGCCAGCGACTTTGGAGTTCGGCGCCTTGGAGGCGGCGACATCCATGACCGAGGCGGCATCGTATTGCAGCGGGCCGTCAAGCAACAGATCGGGAGCCCTTTCCTTGGCGATTGCCGTGGCTTCGGCGACCTTTACCACATCGGCGCCAGCGCCCGAAGTACCGGTCGAGTAACTGATCATGGCGACGCGGGGCTCGACGCCGAAGGCCTTGGCAGAATGCGCGCTCTGCAGGGCGATTTCGGCCAGTTCGGCGGCGTTCGGATCCGGGTTGATGGCGCAGTCGCCATACACCAGCACCTGATCGGGCATCAGCATGAAGAACACGGAGGACACGATGGAGTTGCCCGGCGCGGTCTTGATCAATTGCAGTGCGGGGCGCACGGTGCTGGCGGTGGTATGCACGGCACCGGAAACCAGCCCGTCCACGTCATTGGTGGCCAGCATCATGGTGCCGAGCACGACCGTATCTTGCAACTGGTCGCGCGCCTGACCTTCGGTAAGGCCTTTACTCTTGCGCAGTTCGGCCATCGGGGCGACATATTTTTCGCGGATCGTGTCCGGATCAAGAATTTCCAGCGTAGCCGGCAGCGTCACGCCTTGAGCAGCAGCCACGGACTTGATGACATCCGGTTTGCCGAGCAGCACGCAGCGGGCGATGCCCTTCTCTTCGCAGATGACTGCAGCCTTAATGGTACGGGGCTCGTCGCCTTCAGGCAGGACGATGCGCTTGTTGGCAGCACGGGCTTTCTGGATCAGCTGGTAACGGAAGGCCGGCGGGCTCATGTGCGTGGTGCTCGGCAGCTTGACGCTGGCGAGGATGGCGTCGGTATTGAGTTCCTCGGCCACGCCGTCGAGTACGGATTCCATGCGCTCGTAATCGTCAGCGGCTACCGATGGGGAAATGCGGCTGATGCTGGTAGCGGTGACGTAAGTATCGCTGTCCACACGCAGGATCGGCATGCCGTTGTCCAGCGCCTGCGCAGCCAGATCGAGAATGCGCTGGTCTATCGAGGAGGAGTGGGTCAGCAGCAGGCCAGCGAGCTGGATGCCACGCGAGGCAGCCAGCGCGGTGGCAAGCATCACGTCATCACGGTCACCGGAACTGACAATCAGCGAGCAGGGGTTCAGACGCATGATCACTTCGGCAGCCGAGCGGCCGGCAATCACGGTTTCCAGCACGCGACGCTTGGAGATTTCGCCTGGCACTACGATTTCGGCATTCAGGTGACGCGCAACGTCCAGCGTGCGTGGTGCCAGCAGGGCCGGATTGTTGCGGATCACGCCCCACAGAGGTAGATCTTCCAGTGCGAAAGCCGCGGCAGCTGCATCAAAATCGGGAGCCGCCTTGTTGAAAATCGTACCGGCGATGGTGCAGCCTGCCGACAGCAACTGGGCTGCGCTGAGTTTGACCTCCATCACGGCGCTGACATCCTGCGCACTGGTGACCAGCACCATTTCGGCGTGCAGGGTGCGTGCGATATCTACGTTCAGACGCGTGGTGTAGGAGAAGCTGGGATCAGTGTGCAGGCCTTCGATGATCAGCACATCTGCGTCTTTGGCTGCGCTCATGCACAGGCTGACGATGTCTTCGAGCAGCTCGTCGATCTGGCCTTCAGAGATACGCGACACGACTTGGGCGGTGGTCAGCGCATTCGGGCAATCGATCTTGCAGATCTCGCGTGCGAAATGCACGGAACGTTCATTGGCCGTATCGTCCTGGGTCACCGGCTTGGCAAAGCCGACGCGCAGGCCCTGACGTTGCAGCGCACGCACCACACCAAGGGCAACAGAGGTAAGACCTACATTTTGTCGGGTCGGAGCAAGGAAAAAGGTTTGCATGTTTCTTCTACCAAAAGACACCAAAAGGGGGAGTTTATTATTTTCAGGCTGAATTTTGCTGCAACGCCGCAAAATTCACAAAAGCCTAGCCATGTTAGTGCGTCCTTGGGGCTTCTTCCAGTCAATCTGATCAAGGTTTGATCTGAACCAGACGGCCGCCTATAGGTCATTCGTAATAGGCGTCCTGAAATACAAACGGCCTGTCCGCAGACAGGCCGTTCGATCCAGCCAAGTCAATTACTTGGCGAAACTCAGAATCAGCGGCTCTTGGATCATGGCGTGACGCACCTGCGCATTGTCGAAGAACGCAATGCCGAAGCCGTAAGTCTTCGCCAAATCGCTGAAATTCACGTCGGTCTTCGAGCCGGTGACCAGTTTGCGGCTCATCTCGATGGTCCATTTGCCATTCGCCCACTTGGCGGCGGTGGCGATGTCGCCCCGGTCGCCAGTGAACAGGGCGACGCGGATCGAGGCCACTTCATCGCCAGCCTTGAACTTGCTGTCGTCAAAGGCGACTTTGTCTTCTTCGCGGATCCAGTAAGTGCCGCCCTTGTTGGCCGCCTTGCCATCCTTGCTCATGAATTCCGGCTTGCCATCGACCAGCTTCACATCGTTATAACCACCGCCGGTTTTGGCGTCGGATTTGCGGCCCGCTTCCGGTGACTTTTCCTTGTCGTACTGGGTGTGGTCGACATACTGGTCATCGGTCTGGCCGATCACGCCGGTACGCACGTATTTCATGTGCCAGATGTCGCCGATCTCGCCTTCTTCACCGCTGTACTTGTTGCCATAGGCCTTGCCCGGCTCGCCGGCATGGCACAGGGCACCGCAGGAGAAACGCTCGTTAAAACCAAAAATGCTGTTGTCCATGTTCCAGATGATGGCCATCTTGTCTTCATAGAACTTGTTGTTGTCGCCGCCCTTGTCATCCGGATCGCTGAGTTTTTTCCAGCTGCCATCGGCCTGTTTCACGAAGGGACTGCGCTGCACTGACATGGTCGGATCGGCGTAAGTGATCAACAGATAGATCGAGTCGGTGGTGTAAGCCAGTTGCAACGTGCCTTCGGTCTCGCCCTTGCCGTCCTTGAAGTTCACGCCCTTGATGGCTTTGAATTTGTAGACGGGGGCAGTTTTCCAGGCAGCATCATCGGCGACGCCGTCCAGCTTGGGGGTCGCTGTGGTTTTGGTGGCGGTGACCGCTGCAGGCTTGTAGGACTTGGGTTTGTCCTGCGCGCTTGCCGGTGCTGCAAAGCTCGCGGCGAGCAGGATGGACAGGGTGCTGGCAAGGTAAGGCTTGATGGAACGGCTCATGCTGATCTCTCCTTCGGTGGGGTGTTTGAAAAAACGCTCAGTGCTCGTGCCAGCCGGTAATCATCATCCTGAACAGGGTGCTGACACGGTGGCCCGTAGTCCCGAGATAAATGTGCCCCAACATGAACAGCACGATAGTGCTGGCGGCCAGGGTGTGCAGCAAAGCGATGGGCAACAAGCCGTCGAGCCCGAAAAGCTGATCCGGCGCGAATTGCGGGTAGAGGAAGATCAGGCCGGTGAGGACCAGCGTGGGCATCACCAGATACATCATCACCCAGTAAATAACGGCCTGCAGGGCGTTGAAATTCACCTCGGGCGTGGGCGGATAGGGGTGCGGATCGCCGCGAAAAATGCCCCACACGTAGTAACGCGTCTGCACCAGACAGCGCTGCAGGATTCCCGGTGGCTTGGGTACGTATTGCCACCAGTTGCCGCTGACGATGTTGGCGATCACGAAGAAGGCGTAACACGCTGCCAGCAGCACGCCGGCAATGTTGTGGATTTGCGCGGCGCGCGAGAACTCAATCAGCGGCAGGGCCGGGTCCGAGAAATGCAGGCTGATGCCGGTGGCGCTAAGCACGAGGATCAGCACGGCGTTGCTCAAGTGCCAAACGCGAATCCACAAGGCGAGGAGGAAGACGCGCTCAGTCATGACCATTCCCCTTGCCTGCGGTTTTTTGTTTGCGCCGCCACAGCGCCATCAGGATGCGCAGCGTGCCATGCCCCAGAATGCCCAGCACCGTCAGAAGCGCCATGCCGATGAGGGCTTTATCCAGCAGTGGGTGACGGGTGGCGCCCACCACATAGGCCGAACTGAGCACGGCACTATTGAGGAAGCCCAGCCTTTCCTGCTCGGCCACGGCCTGATGGCGATACAAACGGGTTTGCAGCACGCTATCGGCGCTATGGCAGGTCGCACACTTGCGCTCGGCCTTGTCCTTGTCGACAATTTCGTGCGGCTTCTTGTCCGAGGCGGTATGGCATTCTAGGCAGCGCACGGCTTTCCAGTGCAAGCGCGTGTTGGGCAGCCAGGCGTGCGTCTCATCCACATCGGGGCGGGCCTTGGCATCGCCGCTGACCCGCGCCATTTCACGACCGGACTGATGGCAATCGAGGCAGATCTTGTTGTCTTGCGCCGCCGCCGTGCGCGCGTCTTTCAGGCGGCTGGCAATCGCCCCCCGGTGCGGGTTATGGCAAGTCAGGCAGGTGAAGGGCTCTTGCATTTCGCCGCCATGCACCGAGCCAGCGATCTGCTTCTCGACGCGCATCACCTTGGCGGCGTGGCATTGCTCACAGGGCGCGATGCTCTCGCGGGTGTCGGCGGGGTGCGGGTAAGCCGAGACGTTCTTGCCGTGGCACTGCGTGCATTCCATGCCGGTGTGGTTGGAGGCATCAAAGTGGGCGTCGTCCACCAGCAGCTTGCCCAGTTTGGCCAGATCAAGGCCGGCTCTGGGCGGGGCTTTCAGGCCGGCGGCCGAATGGCAGGCAAGGCACTCGGCATTCGCCTTGGCCACCTTGGCGAGCAGCTCGGGCGAACTCTCGGCCGCCTGCACCGCACCCGCCAGCAGCAAGAGCGCGGGCAAAACCAGTTTCCAGAATTTCTGCTGCGGCATGCGGCAACTCCAAGAGGGCAGGGGCGTGTAAGCAGGCTAGACCATATACCCCTTTCGGCGTAGCTGGCATGGACTGAAGGACGGGGCAGTAGAATCCCCTACTTCGCTTAGCCCTTAGCCCCTGCCATGTCCGCTCACCCCACAGTTTCTCCACGCATCGTCGTCATCGGCGGCGGCCCTTCCGGGCTGATGGCGACCGAAGTGCTGAGCGCGGCCGGGTTGGCGGTGGATGTGTTCGATGCCATGCCCTCGCTGGGGCGCAAGTTCCTGATGGCTGGCAAGGGCGGCATGAACATCACCCATTCCGAGCCGGCCGAGGCTTTTGTGGCGCGCTACGGCGCTCGGGCGGAGTGGATCGCCCCGCTGCTTGACGCATTCGGGCCTGAGGTCTTGCGTGCGTGGATTCACGACTTGGGCGTAGAGACCTTCGTGGGCAGTTCCGGTCGAGTGTTTCCTACCGACATGAAAGCCGCGCCGCTGCTGCGCGCCTGGCTGCATCGGTTGCGCGAGGCGGGCGTGAAGTTTCATGTGCACCATCGCTGGCTGGGCTGGGACGATCAGGGCGCGCTGCGCTTTGCCACGCAGCAGGGCGAGATCAGCGTTCAAGCCGACGCCGTAGTGCTGGCGCTGGGCGGGGCGAGCTGGCCACAGCTCGGTTCGGATGCGGCCTGGCTGCCACTGCTGGCGGCACGTGGGGTCGATATCGCGGCGCTGCGCCCGGCTAATTGCGGTTTTGATGTGGGCTGGTCCGAACATTTCCACAGCCGCTATGCCGGCGAAGCCCTCAAGACCATTGCTGCAAGTTGCATTGGCCCGGATGGCCGGACTTGGCAGCGCCCCGGTGAATGCATGATCAGCGCGACAGGCCTGGAAGGTGGTTTGATTTACGCCCTGTCGGCACCGCTGCGCGAGGGCTTGCTGGCCAGTGGCAGCGCGACGCTTTATCTGGATCTGCTGCCGGGTCGTTCGGCTGAATGGGTGACCGCCGAAGTTGCCCATCCGCGCGGGGCGCGTTCCTTGTCGACCCATCTGAACAGCCGTCTCGGCCTGAAGGGCGTGAAGGTCGGCCTGCTGCATGAATGCCTGAGCAAGGAAGCCTTCAACGATCCGGCGCAACTGGCTGCCGCGATCAAAGCGCTGCCAGTGCAACTGGTCGCGCCCCGGCCGATTGCCGAGGTGATCAGCACGGCCGGCGGCGTGCGCATCGAGGCGCTGGACACGAACCTGATGCTGCGCGCCTTGCCCGGCGTGTTTGCGGCGGGCGAAATGCTGGATTGGGAAGCGCCTACCGGCGGCTATCTGCTCACCGGCTGTTTTGCCAGCGGGCGCGCAGCCGGGCTGGGCGTCAAGGCATGGCTGGAAAGCCGCACTCAGCAAGGCTGAGCGCGAGGCATGCTGGCACAGGCAAGCGGGGTGCGGCTCTTCAGGTAGAGGCCCTTTAAAACAAAAACCAGTGGCCTTCGCCGCCGTACCGACCAGAAGGCTGCCAGCGTTTCCAGCCAAACAGGTTAAAATGGAAGAGTGGAAAACGCTAACTTCACCCATCACTTCCTCATCGCCATGCCGGCCATGACGGATGACAATTTCGCCCGCTCGCTGGTCTACGTTGCCGAACACAACGAAGACGGTGCGCTGGGCATCATCATCAATCGCCCGCTGGAACTGTCCGTCAAGGATCTGCTGGAGCGCGTGGAAATCCCGCCGCAGACTGACGCCGGCTTCGACGCCGCGCCGGTGTTCTTCGGCGGCCCGGTGCAGACGGATCGCGGCTTCGTGCTGCATCGCCCGCTGGGCGAGTGGCAGTCCAGCCTCCAGGTCACGCCCGAGATTGCGCTGACCAGTTCCAGGGACATCCTGCAGTCGCTGGCCGAAACCGGGCAGCCCAAGGATGTGCTGATCTCGCTGGGCTACGCCGGCTGGGGCGCCGGTCAGCTGGAAGAAGAGCTGGCACAGAACGGCTGGCTCACCGTCGAGGCCGATCCGCGCATCATTTTCGACGTGGAGGCGGGCGACCGGCTGGAGGCTGCGATTCACCTGCTGGGCATCGACTTCGCGAATCTGTCTGACGTGGCCGGGCACGCCTGAGGGATGGGCACCCTCCTCGGCTTCGACTTCGGCACGGCCCGCATCGGCGTGGCCACCGGCGAAACCGAAACCCGCATGGCGCAGGCGCTCAGCGTGATTCACGGCGAGGCCAATGATCATCGCTTCGCCGAGATCGAAAAACTGATCAAGGAATGGCGCCCGGTCAAACTGATCGTGGGCCTGCCGACCTCGATGGATGGCGAAGCCACCGACATGACCGCGCGCTGCACGCGCTTCGCCAATCAGCTCAAGGGCCGCTTCGGCCTGCCTGTCGCACTGGTGGACGAACGCCTCAGTTCCGCCGAGGCCGAAGAGCTGCTGCGCGAAGTGACGCATCGCTGGCGCGAGCGCAAACAACATCTGGATGCGCTGGCCGCTCAGCGCATCCTGCAAAGCTTTCTCGACATGGGTGACAACAATGACAGTGCCTGAGGTCAAACAACTCCTTGCCACGCTGGCCGAGCAGATCCGGCCCCAGCTCACGCCCGAGACCGCGCTGGTCGGCATTCACACCGGCGGCGTGTGGGTAGCAGAACGTCTGCATACCCTGCTTGGCATCAGCCAGCCTCTGGGCAGCATCGATGTGGCTTTCTACCGCGACGACTACAACTCGCGCGGCCTGCACGGCAAGCCGCAGCGCTCCGGCATCCCGTTCGATGTGGCGGATCGCCACATCATCCTCGTCGATGACGTGCTCTACTCCGGTCGCACCACCCGCGCTGCGCTCAATGAACTCTTCGACTACGGCCGCCCGGCACGCGTCGATCTGGCCGTGCTGGTCGATCGCGGCGAGCGCCAGCTGCCCATCGCCGCCCGCTTCTGCGCCCACACCCTGGCCGAGCCCCTGCCCGCTGGCAGCAAGCTGAGCCTGCGCCGCGACGATCACGGCAATCTTTCTCTGGAGGTGAAAAGTGCTTAATCCTCAGCTCACCAAGGATGGGCGCCTGCGCCATCTGCTGACTCTGGACGGCCTGCCCAAGGCCATCCTGACCGAGATCCTCGACATCGCCGCACCCTTCTCGGAAGTCGCCGAGCGCGAGGTCAAGAAGCTGCCGCTCTTGCGTGGCAAAAGCGTGTTCAACGTGTTCTTCGAGAACAGCACGCGCACCCGCACCACCTTCGAGATCGCCGCCAAGCGCCTGTCGGCCGATGTGATCAACCTGAACGTGTCGACCAGCTCCACCAGCAAGGGCGAAACCCTGCTCGATACCGTCGACAACCTTTGCGCCATGGGCGCCGACATGTTCGTGATGCGCCACGCCTCCAGCGGCGCGCCGTATCTCTTGGCCCAGCACCTGCGCGCCACCGGCCGCGATCACATCAGCGTGGTCAATGCCGGCGATGGCCGCCATGCGCACCCCACGCAAGGCCTGCTCGACATGTACACCATCCGCCACTACAAGCAGGATTTCACCAAGCTCACGGTCGCCATCGTGGGTGATGTGCTGCACTCGCGCGTGGCCCGCTCCGAGATCGCCGCATTGACCACATTGGGCGTGCCCGAAGTACGCGTGATCGCGCCGAAGACCCTGCTGCCGACCGATGTCGAGCGCATGGGCGTACGCGTTTTCCACGACATGAAGGAAGGCCTCAAGGGCGTCGATGTGGTGATGATGCTGCGCCTGCAGAACGAGCGCATGAGCGGTGCGCTGCTGCCCTCCAGCGGCGAATATTTCAAGTTTTACGGCCTCACCGAAGAGAAGCTGGCGCTGGCCGCCAAGGATGCCATCGTCCTGCATCCGGGGCCGATGAACCGCGGCGTGGAAATCGACTCTGCCGTGGCCGACGGCGTCAACGCCGTGATCCTGCCGCAGGTCACCTTCGGCATCGCCGTGCGCATGGCGGTGATGAGCATGCTGGCAGCGGGTTGAGCTCTTTAAGGGGATCAAGATGGACGCAAGGGATGCTGAAGTGAGGGCAATTGCCACACTGGCTCTGCAAAGGGCGAAGCAGATGGCCGAATTGAGGAAGCCTCAGGCTGAATGGGCGATGAATGCCTGGTGGTTGCCTGCGACTCTTTTCACGAGCTTCCTGTGCTTTGCGCCGAAAGATCCCGCTTGGCTTGGTCCATTGATTTTATCCGTGAGTTTTTTCGCGACCATCGCCTGTTTTTACGTCGCTACGCGCCGCCTCCAGCAGCGTACTGAAGCACTGACCATCCTGCTGCTTGAGCAGCAGGATCGCTGAGGCCACCGCCGCGTGAACCATACCGCCCTGACCGCTCAGTACCCCGGCTTGCTCAGCGAGATCAAGCAGCGCATCCCCGCATTTGTGCAACAGGCTGTTGCACAAATGGCAAGAGGTGTTCATGCCTGAGATCGTCCCTTCGTCCTTCGACTACGTAGTCCGACCGGATGCTGAAGTTGTCCAACAGGCTGTCGGACAATTGCCCTGGAGGCACAATCTGGTGCCTCTCATCAAACTCAAGACCGTCGAACAGCTCTTGGCCTATGGCTGCCCGGGATTTTTGCAACAAGCCGTTGCAAAAACGGAAAGATTGTCGTCTGGAGCCTTGCTGACATGATCCAGAAAGACCAGAACTTTGAATCCGGGAATCACATTGCGATTTTTCAGGAGAAGGCGGTTCGCCGTACCTGGCATGACAACGAGTGGTGGTTTGCGATAGTCGACGTGGTGGCGGTCTTGACTGATTCCGTTCAGCCGGATGGTTATGTCAAAGATTTGCGTCGTCGCGACAAGGAGTTAGCCAAGGGGTGGGGGCAAATTGCCACCCCCCTGCGGATTGAGACGGAGGGCGGTGTGCAGCGCGTAAATTGCGCCAACACCGAAGGTTTGTTCCGCATCATTCAGTCCATCCCTTCACCCCGCGCCGAGCCGTTCAAGCGTTGGTTGGCACTGGTAGGTTACGAGCGCGTCAAGGAAATCGAGAACCCGGAGCTTGCCAGTGCGCGTGCCCGTGAGCTGTATCAGGCCAAGGGCTATCCGCAGGCGTGGATCGAGAAGCGCCTGCGCTCGATTAGCGTACGTGGTGAGTTAACGGATGAATGGAAGACGCGGGGAGTGGCCGAAGGCAAGGAGTACGCGATCCTGACCGCCGAGATTGCACGGGCTACCTTCGGCGTAACGCCCGGTGCGCACAGCCGCCTCAAGGGGCTGGACAAGGTGAAGACCGGTAATAATCTGCGCGATCACATGACGGATCTGGAGCTTATTTTCACCATGCTCGGCGAGGCCAGCACGACGGAAATTGCCCGCCGCAAGGATGCGCAGGGATTCAATGACAACCGAGATGCGGCGAAAGAAGGCGGTACTGTCGCTGGCAACGCCCGCAAGGATCTTGAAGCGAAAAGTGGCAAGCCGGTGTTGAGCCCCACCAACTTTTTGTCCACTGCCGCTGTTGAAGCAGACAGGCCTGAGAAAAAAGCGAAGACAATTCTGCCGTCTTCGGCCACCCAGAAACCACGCAAGGGCAGCAAAACATGAACGCGTGTCGCGCCCTCGATGTTTCGCTGCTCCTCTGTTTTATTGCAAAAACTCTCTTTCAAGGACTTTCGCCGCTATGAAAATCCACATCCAGAACGGCCGCGTGATCGACCCGGCCAACCAGATCGATGCCAAGCTCGACGTATTCATCGCCGAAGGCAAGATTGCCGCTATCGGAGCCCCGCCGGCTGGTTTCGTTGCCAACAAGGTGATTGACGCCAAAGGCCTGATCGTCGCTCCCGGCCTCGTCGACTTGTCGGCGCGCCTGCGCGAGCCGGGCTTCGAATACCGCGCCACGCTGGAATCCGAGATGCAGGCCGCGATGGCGGGCGGCATCACCAGCCTGGCTTGCCCGCCGGATACCGATCCGGTGCTGGACGAGCCGGGTCTTGTCGAGATGCTGTGTTTCCGCGCCAAGAAGCTGCACTGCGCCCACGTCTATCCGGTCGGCGCGCTGACGGTGAAGCTCGAAGGCAAGCGCATCACCGAGATGGCCGAGCTGGTCGAGGCCGGCTGTGTGGCCTTCACCCAGGTGAATACACCGCTGGTGGATACGCAGGTGCTGATGCGCGCAATGCAATACGCCGCAACCTTCGGTTTCCGCGTCTGGCTGCAACCCATCGACGCGTATCTGGGCAAGGATGGCGTGGCGCACGATGGCGAAGTTGCCTCGCGCATGGGCCTGACCGGCATCCCGGTGGAGGCCGAAACCGTCGCACTGGAAACCTATCTGAGCCTCGCCAAGCTGACCGGCGTGAAGCTGCACATCACGCGCATTTCCTCAGCTGCCGCGCTGGACGCCATCGAGCGCGCCCGTGCTGGCGGGCTCGATGTGAGCTGCGACGTGGCCGCGCATCACCTGCATCTGTCGGACATGGATATCGGCTACTTCAATCCGCAGTGCTACGTGATCCCGCCGCTGCGTGGCCAGCGCGACCGCACGGCGCTGCGCGCCGGTCTGGCCAGTGGCAAGATCAACGCCGTGTGTTCCGATCACACGCCGGTCGATGACGACGGCAAGCAGATGCCGTTTGCCGAAGCCGAGCCGGGCATGACCGGCCTCGAATTGCTGCTGCCGCTGGTCCTGAAGTGGGCGCAGGAAGACAAGGTGTCGCTGGCCGACGCGCTGGCTCGTGTCACCGCCAACTCCGCCGCCATCATGGGCATCACCAAGGGCGGCCATCTGGGCGTGGGCGCCCGTGCTGACGTGGTGATTTTCGACGCGGACGCCGAGCAGGTGCTGAGCCGCGAGCGGCTGAAGAGTCTGGGCAAGAACACGCCCTTCCTCGGCCTGCCGCTGCCGGGGCTGGTCAAGCACACCCTGGTCGAAGGCCGGGTGATGTTCGAGGCCTGATCGATCCTGCCTCGCGCAATACAAAACGGCCACCCCGCGGGGTGGCCGTTTCATTTTTGTATTCAAAAGAAAACTATCTGTAGAGCTGCTCTGAGCATACCTCTCCGCGAGACATGCTCGCACAACCAAGCAGAGTGAGGGTCTTCAGGCATGCTTGCTCCGGCTGTAAAATACTTCAATTTCATTAAATTTATACTTTTTTGTGACTTTTTTCACAACTTTACGACTTTAGTTGTGTAGAAATCCGTCTTATAAGCCAGTAATCTGTCCGCCGTGATCCGTGCCCAAAGTCTGGCGCATCGAAACAAGACCTAGCAGATGCAGCCCAAACAACATCTGCAAACAAATCCGGGGAAATACATGAACAAGAGTCTTTCTTTGCTCGCCATGAGCCTGGCTGCAGCCGGCTTTCTGGCGCTTCAGGGGTGTGGTGGCGGTGGTAGCGGCGGCGGTTCAAGCACGTCTGGCTCAAGCGGCTCATCCTCATCCAGCAGCTCATCTTCTTCGGGCGGTGTTGCTACCCAATTGCAAATTGAAGGTGTTGCCGCCACGGGTGCAGCGATTCGCGGCAAGGTGTCGCTGCGCGACGCTAGCGATAAAGCATACGATTGCGGCACAACAGCTGCTGACGGTATTTACAAATGCATATTGCCGCTGAGCTCTACGGCCCCGTTTGTCGTGACCATTTCCGACAGCAGCAATCCGGATGCTCAGCCTCTGGTGTCGGTGTCAGCTGACCAGCCGGAGCCCGGCAAGGCCATGACGGTCAACATTAATCCACTGACCGATGCAATTGCACGCACTTTGGTTGCTGGCAAAGTCAATGATCTGAATAACATGGCGGTAGTGAAGAGCAAGGTTACCAAGCAAGCCATTTCCGATATCGTTGATGTCATGTCGGTGGTCTTGGGCAATCTGGCTCAGGCTGCCGGACTGACCGGCTTCAACCCGATCACCACGCCAATGAAGACCGATGGTTCCGGGCTCGACAAGGTGCTGGATCTGACCCAAGTACAAGTGATTGTCGACGAAGCAGGCAAGGTCAGCGCCGTTATCACCACCCAGATCAAGGGCAAGAACTACACGATCACCATCACGCCTGCAACGGACGGCAGCAAGCCTTCCACCGACGGCTCGGACGTTTTGCCCCCGGTTACCGTCATCAAGGAGGATTCCACGTCCAGCTTGGCAGCCGAAAGCAAGGCTATCGGCGCTATCCTGAGCAAGTGCCTCGCCAATGCCGTACCGCGCAGCTCCGCAGCAAGCTGCAAGGACTTTGCGGCCCAGGCCGATGGCAGCTACTTGAACGACGGCAAGAGCTTCAGTGTTCAGTACGCCGCAATGCTCGATACCGCAGACACGGCCGCCAATTACAACAATGGCACGGTCATCGCAACGCAGACCTTGTATGTCGATCCGAAGGAAACGCTTAACGGTGTGGCCTT
The DNA here is from genome assembly GCF_040566545.1 of Uliginosibacterium flavum. Taxonomy (NCBI): domain Bacteria; kingdom Pseudomonadati; phylum Pseudomonadota; class Betaproteobacteria; order Rhodocyclales; family Zoogloeaceae; genus Uliginosibacterium; species Uliginosibacterium flavum. Next base: position 85,652 of record NZ_JBEWZI010000012.1, read on the forward strand.
GCCCGAGCGCGTTGGTGTGCGCTTCCAGGTGTCGGTACCGAATGCTGATGGCAGCGCTGTGACGCGCAGCTTTGTTGAAACCCTCACTTACGTGGGTGGCAAGTGGAAGTTGCTGGGTAACCAGTTCAAGTACCGCGTCACCGCAAATGCCAGCGTCGAGCACAACCGTAACGCCAATATCGCAGAAAGCCGCTCTCTGAGCTCTGGCATCCGCTTCTACATCAGCAACAAGGATGTGGTTGGGGCTAACCTGAAAGCTGTGCGTATTACGGGCGCTGGCTTGCCGGACAAAGGCCTGGTGTATGTGCCCGATCCTTCTGGCTCGGCAACGACCTTCCTGATCAATAACAATTGGGGCGAGGTTTCCAGCCTGTTGATGAACAAGGCTGTGCCGACCAATGCCTGGGCCAGTGGCAACCTGTACCGTCTGGCAATGACCTCCGTGGGTGTAGATGGTTCGCGTCAGGGTACCTGGTGGGGTGGCTATACATGGACTGAAGCCCAATACGCGGCGGCGGCGACTGACACCACGAAGGGTTTCATCAGCTCGACCATTGGTTATGCCACCGTCGAAACCAAAACAGCAACCGGTAGCACGGCGGTACCTGCTACTTATGTGTATCGCCGCACAGCGCGCACAGAGGTTGATCTGAGCCTGTTTGAAGCGATGCCGTGTTACCAGTTCGAGTTCTTCGACACCGCAGGACAATTGGTCAGCGTGCAAAAGCTACGTCTGCTGAGCAAGCCATTGAGCATGACGGCTTCCGCAGCTCTGCCCTTGCCCAGCTATGCGCAGGACACACTGGACTATCTGCTTTGGGGTAATGCCAAGGCCGAGAGCCAGAACGCCGTCACCATCAAGTGGACCAACAATACGTTCGCTCCGGTAGTTTCGAATGTTCAGGCAAGCGGCCAAATCTTGGCGTGGAACAACACCAACAAATCGACTCAGGATATCGACGTTGCCATGCAATTTGTGCAACCGGCGATTCTGCCGATGCAAACCTCGGTCACGCTCGATACCGTCAATACCTGTTTGGCTGACGGCCGTTGTCCGAGCTATCTTCCTTGGGTATCCAAAGCCTTCCGCAGCTTTACCGCAGCACCTTCACCAAACGTTGCGGCAGGCGATTATGCAGGTTATCGCTTCTTCACCATGCGCTATGCCCGCCCGGATGGCGTAACGGTTTACAACTCGGTTTATGGCCAAGTCTGCTACAACTTCACCACCACGGTGGCGGGCAAGGACGGTCCGATTTACGTGTGCAACTGAGCCACTCTGGTTGGAGTGTTGGTTGAAGGACCGACGCTTTCAGAGCAGAAAAACGGCCATCCGGGGGGGGGGCCGTTTTGTTTTACTGTGTTTGAAGAGGCGCTTCGGGATTGGCTCTCCGCCATGCCTGCCCGCACAGGCACGCTGGGTGCGGCTCTACAGGCAGGCATTTAAATTATGAGCGCCGCGTCTGACGCACGTCGCGATTGCGTTCCACGCGATCCCGCTTCAGCTCACGCTTGTCCTGGCGCGTCTCGCGATGATCCTGACGCAGCTCCTGACGTGCTGCGGCAACCCCGGCCACATCGCCCTCACGGCGTTCGTCGCGCAGCTCGCGTCGGTCTTGCCGGGTTTCGATGCGGTCCCGATGAATCTCGCGCTTGTCCTGACGGATTTCACGCTGGTCGCGGCGCAGCTCGGCGCGTTCAGCAGGGGTGACGACGGGTTGGGCCACAGCCGCAGTGGCGCTGATGGCAAGGGCGAGGGCGGTGAACAAGGTGGCGATGCGCATGATGGTCTCCTGAGGTGGCTTGGGTTTGTGTTGCGGCGAGCTTCGCCACACCCGCAGATTAGTGTTGGGACCCGACTTTACTGTTTTGGATTTGCAAGCAAGTGCAAGTAAATGTAAGCGTGGCCCAAGGTGCAGGACACGCAGCGGCGGGCAGCACGCTGGCTATAGTGAAGCTTTGGCGTCGACGCTTTCTGTCCTCCAATGGCCGGATGGCGCATCGATACATCGCTGCGCGATTTGAATCAGCCGGGAGCCTGCCATGACGATTGTTCTGACCGGAGGGTGCGCCTGTGGCGCAATCCGTTATGAGTGTGAAACCCGGCCTGTGGTCATGCTCAATTGTCATTGCCACGATTGTCAGCATTTCAGTGGCAGCGCCTACGCCCCACTGGTGGTGGTGACCGCCGATCATTTCTGCCTGATGCAGGGCGAGCCGAAGTATTTCCTGAGCGTGGCGCAAAGCGGCAACACGGTGCGGCGTGGCTTCTGCGCGGAATGCGGCTCGGCCTTGTTCGTGGTGACGGCAGCGCTGCCTGCATACATCGCACTGATGGCTGGCTGTCTGGATGATCCGGAGCTTTTCCACCCGGTGGCGGATTTGTGGACGCGCAGCGCCCGGCGCTGGGATCTGATGGATCCGGCCTTGCCCAGATATGCGACGGAGCCGGTGGGTGAGCCGCAACATGGTGCCTGAAGAGCCGCTCCTGACTTGGCTGTGCAGCATGCCTGCCCGTGCAGGCCCTTGCCATAAGCCTCTTCAGATACCCCATTTTGATCTGTTTGCTGGGCATCAGTGCCAAGCCGTGGATAATTACGCCATTCCCCCAATATCCGAAAGCCTCTTCATGAACGAACAGATCCGCAATCCACGTGGCGTGCTGCAGCTACGCACCCTGGCCATGCCGGCCGATACCAATCCCAGCGGCGATATCTTCGGCGGCTGGCTGATGGCGCAGATGGACTTGGGCGGCGCCATCATGGCCAAGGAGCTGAGCCGTGGCCGCGTCGTGACCGTAGCGGTCGACGGCATGAATTTTCACCTGCCGGTGGCGGTCGGCGATGTGGTTTGCTGCTATGGCGAATGCGTCTATGTAGGCCGCACCTCGATCAAGATCAAAGTTGAGGTGTGGGTCAAGAAGGTCACCAGTGAGCCGATCGGCGAACGCTATTGCGTCACCGAGGCGACTTTCAGCTACGTGGCCGTGGACGCTTCCAAGCGCCCGCGCGTGATCGCCCGTGACAATAATCCGGAACTGGCCGAAACGCTGCTGCAACTTGCGGCCGGCTGAGGCGAGCTTTTGCCCATCCGACCATCCAGGCCGTTCCGCCGGGCGCTGACAGCCTTTATGATGGCTGCCGGACATCGACCCCGGAGCACGTATGGAAACCCTCGCGACAGAAACCCTGAATCTGGTCCTGGACGATTTCGTGCAGGAGGCGCAGCAGGCCTTCGGCCCCGATCTGCAGGCCGTGATCCTCTTCGGTTCGGCGGCCGAAGGGCGGCTGCGGCCGATGTCGAATGTGAATCTGCTGCTCTGTCTGGAGCAATTCGATGCGACGCGCGTGGATGAATTCCGGGGCGCCTTGCGTGCCTGTCATTCGGCGATCCGCGCCTCGGTCATGTTCCTGCTGCGCGATGAGCTGCCCGAAGCGGCGCGCCTTTTCGCCGTCAAATTCAACGACATCAAGGCGCGCCACCGCTTGCTGTACGGAACAGATCCTTTCGCCGATCTGCTCATCGACAAGGCCGAACTGCGCCGCCGCACGCGCGAAGTGCTGCTCGATCTGAGCATCCGTCTGCGTGAACGCTATGCCCTGCTGAGTCTGCGCGAAGAGCAACTGGTCGCGGTAATTACCGAAGCCAGTTCACCGCTGCGTGCCGCCGCCTTGGCCCTGCTCGAAATGCGCGGCGAAGCCGGCGCGCTGAGCCCGCGCGAGGCGCTGGTGAAGGTCGCCGCTGAATCCGCTAAAGCCGAGTTTGTCAGCGCCGTCACGGCTCTGCCGCTGGCGCGTGAGGACCTGGTGCTGGCGCCCGGCCAAGCCGGCCCGGCACTGCTGCACTTGTCGGCACTGGCGACTTATCTGCTGGCCGGCCTGAACGCGGCGGAGCCTGTGGCATGAGTGGCCCGCAGTTTCTGCTGCTGTTTATTGGCCTGATGCTGGCGGCAAATCTCTGGCTGCGCTGGCGCATCCGGGCAGGCGAAGTCCGGCCGCGCATCTCGGTGCGCTTTGCCCAGGACCCGCTGCGGATCGCCGCCCTGCGCGATGGCCCCGACGCGGCAATCAAGCTCGCCATCTTTTCGCTGATTGATCGCGGCCTGCTGCAGGAATTCGATGGGCTGCTCGGCACTGCCGGCGAACTTACCGGGCATGCACGGCGCCCGCTGGAGCAAGCCATTCTCGATTGTTGCGTGACGAATTCGACCGTCAACGCAGTTTTCCTGGACGCGCAAGTAAATCGCGCCGCACGCGACTACCAGCGGGAACTGCTGGGCCTCGGCTTGCTGCCCGACACGGAATGCATCGCCCGGCGCACACACCTGGCCGGCTTCGCCATCGGCACGCTGGTCGTCGTCGCTGGTTTGCGCCTCGCCAACGCCTTCATCCAGGGCCGCAGCAACGTCTGGTTTCTGATCATCCTGACGGGGATCGCCGTGTTTACAATGCGCGCGCCAATTGCCAAGCGACTCACCGCCTATGGCACAGATACGCTGGCCCATCTGGAGAAGTTGTTCGAGCGCCTGCACTCGCAGCCCTGGCGCATCAAGGCCGGCGGAGCGAGCACGGATGCCGTGCTGCTCGCCGCCGTGTTCGGCCTGCACGCGCTGCCAGCCACGGTTTTCCCGTTCTGTGATCGTCTGTTCCCGCGTCCGCCGCCCAGCTCCAGCAGCAGCGACAGCGGAAGCAGCGGAAGTGATTCGGGCGGCGGTGGTGGTTGCGGGGGGGGTGGCTGTGGTGGGGGTTGCGGGGGCTGATGCGACGACCTGCCTGAAGAGGCAAGCTGCGCGCCCCTCTGCGGGCAGGCACACGCAGGGCTTGCGTCGCCATAGTGACCCGGCTTGCGACGATCCCGGACTCACCGCGCTTGTCCGCGCTACAATGCCGGTTCGAAATTTTCCTTGCCCATCTGGAGCTCACCGTGAAACCCACCCTCAAGCCCAATTCACCGAATTTCTCTTCTGGCCCCTGCGCCAAGCGCCCCGGCTATTCGCTGGCCAATCTGCCGAAGGACATCCTCGGCCGCTCGCACCGCAGCTCGCTGGGCAAGGCACGTCTGGCCAAATCGATCACCGAGACCAAGCGCCTGCTGGGCATTCCGGCTGATTACCACGTCGGCATCCTGCCGGCTTCCGATACTGGCGCTTTCGAGCTGGCAATGTGGAACCTGCTCGGTGCGCGTCCGGTCGATACCTTTGCCTGGGAATCCTTCGGCGAAGGCTGGGTCACCGACATCGTCAAGCAGCTCAAGCTGAAAGACGTGCGCAATTTCAGCGCTCCTTACGGCGAGCTGCCTGATTTCGCCCAGTGGGACGCCAAGAACGACATCGTGTTCACCTGGAACGGCACCACCTCCGGCGTCAAAGTGCCGAACGGCGACTGGATTCCCGCCGACCGCGAAGGCCTGACCCTGTGCGATGCCACCAGCGCCGTGTTCGCCATGGAAATGCCCTGGGACAAGCTGGACGTGGTGACCTACTCCTGGCAGAAAGTGCTCGGCGGTGAAGGTGCCCACGGCATGCTGATCCTGTCGCCGCGCGCTGTGCAGCGCCTGAAGGACTACAAGCCGAGCTGGCCGCTGCCGAAGATCTTCCGCATCGCCAAGGGCGGCGAACTGATGGCCGAAATCTTCGAAGGTGCCACCATCAACACCCCGTCGATGATCGCCAATGAAGACTATCTGGACGCCCTCGCATGGGTCGATTCACTCGGCGGCGTGCCGGCATTGATCAAGCGCAGCAACGACAACCTGGCCGTGTTCGAGCGCTTCGTCGCCAAGACGCCGTGGATTCACTTCCTCGCCAAGGACGAAGCCAGCCGCTCGAATACCTCGGTGTGCTTCTCGCTCGACGCCACGCCGGATCAGGTCAAAGCCCTGATCAAGCTGCTCGACAAGGAAGGCGTTGCGTATGACATCGGCGCCTACAAAGACGCCCCGAGCGGCCTGCGCTTCTGGTGTGGCGCCACGGTCGAAACTTCCGATCTGGAAGCCGTGCTGCCCTGGCTGGAATGGGCTTACGCCGAAGTGACCAAGGCCGCCTGATTTTCGGCTGCCGAATGCAAAAACGCCCGGACTGGTTCCGGGCGTTTTTGTTAGCACATCCGATTCCCTTCGTCCTTTTAAAAGGTATTGCACGATGGTTTCAAAACGTATTTTTACTCTGCTTCTGCCAATTTTCGCTGCCCTCCTGCTGACGTCCTGTGCATCGTTAAGCGAAAAAGTGGTATCGGTGTCTGACCCAATCAACTTTCTGGCGATTCAAATACAAGAGACCACAATTTTAGATCTTGAAAACAAAGGTATCAGTCGCACAGAAACGGTTGAGCTCAACAAGAAAGTTACGGTCTTGATGGAAGATTACAAGGCTGCATTCATGCGGGCATTACCGTCTTGGAAAAAGGTTATTTTCTTGCCGCAAGGTTCGACTCCAAGCGTACAAGCTCCACCAGATGTTTCACCGGCATCCGCCTATCTACTGCGCATTACCCCTTACCGGGCTCTGGTTTCGGGCGCCGATCAAGGAAGTTCACCACCCCATTTGCATCAAGTTGTCTGCAAAGTACAGTTGGTGCAACTCACCACGAATCAGACGGTATTTGAGAGAGAACACACTTTCCTGAGCAACCTTGCAGGAGGCTTTCAAAGCCGTTATCGGGCGAAACTCCTGGACGAACAGGTGACCTACCTTTTTGAACGACTCAAGATCAATCATTTCCATATTTCCCCGCTTATCTGGCCTTGAGTCAGAGCTTCTCTTCTCAGGCAAGCATTGTTCAATATAAAAACGCCCGGACTGGTTCCGGGCGTTTTGTTTGCTTGCCGGCTTAACGCTTGAGCTTGCGGCAATCCATCGGCAGGTATTCATCGGCGATACTGGTTTCATCGCTGCCCTGCAGTGTCATCTTGTCCGGCGCATCGGCTTTGCCGCAGACCCAGGTGACCGGAACGATGGGCGCATCGGCAACCACGGCCGGACGCAGGGTGAGCGTCTTGCCCAGAATGGCGCCATTGGCGCGATTGCCGAATTTGACGTGAATCGCGCCATCCTTGACCGTGACCGCGCTGACATAGTTGCTGACGATCTTGTCTGCGCTGGGCAGGCCCGTCGCAGCATTATCAGCGGGGAATTGCTGCGCCGTCGCCCACTGCGCGGCGACAGGCTTCTTCGCGATGTCGGCCAAAGGCATCGCCGCCTCGATCTGCTGGCGCACAATCCGGCCCTGCATCGAAGGGATCGCTATGGCCGCCAGAATGGCGACGACGGCGACGACGGCCATCATTTCGATCAGGGTGAAACCGCGCGTGGACTGGGGCATATTTATCCTTCAGGAAGCCATTGAGTCACCACAAGCGGTGAATCTTATTCACTTGAGCTGCACGGAGAAGCGCACCGCCTTCCGATGTTTGCTATGTTACGTCCGCAGGCGCTGGAGGGTCCCAGGCTTTTCGTCCGCATTGATCAAGTGTTTTAGACATATCTGCCTGAAGAGGCTCATTCAGCCGACCTCTCCAGCACACCTGCCCGCACAGCGCCGCTGCGCGCGGTTCTTCAGCCACCCTGCCTTTAAATGCCGATGAAACTCCCCATCCGCCGCGACGTGCTGGCGCTGACCACGCCGGTGTTCTTCGAACAGCTGTTCGTGAACCTGCTCGGCACGGTGAATACGATCATGGCGGCGCGCATCGGACGCGATGCGGTGTCGGCCATCGGCATGGTGGATTCGATCAATCTGATCGTGTCTTCACTGTTCTCGGCGTTGGCGATTGGCGCGACGGTCGTAGTAGCGCAGTGCATCGGCGCAGGTCAGCGCGAACGCGCGGGCGCGGCGGCGACGCAGGCGCTGGTGGCGTGCGGATTGCTGGCGCTGCTGCTGGCCGCCGCGGGCGCGCTGTTTCGCGAACCGCTGCTGGCCTGGCTCTACGGCAATCCCGGGGCCACGGTGCAGGGCTACATGCATGAATACCTGCTGATTACGGCGCTGACTTATCCGCTGACGGCGCTGACGCTGGTGCTCAGCGGTGCGCTGCGCGGGGCCGGCGAAACGCGGCTGGCAATGCAGGCCAACACCCTGATGAACGTGGCCAATGTGATCTTCAGCTACGTGCTGATTTATGGCGTGGCGCTGCACACCGAATGGTTCGACTTGAAGATCGCAGGGCACGGCGTGGCGGGTGCGGCGCTGGCGATCAGCCTGGCCCGGCTGGCCGGGGTGATCTATCTGTTTGCCATGCTGCGGCGCTACGCTCATCTGCTGGCCGTAAAGTTCGCCGGCTTCCGTTTCGATCTGGCGCTGCTGCGCCCGGTGTTCGCCATCGGCCTGCCCTCAAGCGTGGAATCGCTGGTCTTCAACGGCGGCAAGCTGCTGGTGCAGGTGATGGTGGTCGGCATGGGCACGGTGGCGATTGCCGCGAACTTCATCGGCTTCTCGATCTCGATGCTGCTCAACGTTCCCGCCAATGCACTGGCCGTGGCGCTGACCACGCTGGTCGGGCAATCCATCGGACGCGGTGACGAAGCCAACGCCGAACGTGACATGTGGTACGTCATCAAGCTCGCCACCCTCCTGATGTTGGGCATTGCCTTGCTCAGCGCGCCCTTGGCACATTGGATCGTTGGCCTGTATTCGACCGACCCCGAGGTTGTGGCACAGGGCGCGACGCTGGTGCGTCTGAACTGTCTGTTCCTGATCGCCTTCCCGACGACCTTCGTCCTGCCGAATGGCCTCAAGGGCGCGGGCGATGCGCGTTATGCGATGGTCACGACGCTGATCGGCCTGTGCCTGTTCCGCCTGTGTCTGGGCTATGTGTTTGGCGTGATCTTCGGCTGGGGTGTGGTCGGCGTGTGGCTGGGCATGTTTGCCGACTGGCTGGTGCGCAGCGGGCTATATCTGGCGCGCTTGTCCGGCGGGCGCTGGAAGGGCCGGCGCTTGCTGGATTAGCCCGCGCCGTTTGGTGCCTGTCACACCGCTCGCTTGTGATCTCACTCACCGCAAACGCCCGCCCCGCGCTCCTCTTCAGCCCGCCGTCATTTGCACAAGGCCGTGCCGCCAGCTTGCCAGTTGGTGGTGGTCTTGCTGATCAGGTTGCCGCCGTCGCTTTCCGGCGTGGTTTGCTGGCCTTCGCCGGCGCCGAAGAGCAGGGCGACGATCTTCGCTTTGCTGACTTCGCCGAGATGCGCGAAGAGGTAGTCGACGCGATTGTCCTGCCAGTGATTGACGGTGTTGGTCTGCGCCATGTTGCCGAGCGGGATCTGCCACATCACGCCGGGTTTGCCGACGGTGTCGCTGACGGACTTGCTCCAGGCCAGATAGGCGGCGGCGCTGGTGTCGGTCCACCAGCGGTTCTGGCCGATGCTGTCGTAATAGCCGGCATCGCGGTCCGAGGGGTCGGTGACGATGAAATCGCCATCGGCGGCGCCGAGTGCCGCCATGAAATTGCCGGTGGCAACGCCGTCACCGCTCGTGCCGCTATTCCAGGGCGAGGCGTGCAGGCCGACTTTGGCGTTCGGGGCGTATTTGCGCGCCATGGCAATCATGCACTTGGCGAGGCCGGTGGCGGTGTTGGCCTGGCTGCTGCAATCGCTGGGATTAGCCGTGCTGACCGTGGCCGGCACCAGGTGCGGGCTGGCGTTGCTTTGGCGCACATAGCCCCAGAAATCCGGCTCGATGTGCAGCAGCGCCGGGTTGTTGCCGATAGTCTGCAACAGGAAGCGCCAGTCGGCCAGATAACGCGTGAGGAAGGCCGCATCGTTGATCGCCGCGACTTCGCCGGCACCTTCGCTGGTCTTGGAACCATGCAGGATTTCGTAATAGGTGATGGCCGGGATCTGTGCGCGCGTAGCGCCCTGCCAGGTGGCGCTGGCGGTGGTCTGCAGGTGGCTCAGCACGTACTGACCGGGAGCCTTGCTCGTATCCTGCCAGCATCCCCACCAGCTGCCGCAAGTGCCATCGCAGCTTGAGGTGCAAGAGCCCGCATCGCGGATGCCGCCGGCCAGATAGCGATAGCGCACGTCGAAGGGCGCGACATTGGCGGTGAGGTCTTCCATCTGCGCACCGATCAGCAGCGAAGTTTTGCCCATGAAGCTGGTGGCGGAGCAGGCGCTTGTGCCGCCACTGCTGGAGCTGCTCGACGAGCTTGAGCTGCTGGAGGACGAGCTTGATGAAGAGCTCGAAGACGAACTCGACGAGGAGCTGCTGGAAGAAGAGGAAGAGCTGGAGGACGAAGAGCTTTGGCCACCTGAACTGCTGGACGAGGATGAGCTGGAACTGGAGCTGCCCGCGCCTGCTGTACTGCTGTCCGAGCTTCCACCGCCGCCACCCCCGCCGCCACAGGCACTCAGCAGACACAGGCAAAAAGCCGCAAGTGCGGCGGTGTTTCGGATCATGGCGATTCCCCGGTTGATTGGCTGCGTGTCGCAGCCTCGTTGGGGCGTGATTGTGAGGTGACTCGCGCCAGCAGAGCGCAGTGTGGCGCGCGACGTCAGGCGTGGGCCGATAACTGGCGGGGCGGTGGAGTTTCAAGACATGCCTGCGAAGCCGCGCGGAACGGACCTGTGCAGCCTGCCTGCCCGCACAAGTCCGCTGGGTGAGGCTCTTCAGGCGGGTGCTTACCCAGGCTGGAATTTACGCATCAGGAATCTGAACCGCCTTCGGCGGTGGCGCCACGAAGCTGAAAGGGTGGCGCACGAAGTGCCGCAAAACGCTGCCGCCCAGTTGCAGCATTTGCTGCGCGCCAAGGCGGCGGGATTTCATCGCGACGTACAGCGCCAGCGAAAAACTGACGAAGAGATTGACCAGGGCGATGGCGATCACGCCGCTGATGGCCCAGGGCAGGATCGCCCGCGTTGCCTCGAATCCCAGGGTGGTGACGGCGGTGCCGAGATTGGCGCTGGAGAAGGCGACGTGGCGGATGTCGATGGGCAGACCGGTGAGCACGCTGACCGCGCCGGCCATGCCCAGATAGAAGCCGAAGAACAGGTTGCCAATGATGGCGCCAATATGGATGTCGAGGTAGTCACCAAGCCGGGCGGTGCGTGCCGCACCGAGCCAGCGCAAGGCGGGCGCCTGGGCGATGCGTGGGGCGAGATTGCGGTAGCGCACCCGGTTGTCGAAATAGCCCGCGACCAGACCCGACAGGAACAGGCCGACGCCGGCCACCGCAGCAAACAGCAAAGCGGCGCTGTGGGTGGGGTGAATGTCAGTGAGCAGGGAGGCAATCTTTGCGGGCGGCGCGAGCGGCGCGCCAAAAATCATCGGCCACAGCACGGCAATCAGGCAGGCAATGGGCAGCGCCAGGGCGACGTTGCCGAGCACGGCGATGAACTGGCTACGGGTGACGCTCTGCACCAGCGCGCACAGCTTGGCGAGATCCTTCGGACCGGATTCTTCGACGACGGCGGCGATAGAGGCCGCCGTCATGGCCGGCTGCTTGGTGGCGACGGTGAAGCCGAGCACGTGGATGAGGACAAAGCCCAGCGCGTAATTGAGGCTGAAGGCGAGGGCTTCGGTCAGCGGAGGCAGATGCAGCAGGGCGAGCTGGATCTTCAGCAGTGCCATCACCGCGATGATCACGCCGCCCCCGGCCGCGCCCCGGGCCATCGCCCACCATTCGGCGCGATCCGCCGCGATGTAGTGTTCGCCGTGGCGGCTGGCGGAATCCGTCATGTTGCGCGCCACCAGACGAACGTTTTCGGCAACGAAAGGGCGCACGCGGCGATGGGTCTGCTCGGCCAGCAGCAGGGTCTTGAACAGCGGGATCGCATGCGTCAGACAGGATTCCGCGGCAATCAGATCGAGCAGCTGGCGCTGACGGGCAATCAATTGCTGCATGCGTGAGAGCAGGTAGCTCAGACGGATGCTGATGCCATTGTCACGGGCCCGCCGGCGAATCCGGTCGATAGCCTTGTCGCACTGATCGAGCAGCACGTCGATGTCGCGCACTTCGGTGGCATCGAACATCGAGCCGCCTTCGCGGATGCGTTCCAGCAGCTGGATCAGCATGACGTTCTGTGCCAGAAAGGGCGATTCGAGCTCCTCCAGCGCCGGCTCGGCCTGCAGCAGTTCGCGATCCAGTGCCACGCCGGCCAGGCGATAGGACAGCGCCCGGATCGCATTCAGCAGGCTGCTGATGTCGCGGCTGTTCACCTGCGCCAGCGGCTCGACCGGCCCGGTGGCGGCGATCAGTTCGATCCAGGCTTCGTCGCTGAGCGCGCAGACCCACAGGTAGTCTTGCGGCGCGTGGAAAATCAGCATCATCAGATCGCGCAACTGGCCCGGATCGATGACCGGCGGCAGAATCTGCTGATTGATGCGCCGGCTCAACTCCAGCCAGAAGCCGAGGGCCGAGGGCACGCCGGTCTCGGCATAGAACGCGATCTGATGCGCCTGGGTGAGGACGGCGCGCAAGGCTTCACGCAGCGCCTGCGCCGCTTCGGGCTGCGCACGCAGCCTCGCCGCTTCAGCCTGCAGCGCCCGCGCAGCGGCCGCCACGTCTTCCGGATCTTCGGGGCGGAGGCGGTCAACAAGGCGGGACAGATGGGCGATGGCGCTGGGGATTTGATTGCTCATGGTTGGCTGAGTCTGAAAGCAGCACTGAAGTTCAAAGGAACACCCGGCAGAGTCTGCCAGAGATTTGCATTGCAGAGCACAATCCAGCGCGCCGGCATATCAGCCTGAAATCCTCAGTTGAAGTTTTGAAATCACGCCCATGCTTCGACAGGCTCAGCACGAACGGGATTTGTGGCAGCGAAGTGAATTTCTCAACACCTGCCTCTCAAGTAACGTAAATCTCCGTTGCCCGAGGCGTAAATTTTCGGGCAAGGCCGCTACGATCTGTGGGATCGACGTGGATCTCGCTCCTACAGCCCGTAGGTCGGACTGAGCTCCGTCGAAGGGGCCGACCTCCGGTCCGGGGCCGCTATGCCATATCAGTGTTATTTCCAAGACACCCGGCCCGCGTGCGGGATTGGGATGCTGAAGAGCCGCGCTGAACGGTCCTTTCAGGCAGGCATGCTTCTACAGGGCCGTCGAGTGCGGCTCTTCAGACCCCTGATCTATTTCGGCCCCAACATGGCGCGCAGATTGGCGAACTTGTTCTTCGCCTCTTCCTTGCTGATCGGCTCGTCATCCTTGCCGACGCGCTTGGTGCCGTCGCCCAGCTCTTCGACGAAGCGTGAAATATCCACCATCCGGATTTCGCCGCCGTTGCGTCGCCGCTCGCAGGCGGTGATGGTCAGGCTGCGCTGGGCGCGCGTGACGCCCACGTACATCAGGCGGCGCTCTTCTTCGATGGTGTCGGCATCGATGCTGCTCTGGTGCGGCAGCAGGCCTTCCTCCACGCCGACCAGGAAGACGTGGCCGAACTCCAGCCCTTTGCTGGCGTGCAGGGTGGCTAGCTGCACCGCGTCGGCTTCGTCCTCGTTGCCCTTGTCGAGCAGGTTGATCAGGGCGATGGTCTGCACCAGTTCGTGCAGGGTCTTGTTGTCCTGCTCGCCCTTGCGCGTAAGCCAGTCGACGAAGTCGCGCACATTGCGCCAGCGGCTCTGCGCCTCGCGCACTTCGCAGGTTTCCATCAGCCAGGCTTCGTAGCCGATGCTGCGCAGCAGGTCTTCGAGCAACACGCCAGCCGGCTCCTTGTGGGCACGATTCGCGAGCGCGGTGATGTAGGCGCCGAAGCTGCGCACGCCCTCCAGCTGACGCGCCGCGACGTGCTCGGCGACGCCTTCTTCCTGCGACACCGCGAACAGGCTGACGTTGCGCGTGCCGGCGTAGGTACCCAGCGCCTCCAGCGTGGCCGCGCCGATGCCGCGACGCGGCGTGGTGACGGCACGGATGAAGGCCAGATCGTCGTCGCCATTGGAAATCAGGCGCAGATAGCTCATCAGATCGCGGATCTCGGCACGATCGAAAAAGCTCTGCCCGCCGGAAATGACATAGGGAATGTTGTGGCTGCGTAGCTGCTGTTCGAACAGGCGCGCCTGATGATTGCCGCGATACAGGATGGCATAGTCGGAAAAATGCGATTTGTATTCGAACTTGTGCGCCGAAAGTTTCATGGCGATCAGCTCGGCTTCGTGCACCGGGTCGCGCGCCATCACCACGTGGATCGGTTCGCCGAGGCCGTGATCGCTCCACAGCCTCTTCTCGAAAAGCTTCTCGTTGTTGGCGATCAGGGTGTTGGCCGCGTTCAGGATGCGGTTGGAGGAACGATAGTTCTGCTCCAGCTTGATCACCTTGAGTTTCGGGAAATCCTTCTGCAGCAGGTTCAGATTTTCCGCGTCAGCGCCGCGCCAGGCGTAGATGGCCTGATCATCGTCGCCCACGGCGGTGAAGGCGCCACGATCTCCGGTGATCTGCTTGAGCAGCTTGTACTGCGCGCGGTTGGTGTCCTGATATTCATCGACCAGCAGGTAGCGCAGCTTGTTCTGCCAGCGCTCACGCGCCTCCGGATGCGCGTCGAACAGGCGCACCGGCAGGGCGATCAGATCGTCGAAATCCACGCCCTGATAGGCGCGCAGCGTCTTCTCGTAGGCCGGATAGAGTTTCGCGGCGAGCGCGGTGGCCTCGTCATTGGCCAGCTTTTCGGCCTCGGCGGGCGTGATCAGCGCGTTCTTCCAGCCCGAAATCGTCCACTGGATACCCTTGGCCGTGGCCTTGTCGGCGTTGCCGGACAGCTCGGTGATGATCTGCAGGATGTCGGCCGAATCGAGGATCGAAAACTGCGGCTTGAGCCCGACCAGTTTCGCTTCCTGACGCACGATGCGCACGCCCAGCGCGTGAAAGGTGCACACCGTCAGGCCCTTGGCCTCCGCCTTGCCCAGCAGCTTGCTGACGCGCTCTTCCATCTCGCGCGCGGCCTTGTTGGTGAAGGTGATGGCCGCGATGTTGCGCGCCTCCAGCCCGCACTGCTGCACCATGTAGGCAATCTTCTGGGTGATCACGCGCGTCTTGCCGCTGCCTGCGCCGGCCAGCACCAGACAGGGGCCGTCCAGATACTTCACGGCTTCGCGCTGGGGGGTGTTCAGGTGGGAGAGCATGGATGAAAACGGCGGGAGGTGAGGCCGGATTCTATCCCAGCCATCCGCCGCCAGACTCATATCTGCGTGTCGGATCTACGGCGGGCAAAGCCAGTCCCTGAATCGACCTGCCCTTCCGTCTGGTTTCCGCAAAATCAATGACTTACTTTAGTCCTTACGCATGACTAAACCACTGATCGGGCGTGGCAGCACATATCGAATTTATCTATTCGCTATCGCAGCATGGAGCCGCAGAATTAAGTGACTTTCGTCACACTTTTTTACGGATGGACCCAAAAATGCCAAGCTCTGAGAACCTCGATTTCGTGCCGCGCAAGACGTCTTTTGGCGCGCGCCTGATCGCCAGTCACGACGCCAGCCTGCCCTCCGGCCTGCGCCGCCTGTTGCTGCTGGCCGATGGCCAGCGCACGGTCTTCACCCTGATGCAGATGATGCCGGATCGTGATGTGGCCCTTGATCTGAGCGATCTTACCCAGCGCGGCCTGCTCGAAGATGGCAGTCATCCGATGCCCGTGCCTCACGGTGATCGCATGGACACCTCGGCCGATCCGGACCTGCCGGACGGCTGGGAATCCGCCTCCGGCTTCATGGCCACGCGCGCTCGCGAAACCCTGGGCGTGATGGCCATCGACGTGATCGACGCACTGGAACAGGCCAACGACCCCGAAGCCGCCCGCGTCGCCATGAGTCAGTGGTACCGCGCCATGCGTGGTTCGCGCGAAGGCCGCGAACAGGCCGATGTCGATCGCATCAAGGCCGCCTCGATCCTGCGCGGGCAGAGCGCCTCCTGAATTCGTCCTCCAGTAGCACCTTGCGCCCTGCCGCCGCCCCCGGTGACAGGGCGTTTTTGTGCGCCATTGCCTGAAGACCCGCAGCGGGCGGACATGTGCAGCCTGCTTTGCAGGCAGCAGAGGCTCCCTGGGTTCGGATGTACAGGCAGGCAAGATTCAAAACAAAAAAAGGGCCGCGCAAGGCGGCCCGGAAGAGGGAGGAGACACTAAAACACATTCAGTTTCAGTTGATGCGCACCACCACGTATTGCTGGATCTCGCCGCGCTGGATCAGCAGTGGGACGGTCTTGCCAGCGGCCTCCACGGCCTTGGTGAGTTGCTCGACGGAGGTAACGCGCTGGTTGCTGACAGCGAGAATCACGTCACCCTGACGGATGCCTGCCTTGGCTGCCGGGCCGCTGGATTGTTCAACGACCAGCCCGGCGCTGATGCCGAGTTTGCGGGCTTCGCGTGCATCGATGGCCCGCACGTCGAGGCCGAGCTTGCCGCTGTTGCTGGCTTCCGGGGCATTCTTGCCCAGTGCGACGCGCTCATTGGCCTGCTCGCCGAGCTTGACGGAGATGTCACGCTGCGCCTTGTCGCGCCAAATCTTCAGTTTGACTGTCTCGCCGGGGCTGCGTTCGCCGATGATGCGCGGCAGATCGCTCGATTCAGCCACCGCTACGCCATCTACCTGCTGGATGATGTCGCCATTCTGCAGGCCAGCCTTGTCGGCGGGGCCGCCAGGCTCAAGCGAATTGATCAGCGCGCCGGCCGGCTTGTCCAGGCCGAAAGACTGGGCCAGATCCTTGTCGACGGTCTGGATGACCACACCGAGTTTGCCACGCGAGACTTTGCCGCTCTTCTGCAGCTGATCCTTGACCTTCAGCGCGACGTCGATCGGGATCGAGAAGGAGATGCCCATATAACCGCCGGAACGCGAGTAGATCTGCGAGTTGATGCCGATCACTTCGCCATCCAGATTGATCAGGGGGCCACCGGAATTGCCAGGATTGATTGCTACGTCGGTCTGGATGAAAGGCACATAGGTTTCATCGGGCAGCTTGCGCGATTTGGCCGAGATGATGCCGGCGGTGACGGTGTTTTCCAGACCGAAGGGCGAGCCCATTGCCAGCACCCATTGACCGGTCTTGGCCAGATCCGGATTACCTGTCTTCACGGCCGGCAGATCCTTGGCGTCGATCTTGATCAGCGCCACATCGGTGCGCTTGTCGGTGCCAATCACCCGAGCCTTGAATTCGCGCTTGTCGATGAGTTTGACGGTTACTTCAGTTGCCTCATCAACGACATGCGCATTGGTCAGGATATAGCCGTCGGTACTGACGATGAAGCCTGAACCAACACCTTGTTGCACGCGGGGTTGCGGCGGCTGGACGCGACCGCCCTGGCCGCCTTGCCCGGGGACGGGAATGCCGAAGCGGCGAAAGAAGTCAAAGGGATCGTCCTCGTCACCGAACGGCGACGTCAGCTGGGTGCTTTTTTCAACGCTGGTAACGCTGATGTTGACCACGGATGGGCCGATAGCCTCGACCAGCGGACTGAAGTCTGGCAGCGCAACGCGAGCCGTGGCGGCGGCTGCAGTCGCCGCCGTCACGCCGCTGGCATGAGATGAGTTGACGCCTGACTCTTGCAGGCAGCCGGTGAATGCAAAGGCGGCTACGCTGGAAAGTAGCGCAACGCGGATCAACGACCGGTTCATACATTTCTCCTGAAGTTAAAAATATTCTTCATTTCTGCTGCTCATTTGAGAACTGCTCATGATCTAACTATAAGGCGGGGATCGGAGCTTATGTGCGGCTTACAACTCCTGCGACTGTGCTGGCGTGTGACCGGATCTTGTGCGCAAGGTTCCAATTCCTCTCAAGGTATGCAAGATGGGGAGTCCGTACACAAGTTCAAGTGGGGGCGACCGGGATCAAATAACTATGCATGCATGCGTCTATAATTACAAAAACCTATCCGGGCACTCTTGCCTGGTGGTGTTGGCCGGGATCTCGTGATGACCCTTACCGATCTGCGTTATATCGTCGCTCTTGCACAGGAGCGCCATTTCGGGCGTGCCGCCGAGAAATGTCATGTCAGCCAGCCGACCCTGTCAGTAGCGGTCAAGAAGCTTGAGGAACAGCTCGGCGTGCTACTTTTTGAGCGTAGTGCAGTGGATGTAAAAGTCACTGAAATTGGCCGTTTGATCGTAGCGCAGGCCGAACGTGTGATGCGCGAAGCCAGCCAGA
Organism: Uliginosibacterium flavum; assembly: GCF_040566545.1. NCBI lineage: Bacteria > Pseudomonadati > Pseudomonadota > Betaproteobacteria > Rhodocyclales > Zoogloeaceae > Uliginosibacterium > Uliginosibacterium flavum. The sequence continues at coordinate 103,711 of NZ_JBEWZI010000012.1, forward strand.
TTCGTGATCTGGCCGAATCCGGGCGCGATGCGATGAGCGGCCCGCTGCGCATCGGCGTGATCTACACCATCGCGCCCTATCTGCTGCCGGCACTGATCCCATTACTGGCCGAGCGCGCACCGCGCATGCCGTTGATGATTCAGGAAAATTACACGCATCGGCTGGCCGATCAGCTCAAGAAGGGCGAGATCGATGTGGCGATCATCGCCCTGCCGTTTACCGAGCAGGGCATCGTCAGCCAGCCGGTGTATGACGAGCCCTTCCGCGTGGTGCTGCCTGCCAGCCATGCGTGGACCAAAGAAAAAGAGATTTCCTCCCTGTTGCTGCAGGAAGAGCCGCTGTTGCTGCTGGGTGCTGGCAATTGTTTCCGCGATCAGGTGATTGAAGCCTGCCCGCGTTGCGCGCATGGCACCGGCCTGCAGAAAACCATGGAAGGCAGCTCACTGGAAACCATCCGCTACATGGTCGCCTCCGGTCTGGGGATTACCGTGCTGCCCAGTTCGGCGGCGGATCCGCTGGTGGACAAGCAGGATCTGGTCGCGATCCGGCCGTTTGCCGCGCCCGAGCCGAGCCGTCGCGTGGCGATTGCCTGGCGCGTCACCTACCCGCGCACCAAGGTCATCGATCTGCTGCGCGCGGCGATTCTCGACAGCAAGTTGCCGGGGGTAAGGACGGTGGGGGGCTGAGACGGGGTGACCTGAAGATCCCCTCCCGACGTGCCTTTTCAGCCTGCCATGCCAGAGATGCAAGCCCAGTGCGGCTCTCCGGCATGCCGACCTACAAAGCCAATATCAGCGCTACCGGCAGGATCACCAGTGACAGCAGATTGCCGATCAGCACGATGGAGGCGACCCGATCCGGATCGGCGTTGTAGCGTTCGGCAAAGATGTAGTTCATCACGGCGGGCGGCAGCGCACCGTAGATGATCAGCAGGGCCTCTTCGAAACCGGTCAGGCCGAGCAATTCGGCTACGCCGAAAGACAGCAGCATGCCGGCGACCGGGCGCACCAGACCACTGATCACGCCGATGCTCCAGCCCTTGAAGCTGATGTCGGTCATGCGAACGCCCAGTGCGAAGAGCATCAGCGGAATGCAGATATCGCCGAGCATGCGCAGAGCCGCCACAGCCGGCTGCCACACCTGGATGCCCAGCAGCGACACGGCGAGGCCGGCGAGCATGGCAAGCAGCGAGGGCACGCGCCACATCTGCGACAGACGCGCCTTGTGATCCAGCAGCCACAGGCCGAAGGAATAATGCAGCAGGCTGGAAATCAGAAAGAGCACGATGGCCGGCTGCAGTGCTTGATCACCAAAGGCCAGCACCGCTACTGGCACGCCCAGATTGACCGAGTTGGAAAACATCATCGGCGGTACCAGCACGCGATGACTGACCTTGAGCGCCCGCGCCAGAACGAAGCCGACTGCCCCGCAAGCAATTGTCACCAGCAGCATCGCCAGTGCGATCCAGCGGTATTCGTAAATGTGAAAATCCCGCCCGGCCAGCGCCCCGAAGACCAGCGCCGGCACGAACACGTCGGCGATCAGCTGATTGGTTTGCGCCATGTCCGGCTTGCGGCGCAGGGACACGAAGTAGCCGATCGCCGTGATGGCAAAGACCGGAAACAGGATGGAGATGATGCGCTCGAACATTGTCGGCGGGAGTCAGGCGTGAGATGAAAGAAGCAGGATACTTCCCGCCGACTTGCGACTTGCGACTTGCGACTTGCGACTTGTGATTAAAACTTCTTGTGTTCGATCTGGGCGACCTGATCGATGCCCATCACGCGCATCAAGGCCGCAACCATCTCGTTGGGATGATGGATCATGGTCAGCTTACCCTGGGTCTGGAACTGGGCGAGTTGATTGAACAGCGAGCCGGCGCTGACGAATTCCAGACGTTTGAGTTTGCTGGCGTCGATTTCAACGGCGTTGCGGTCAGAGCCGTAAACCGCCAGCTTGCGCAGGATTTCGGGCTGGGCACCAGCGACCACACCTTCCAGCACGAATCCGTCACGCGGAGCCGCTGCGGGCGCCTCTTCGAGCACCAGCTCCTCGATGGGCTCGGAGCTGAGTACGGCTTCTGGCGGATCCCAGGACGGGGGAGATTCTTCGAAGGTGATGGCGAAATTGACTGCCATGTCTTCGAAACGGTTCTGATCGCCCAATTGTTGCATCATCGCCAGCGCGGCCAGCCAGTACATGCGATCGGTCGGCTCGCCAACCTTCAGCTTCGGCTCCAGCAGGTTCAGCGCGGTTTGTGCCCCCATCAGGGCAACTTTTACTTTGCCTTTTTTGAGGCCTTCCAGCGTATCGCTGAGCAAGGAGCAACCGGCATCGTCGATGCCGCGCAGACGCGACAGATCAATGCGCAGCTTGCCGACTTTGGCGCCGATGCGTACCAGTTGCTCGAACTGGGTACGTGCATTGCCGGAAAGATTGCCGGAGAGATTGACGGCCGGGGCCGCGTCCTTGGTAACGGCAGCGGTGCTGGCTACGGGAGTAGCGTCATCCCAGGTCGGCGGGGATTTTTCGAAGAGCTGGGCGAAGAGCACTCCGTGGCTGTCAAAAGCCGACTTGTCGCCGGTCAGGCGATATAGATCGAAAAGCATGCGCCACAGTCGATCCGACTGCTTGCTGACACCGGCCACAGCCTCTTCCAGTACGGCCTTTGCGCCGCTGTCATTGGCGTTGGCGTACAGAACTGCGGCTTCCTCGATGGCGGCAATGTCATCAACCGAAACTTCCAGCACTTCGATCGTCGCCAGTACGCGATTGCCGCCTGCGCCGATGTGAGTGAACTCCAGCGAGGTGGTCATCTCGCTCTTGTCTGATTTTCCAGGGCGTGAGGAATCACCGGCCTTTTCGCCGGGGGCGGGTTTCTTGCCGAAAAAAGGTAGCGCCATATTGTTCAGACACAGCCCAAAGGGCCAAGGAGTGATCGGGGCATCACTTGAAGCAAGTTAGTGCAAGCCGGGAATCCATGCTGCTGCCATTCCCGTCCGGGCGTGGCAATTGATGTTTCCTGACAGGAAAGCCTGATTCTAGTCTGCAAACATCTTTTGCATGCGTTCACGACGGCCCTGAGCCTCGACCGACATGGTCGCCGTGGGGCGCGCCAGCAGTCGTGGCAAGCCGATGGGTTCTCCGGTCTCTTCACAGAAACCATAGGATCCGTCAGCAATTCGCAGTAGCGTCGAGTCAATTTTCTTAAGCAATTTCCGTTCGCGATCACGCGTACGTAATTCCAGTGCGTGCTCTTCTTCCACGGTTGCGCGGTCGGCCGGGTCGGCCACAGTTTCCTGTTCGCGCATGTGTTCGACGGTTTCGTCTACCTTCAGCTGCAGTTCCGTGCGCATGGAGGTCAGGCGATCACGGAAAAAGGCCAGCTGCTGAGTATTCATGTATTCCGACTCGGGCATCGCCAGCAGTTCGGCTTCAGTCAGCGCCATGGAAACAGTCCTCCATCAGTTATATAAATGCAATTTACGCGGATTGATGCTGCAGACAGGCCGCAGATCCTTTACCCCTAACTTTACACAATCCTTGCGTCTTCTGGGGGTGTCGCGCCTCGGGGACGGTACAATAGCAGGATGTCCACGATTCACAATACCGGTGCCGCCCGTCAGTCGGTCTGGCCCGTCCGCGTCTATTACGAAGATACCGACGCGGGGGGTGTTGTTTACTATGCGAACTATCTGCGGTTTTGTGAACGCGCCCGTACCGAACGCTTGCGCGCTCTGGGCGTCGATCAACCTCAATTGCTGGCGGAGCAGAATATCGTATTCGTCGTCAGTCGCGTGGAAGCCGATTATTTGAAAGGCGCGGAACTTGATGATGCCTTGTCGGTCATTTCAACGGTGATATCGATAGGCGCCGCCACCTTGCGCTTCCAGCAGCGCGTGATGCGCGGCGAAGAACGTCTGTTCGAAGGCCTTTTCACCATTGCCTGTGTCGACTGGAAACGCCGCCGTGCCGTGCGGATTCCGGATGCCCTGCGCAGTATTTTTGAAAGTGATGCATGAACCATCAAGATCTATCGATCCTTAGCCTGATTGCCGACGCCAGCCTGGTCGTCAAGTTCGTCATGGCCATTCTGGCCGGCGTGTCTTTCATGTCCTGGTACTGGATTTTCCGCAAAGCGGTGGTGATCCGCGCCGCGCGCGCTCACACGGCGGATTTTGAACAGATGTTCTGGAGCGGCATCGATCTGGTTCAGCTCTATCGCAATGTGTCGCAGGATCGCGACAATGCTGGCCAGTTGGCGCGCATCTTCGAATCAGGCTTCCGCGAATTCTCAAAACTGCACGGTCAGAAAACCCTGGAGGCTGCCGACATCATCAATGGCGCACGTCGGGCCATGCGCGCGACCTATCAGCGTGAGCTGGACGACATCGAGGCGCATCTGGCCTTTCTCGCTTCGGTCGGTTCGGTCAGCCCATATGTGGGTCTGTTCGGTACGGTGTGGGGGATCATGAATTCCTTCCGGGGCCTGTCCAATGTCAGTTCCGCCACGTTGGCCAACGTGGCGCCAGGGATTGCGGAGGCACTGGTGGCAACGGCCATCGGCCTGTTTGCAGCCATTCCGGCCGTGGTGGCCTATAACCGCTACATCCATGATGTGGATCGCCTGTCGATCCGCTTCGAGAGCTTCATCGAAGAGTTCTCCAACATTCTGCAGCGTCAGCTGAGATAAGCCATGCGCCAGCGCCGCCTGATGAACCAGATCAACGTCGTGCCTTACATCGACGTGATGCTGGTATTGCTGGTGATCTTCATGGTCACCGCGCCGATGATTCCCAACGCCACAGTTGACCTGCCGAGCGTGGCCAAGGCCTCCCAGGCCCCGGTTCCGCCGATAGTCATCACAATCAAGAGTGATAATCGCTGGAGCGTGGAGGATCGGCAGACCCAAAAGAGCGCTTCGCCCGTTAAAGAGGCGGACCTGCTGCAAGACGTCACGAATATGCAGGGAGATAACCCGGACAAGCCGGTGGTCATTGCAGCGGACAAGAGTGTGCGGTACGAGGCAGTCATGAAAGTCATGGATTTGCTGAAACGAAACAACATCAACAAGGTCGGGCTGCTGGTGCAGCAAGGGTCGTAAGCTCATGGAATTCGCGCTGCAGCGTCCTGAAACCGGCAAGTGGGCCTCGGCTGTGTTCAGCCTGCTCATGCACGCGGGATTAGTGCTGGTGCTGTATTACGGTGTGCAGTGGCAACGCCGCGAGCCGGCGCCGATCAGTGTGGAGCTGGTCGCCAGCCTGCCGCCGATGGACGCGGCTCGGCCTGTTGAAGACAGACCTGCGCCGCCTCCGCCTAAACCGGTGGAAATCAAGCCGGTTGAAGTGAAACCGGCGCCGCTGGCCAAGCCGGATATTGCCTTGAAGGAGCCGGAGAAGAAAAAACCGGTCAAGAAGGAAGAGCCGAAACCGCTGCCACCGCCACCCAAACCTGAGGTGAAACCGGAGAAAAAGCCTGAAGTGAAGCCGGTGCCAGACAAAAAGCCAGAGCCAAAGCTGAGCGACATGGAGCGCTTGTTGAATAAGGAGTCCGACAAGATTACTGCGGTCAATACGCAGAACCGGCTCAACAAGGAATCGACGGATTTGCGTGCCAAGCTGGATGCGGCGGCGAGCGGCGCCTCAACCGGCAAGGCCCGTGCGGAATGGAGTGACAGGATTGGTGCGAAGGTCAAGACGAACATCGTCAAACCTCCCGGCCTGACGGGGAACCCCGTTATTGAATTTGAAATAGAGCTGATAGCAGGCAGCACTGGTGCAAGCATCATTGGTGAGCCCAAGCTGGTCAAAGGCTCTGGCAATACAAATCTGGATGAGGCGGTAAAGCGCGCCATCCTGAAATCAGACCCCTTGCCCATGCCAACCAAGGCTGATGCCTTTGAACGAAAAGTCCGGCTGCTTGTGAAACCACTGGAAGAGTAACCAACACCAGATTATGAAAATGAAAAACCTGAATCGTTTTGTCGCATGTGCTCTGGCGATTGCCGGACTCGCGTTTGCCAGCCAGTTCGCCTCTGCTCAGCTTACCGTCGAGATCTCCGGCTCCGGCGCCAATCGCATCCCGATTGCCGCTCCCAACTTCGCAGGTGAGGCCTTGATGCAAGGCAGCGTCAGCGATGTGGTGCGCAAGGATCTGGAGTTATCCGGCCTGTTCAAGCAGGTCGAGCCGGGCGGTCTGCTTGGTGTGGAAGGCGTGCAGCCCGATCACAACGCCTGGAAAGGGCGCGGCGCCGACGCGCTGCTGGTGGGTAGCGTCAATCCGGGTCAGGGTGGTCTGGTCGAGGTGCGCTTCCGCTTGTACGACGTGTTGCGTGGCAGTGAGCTGTTCGTGCTCAAGGTCTCGGTGCGCCCAGAGCAGCAACGCGCCCTGGGCCATCACATTGCCAACAAGGTGTTCGAGAAGCTGACGGGCCAGCCCGGTATTTTCTCGACACGGATCGCTTACGTAGAAAAACAGGGCTCGCGTTATCAGCTGCTGATTTCCGATTTTGATGGTGAAAACGCGGTGCCCGCGCTGATTTCGGCCGAGCCGATCATGTCGCCGGCCTGGTCGCCGGATGGCAAATATCTGGCCTATGTCAGCTTCGACAAGAAGAAGCCGATCATCTACGTACGTGCGCTCGACAGCATCCGCACCTCCGTGCTGGCCAACTACAAGGGTTCCAACTCTGCCCCGTCCTGGTCCCCCGACGGTCGCCGTCTGGCCATGACCTTGACCAAGGACGGCCTGTCGCAGGTGTATGTGGTGAATGCCGATGGCAGTGGATTGCGTCGTCTGACCAGTTCCAACGGCATTGATACCGAGCCGCGATTTTCGGCCGATGGCAGCCAGATCTACTTTACTTCGGATCGTGGCGGCAGCCCGCAGATCTATCGTGTCTCGGTTGATGGTGGTGCGGCACAACGCGTGAGCTTTGCAGGAGCGTACAATGTGAGCCCTCGGGTTTCCCCTGACGGTAAGACACTGGTGTACGTCTCGCGCAATGAAGGCCGTTTTCAGATCACCATGCAGGATCTGGCCAGCCAGCAAACGCAAGTCCTCACCGATTCTGCCAAGGACGAATCTCCAAGTTTTGCGCCTGACGGTCGCACTATCCTCTATGCAACCGAGGTAGGCGGGCGTGGCGTTTTATCGGTTGTCTCCACCGACGGCCGCACTCGCTACCGGCTTAACAACCGGGCTGGCGATGTTCGCGAGCCGGCTTGGGGGCCGTTTGAAAAATAATGCTCACCCTCCTCTTTTTTAACCCATCACCTTCGGAACCGGAAAAATCATGAAGAAGTCACTTGTTATTGTCGCCACTCTTGCCAGCCTGCTGGCCGCTTGCTCCACCACGCCGAATGAACCGGCGCCCGTTAAGAACGGCGTACCGGGCACCGCCCAGTCAGCAACTTCCGACATCAAGACCCCGGTCAAGCCTGCTGTGGTAACTGCTGATCCGTTCAAGGATCCGGCTGCTCTGAGCAACATTCCCCTGCTGCAAAAGCGCAGCATCTACTTCGAATACGACAAGTACGACATCGCGTTGGACTACGTGACCGTGATCGAAGCACACTCCAAGTATCTGAAGGCTAACCCGGCCGCCAAGGTGCTGATTCAAGGCAATGCCGACGAGCGCGGTTCGCGTGAATACAATCTGGCCCTGGGTCAGAAGCGTGCCGAAGCCGTCTTCACCAACCTGAAGCTGCTGGGCGTCAAGGATGCGCAACTCGAAGCCGTTTCGCTGGGCGAAGAAAAGCCCAAGGCGACTGGCCATGACGAAGCTTCCTGGGCTGAGAACCGCCGCGCTGATCTGGTCTACGGCGCCAAGTAAGTCTTTGTTGTCATTTGTTTGATGAAGCGGGCCCATCACGGGCCTGCTTTTACATTGCGTTTTCAGATCAATACTGTTGTGAAATTGCGTTCCCGAACTTTCCTCTGCAAGCGGGAATCGATCAGGACAGAATTGATCTGCAAATGAACTCATTCGGGAGATTCATCTTGAAACTGCATGCCCTCTTCCTCGCCTTGCTGCTCAGCTCGGCCCTCCCCGCTCACGCCGCTTTGTTTGATGATGAAGAGGCGCGGCGCCGCATTGAACAAAACAAGCAGGAAACCGATGTACGCATCCAGAAAGTTGAATCGGCAAGCGAGACCACCGCGCGCGCTCAACTGGAATTGAACAACCAGCTCGAACGCACCCGTCAGGACTTGGCGCAAGTGCGCGGTCAGGTGGAATTGCTCACCAATGACAGTGAGCAGGCGCAGAAACGTCAGAAGGATTTCTATATCGATCTGGATACTCGCCTGCGCAAACTCGAAGCGCTGATGGCTCAAATGAGTCAGGCGCCGGTCGCTGCGCAATCCGCCCCAAGCGAAGCCCGAGCGGCTGATCCGGCACAGGAGGCCAAGGATTACGAAGCCGCGATCAACACCTTGCGCGCTGGCAAGCATGTTGATGCCGTCATGGCCTTCAAGCAGTTCATCAAGACCTGGCCGAAGAGTGCCTTCCAGCCTGGTGCGCATTTCTGGGCGGCTTCTGCCTTGAATCAGGCACGGGATTTTGATGGTGCCAAGGAATATTTCGCCAAGCTCGTCAGCATCTGGCCGGAAGACAGCCTCGCGCCGGATGCCTTGCTGGGACAGGCGAATGCTGAAAAAGAAGCCGGCGCCGCCAAGAGCGAGCGAGCCACGCTGGAAAAGCTGGTCGCCAGCTATCCGAACAGCGATGCAGCCAAGACGGCCAAACAACGCCTGAAAAAGAAGTAAATCGGCATGAGCAGCACCTCGCCGCGCCTGCGCATCAGCGAAATTTTCCATTCCCTGCAGGGCGAGTCCACGCGCGTGGGTTTGCCCACCGTGTTTGTGCGCCTCACCGGCTGCCCGCTGCGCTGTGTGTGGTGCGATACCGAATACGCCTTCACGGGCGGCGAGATGCGCGATCTGGACGCGATCCTTGCCGAAGTGGCCCGCCACGGCACGCGCTACGTGTGTGTGACCGGTGGCGAACCGCTGGCCCAGAAACCCTGCCTTGTTTTGCTGCGCGCCCTGTGCGACGTCGGTTATTCCGTGTCACTGGAAACCAGCGGCGCGCTGGACGTGAGTAGCGTCGATCCGCGTGTCGCCAAGATCATGGATCTGAAGGCGCCGGGTTCAGGCGAGGTCGACAAGAATCTGTGGGCCAATCTGACCTTCATTGGCAGCAGTGACGAGATCAAGATCGTCATCGCCGACGAAGCCGATTACCTGTGGGCGCGCGAGCAACTGCAGGAACACCAGATTCCGCAGCGTTGCACCGTGCTGCTCTCGCCCGTGCAGGGCAAGCTGGATCCGCAGGATCTGGCTGCCTGGGTGCTGCGCGATCATCTGCCCGTGCGCATGCAATTGCAGATGCACCGCATTATCTGGGGCGAGCGGACCGGCGTCTGATTCCATTTCCAGATCAATACTGCATTTGTCGACTTCGGCTTGCCGTGCTCCAGCACTGTCAGCGCCTCGTCTTCGCGGCACTATTGATCTGGAAACGGAATGAGCCCGGTGCATGGCTGAAGAGCCGCGTCCAGACTGCCTCTTCAGCATGCATGCAGAGATAGCATGGGCGGGCCTTTTCAGCATACCTATCCGTAGAACCAATCCAGGTGCGGCTCTTCAGGCAGGCTTTTTCAGCCTTTCGACAGCAATTTCAACGCCGCCCGAATCCCATCCGAGACACTGACGTCCGGCGGCAACTGCTTGAGTGCGGCGCCCGCTTCCTTCTCGTTGTAACCCAGCGCCAGCAGTGCATGCGCAATGTCGGACTGCGCCGCGTGGGCCGGTGACAGGCTGGCTGCCGCCACGCCGGGCAGCACCTTGGCGAACTTGTCCTTGAGCTCCAGCAGCAGGCGTTCGGCGGTTTTCTTGCCGATGCCGGGCACCTTCATCAAACGGCCGGCTTCCTGCAGCGCCACGGCACTTGCCAGATCGGCAATCGACATGCCAGACAGCACCGCCAGCGCCGTGCGCGCACCGATGCCGGAGATCTTCAGCAACTGGCGGAAAGTGACGCGCTCATCCTCAGTCGCGAAACCGTAGAGGAAATGCCCATCCTCGCGCACCGCCAGATGGGTGATCAGGATCACGCGCTCGCCGAGATTGGGCAGGTTGTAGAAAGTGCTCATCGGCACTTCCACTTCATAGCCGACGCCATTCACATCCAGCAGGATCTGGGGCGGATTCTTGGCAAGCAGGGTTCCAGACAAACGACCGATCATGACGAGGGTTCCGGGTAAGGGGTAAAACAAGCCGGGAGGGGCTTGGGTATGAGTGGGTCAAGCCCGGAATGATGGCATCTGTTCGCGGCTCGTGCCGCAGCCGGGTTAGCACACAGCTTAGCAGGGCGCATATGCTTTCGTAGGGCGGACCCTTCGACGAGCTCAGGAGAGCCTTCAGTCCGCAGCCACGCGCGGCGTGCGACTGGAGTCGCACCTACGAATTCACCCGGCAGGCCGCAGCCGGTTCAACTCATTCTTGCGGCAAGGTCTTGCGCGCGACTTCGCGCACTGCGTCGATGTTCTGCAGCGGGGCCATCTGGCTCATCAGCACATCGGCGACTTCGGCTTCGATCTCATGCAGGCTCTCCGTTTCGACCGACAAGGCCTTGGCGAACTCGACGATCCTGGCGCGTTCCTTGGCGGAGTAGCTGCCATCGGCGTAGCCGAGGAAGACGCAGGAGCGCAGGAATTCGGTGCGCAGCTCGCCGCTGTCCAGAACCTGGCGGGCGTGCTCCAGCGACAAGGGTGTATTGATCAGATCGTCGAAGCGCGTGATGGCGCTCGCATCGCGCTGACAGGCGTCGTAGAAGCCGCGCAGCATGGTCATCTCGGCCGGATGCACGCCATCGCAGTGCGAGACTTCGCTCATGCCTTGCACGAAGACCTGAACGTGGTTGATGCCAAGGGTCGGGTTGCTCATGGGATTTCCTTCCTTAAAGTCGCAGTTCCAGACGCAGCTGCTTGATCTGCAGCTGCAGGGCTTCTTCACTCAATTCACGGTATTTGCGCGGCAGCATCGAACGGCGCGAGGATTCCAGCACGGCCTGCAGCTCCATGAACTCGACCATGCGCCGATCGCGATTGGGCAGGTAGTCGGTGATCGCCTGCTCCAGCGTGGCCAGCGAAATCTCCGCCGTCTGTGCCGTCTGCGCCAGATCGTTGGCCATCAGCATGACGGCTTCGATATCGGCGTAGGAATAGCCGACCAGTCGCTCCAGCATGCTGGTTTCCACAGCCTGCAGGCTGAAGCGGTAACGCTTGGCCAGGGCCAGCACGCTGGCTTCCACCGCTGCCACGTCTTCCGGATAGAAGAAGGGGATCTTGCGATCCAGACGGCCGGCGCGCTTGATATCGATATCCAGCTTGTCGGGGCGGTTGGTCATCAGGATGAACAGCACCTTGCCGCGATTGTCGGTGTCGCTCATGAACTCCTTGAGGCGCGCGATGATGCGCGAGGAGGTGCCGCTGTCGCCGTCTTCCGAGCCGGCGCCGAAGCTGCGGTCGCCCTCGTCGATGATCATGATGATCGGGCCGAGCGACTTAACCATGGACAGCACTTTTTCCAGATTCGATTCGGTCGAGCCGACCCATTTCGAGCGGAAATTTTTCAGCGTCACGGCCGATAGGCCAGAGGATTTGACGAAGGCCTTGGCCACAAAAGTCTTGCCGCAGCCCATCGGACCGACGAAGAGCATGCCCATGGGCACGCGATTGGTCTCACCGGTCTTGATTGCATGGGCGACCTGCATCAGCTCGGCCTTGATGGCTTCGTTGCCACCCACGGCAGAGAGGTCGTGCGAGGATTCGACGAATTCGATCAGGCCGGAACATTCGCGCTCGATGATCTCGCGCTTGCGCCGGTGCAGCACCTGCAACACCTCGGCGTATTCATCGACCGGCGCGGCATCGGCGGCGGGCTTTTCCGGGTTGATCAGGTGACGGATGTCCTCCACCGCCATGCCTTGCGTCAGCGTCGCGAGCTTGCGGGCGCGCTCGTCGGCATCCTTGCTGCTGCCCAGCAATTGCTGGATCAGTGCGGTGCGCGCGGCATCATCCGGCGTGCTCTGCGTGGCCGGCGTCAGCAACTGGCACAGCTGGATCACGCGCAGGCCGGCCGCGTGCTGGGCGAGGCGGGCCGCGTCACTGGGGCTGGCGTCCGGATCGACGTGCTTCACGGCCGCTTCGCGCGTGGCGAAATCCGGCAGCGGCACTTCCACGGCGGCGATACGCGGGTTGGAGAGCAGACGCGCGTTCAGCTCCACCAGTGATTCGCTGAGCAGGAAAACGATGTTGTCCTTGGCTGCCAGTGCCGGGTCGAGCGACCAGCGATGCAGGCGCACGGCGTTGAGGCGGTCGTGCGAACTCAGGAAGCTTTCGTCGCCGGCCGGCATCAGGCTGGAGGCGTAGGAAACGATCAGCGCCAGCTTGTCGCTGCCGCCGATCACGCTGGATTCCAGCGCGGCCAGCCAGTCGCCGTCGGCGGGCGCCTCCAGCAGGTGTTCGGCTTTGCCCTTGAGGGCACGCACGCCCCGCGTCGGGTCCAGATGCAGGATGCGTTCGCGCGATTGCCACAGCACACAGTGGGCGAGGAAATCGGTCAGCTCCCACAGGCGGCCGTTGCTGAGCACGCGGTCGAAAATATTGCCGTGCAGGATGAAGATCGAGGCCTCGCCGCCCAGATACTTGCGGCGGATGGTCTCGGCCCATTCCGGCAGCGGACCTGCCCCGACAGCCAATACGGGAGCGGCTTCCAGGCCTGCCATGTCAGAGCTGCTTGCCAGCTGCGGCTTGCTGGCCAGTGGCCGCGCGGGCCTTCACCAGCTGGTCGAACTCGGACTGGGCGGTGACAGCACCCGAGGAAGCGCGCAGCTTCTGCAGACGCACATCGATATCGCTGTTGCGCAGTTCGCCCCCCAGACGGGCTTCGGCGGTGGTGTTCTTGATGTGGTCGCGCACCTTGTCCAGCGCCTCGACTGTGGCATCTACCGACAGGCCGTCCATCTGTTCCTGGATCGCCAGACGCGCCTTGGCGCTCTTGAACTGGGCCAGCATGCGATCGCGCTCGGCCTTCAGTTTGTTGATGTCGGCCTGGATCGACAGCAGCGAGCTCTTGGCATCGTCGGCTTCGGCGCCAGCGGCTTCGGATTCGACGGCCAGCTCGGCCAGCTCGGCATCCAGCGCCTTCTTCTTCTGCAGCAGGATGGCACCGAGTTCGCGGTCGTTCTGGATGATTGCGGCTTCCAGCTCGGTGACGACCTGGCTCAGTTCAGTTTGGGCCTTTTCGCGGCGGCCGCTCAGTTCGTCACGGCGACGGATCAGTGCGGCCGTGGCGTTGCGCAGCTGAACGAAACGCGTGGTTGCATTGCGAATGGCGTTTTCATAGGCAATATCCGGATGTTCCTTTTCCACATCCGCGATCCACAGGGAAACAAAGCCGGTCCACAAGTTGGAAAGGCGGGAAAAGAAATTGATGTCGGCCATGCGGTTTCTCCAGAAAAGAGGGTGCTTCCAATTGTTGTGCGGGCAGATTTCAGGCGCGTTGCTTGCTCGCCAGGTTCGGCAGTTTCAGTTCCTGTTCGAGGAGGGCTTCGGCCTCCTCTTCTTCGTGCAGGCGATTCACCGCTTCCTGCAGGCGCTGGCTGGCGTCGTCGGCACCGCGTGAGGTCAGCGCAGCATTCATGATTTCTTCTACCGCATCGGGCAGGGCCAGAATGCCGGCCTCCACCGCCGCGCGGCGATTGATCAGGCGCTCGCGGCGCTCCAGCAATTCTTCGATATCGCGCAGGGCGCGCTTGAGCGAGGAATTGCTCGGGTCTTCAGTCAGACGATCCCCGACTTCGCTGCGGCGCACTTCCAGATCCTTGCGATTGAGTGTCTTGAGGCGGCTTTCGATGCTGATCGCCACCAGCCAATTGGAGAGGAACTGCACGGCCGCATCGGCCACGCGCTCCACATCGCGCTCGCTGATGGCGCGTTCGCCACGCACGGCCTGCAGTTCGCGCAGGGCCCGGGTTTTTTCCTGCAGGCGCTCGAAGATGCTCCAGTTGGCATGACCCTGCGAGACGACTTCCTCGATCTGGCCGCGCAGATGGGCGATCAGCTCATTGCGTTTTTCAGCACGCAGACGCGCATCGACCTTGCTGCGGAAACTCGGCAGCGTCGGGATGAACAGTGCGGCCAGCGCTTCAAGGGTGCCGACGCCGATCATTGGCAGGATGAAACCCTTGGCGCCAAACGGGAAGGACAAGGCAATGGCCAGCGCTGTGCCGGCGAGGACACTGAGGACATTGCTCTGCGAAAACAGCAGCTCCTTGAGGTAGGAGGGCTGCTCGGTGTCGCTGGAATCGAACTCGCTCATGCTTTTTATACCGTGACCCGCACTTGACCCTGCGCACTGCCATGCAGCTTGTCCAGGATGCGTTCTTCCAGGCGTACCGCCTCGGTGGATCGGCGCCAGGCTGTTGAACGCGGACGCGGCTCGCTGATTTCGAAATCATCGGCGATGCGCGCAGGCTGCGAAGACAGCACCACCACCCGGTCGCCCAGCAGCAAGGCTTCGCTTACGTCGTGGGTCACGAAGACTACGGCACAGGGATGCTGACGGTGCAGTTCGCTGAGCAGGATCTGGGTTTCGGTGCGGGTCTGCGCATCGAGTGCACCGAAAGGCTCGTCCATCAGCAGGATCTTGGGGCGAAGCACCAGCGCACGCGCCAGGGCCACACGCTGATTCTGTCCGCCGGAAAGCTGGGCGGGCAGCATTTTCTTCTTGTCGGCCAGGCCCACGGCGGCCAGCGCCTCTTCGACCATCGCCTCCCACTCGCTGCGCTTGAAGCGCTCGCGCCACAGCTTGAGCGCGAAGGGAAAGGCGACGTTGTCCCACACCGAAAGATCGGGGCGGTTGGCGTAGCGCTGGAAGACCATCACCGCGTCATCGTGCGGGCCATCGCAGGGCACGCCATTGATCAGCACTTCGCCGCTGCTGGGCGTCGGTACGCCGAGCGGGCGCACGCTGCCCATCATGCGCAGCAGGGTGGATTTGCCGCAGCCGGACGGGCCCAGCAGCATGGTGATGGAGGGCTTGTCGATGCACAGATTGATGTTGTCCAGCACGCGCAGCGACGGCTGGCCGGCTTCACCCGGATATTCCTGGCAGATATTGCGCAGGTCGATGGAAACATTGGCAGGGGCGTTCATGGGCTCGCTCATTGGCCACTCTCCCAGGAGTAGGCACGGGCACGGATCCAGCGCATGCCCTGATAGGTGAATAGCGCCAGCGCGACGATGACGATGATGCCGGCGAAGACCTGGTCCATCGCCGAGAAGCGGCGTGCATTCTGGATCAACTGGCCGAGGCCTTCACGCGCATTCACGTATTCGGCCACGGTGATGTAGGTCCACATCACCGAGACGGCCACCGTGATGGCGTCCGCGATGCGCGGCATGGCCATCGGCAGCACCGCCTTGCGGATACATTCCCAATCCGTGCCGCCCAGATCGCGCGTGGCGATCCAGTAGGTCTGCGGTACGGCCTGCATCGCATCGCGCACCATCGGGATCAGATACACCACCGCGCCGAGGAACAGGAAGGCGATCTTCATGCCTTCGCCAATGCCGAACCACATCACCATGATCGGCAGCAGCGCGACGACAGGCGCCGAGCGGAAGGGATCGACCAGCGGTGACAGCGTGGCGTTGATGTAAGGCGAGGCACCCATCAGCACGCCCAGCGGAATGCCGATACAGATCACCAGCAGGCCAGCGGCGACCACGCGGCCCAGCGACCACAGCGTGGCGGTGAGCAGCAGGCTGCGGCCGTTCTCGGCATCCCAGGCCAGATAGGCGAACGCATTCGCGACTTTCCAGGGCGCCGGCAGCTTGTTCGGCGCCACCAGTTCGAGGCCGCTGAGCAGCGACCACAGCAACAAGACCGCGATCACCGCCCCCGCCCCCAGCAGGCTGCGATTGCGGTGCGAGATCGGTTGAGCCGGATTCCAGATGGACATGAGCATCCTTAACGTAAAAGTCGCAGCGCGACTTCTCGAAGCTAGCCTCTCCCATTTGGGGGCGAGGCGGGGGTTTCGGCAAGCACGCTTGCCGCCCGCATCGCGGCAATCCAGTGCAATGGATTGCGCGCCCTGCAAGGGAGGGGCTGGTGTGTTAGCGGGTCAGCAAGGCAACGCGCGTGCTGCGGTTACTGGCGCGGCAGGCTTCCAGATCCAGACCTTCGGCGCCCGGATTGGCTTCATTGCACAGCGGACGATCCGGGCCGGAGCCGATGACCTTGAAACGCGCGCGGTCGAAGTCCCATTCCTTCACCAGATAATCCACCACGGCCTGCGCACGCTGCAGCGACAGGCGCAGATTGGCGTCACGCGAACCGACTGAATCCGTATTGCCGGAGACTTCGAAATAGGCCGAACCGTTGTTTTCGATGAAGGGCGCCATTTCCTTGTCGATCACCTGCTGAGCGCGCTTGTTCAGATCGGCCGAGCCACTCGTAAAGCTGACCATCACCGGCTTGGTGACGATGGCGGTCTGCTGGGCGGCCTTGTCCTGGCCTTGCTGCGAGAAGGTGAATTCCGGCTTGGCGGCGGCCGTCTTGGCGGACTGGTTGCCTTCCAGCAGCGTCTTGATGAAGCGGTAGTCGAAGGAGTCCTGCGGCGCGATCACCGGCGAATTCGGATTGGCCAGCGCACCGGCAGCGCGGTAAATGCCGTCGAAGCGGCGATACACGCGCTCATAGTGATTGGTGCCGCCTGCCAGACCGAGGATGCGGGCGTTGTCATCGAGACCGGTCCACACCACGTTGCTGAACAGGCTTTTGACGAAGTCGCGCCCCTGATCCTTGACCAGCAGCTTGAAGAACTCTTCCGTATTCTCCAGCGCGGCGACGGCCTTGTCCGGATTGGCACGCGATTCCTTCACGCCATCGAGCCAGCCGCCGACGAAGGCCTGAAAGGCCTGGGTGTTGGCCGGATTGTCGAGCGCCTTCTTGTTGCACACCATCACGTCATAGATCAGGTTGGTCGCGGTCTTGGTGGAATACACCACGCGCGCGCCCTTAACGTTCTTCAGGGCCAGCGCCAGATCCGGGTCCCACAGCGCAGCGGCCTCCACGCTGCCGCTTTCCAGCGCAGCGCGCACGCCCGCCGTGCCTTCCTCGGCGTTGATATAGACGTATTTCACTGTCTCACGCTTGCGTGCCGACAGGCTGGAGCTTTCGAGCGCATCGATGGTCATGCCATGCGAAGGCGTGTATTGCAGCAGGGCGATGGACTTGCCAGCCAGATCTTCGACGCGTTGCACCGATGGATCGCGCGTGATGATTGCGTCGCCGCCCTGGGTGTTGTCCACCACAATGATGGCGCGGCCATCACCGCCTGCGTTACGCAGATTGGGTTGTTCCTGCGCCCAGAAATCCGAGGTGCGCCAGGCGCACTGTGCCGTGTTCGATTCGAAGATCGTCGACAGGGTCGGAATATCGTCCTGAATCACGAATTCCACATTCACGCCCTTGTTCGCATAGATCGAACCGGCTTGCGTGGTCAGCGAGTTGCCATTGGCGACCAGCGCCGGCGCGTAACCGTGGAAGCTGACGATGGACACACGCAGCGGATTGCCGCTGGAGCCGAGTGGGCCGGACACCGCTTTGGGCGGTGCGGCGCTGGGCTTCTTGCCGGCTTCGCCCGGCTGGCCAGTCGTGGCCTGCTGTTGCGTGCCCGATTGCAGGCCGGACACCACTTCCTTCAAGCCGAAATTCCAGGCCAGCGCGCCTGCGCCGCCGAGGATGATCAAGGCCACCAGGCCTTTGGCCATGGGAGTCAAACGTGCCATTTCAGTACTCCTTCGCTCAGTAATCGGGATTCAATTCTTGCTGCCGAACAGGCCGGGCAGGCTGCCCAGACGCTGGATTTCCGCGTCCAGCCTTGTCTCTTCGCGCTGCGCCGCCAACCGGGCGTTTTCACCAGCCGCCTGACAGTTGGCCTTGTCGGCGCCGGCCTGCTCGATCTCGGTGGCCATCGCGCGTTCCAGCTCGGCAATCTCGATGCGCAGGGCTTCGACTTTGCTGCGTTGCAGTTCGTCGCGCGCCTGTGCCAGTTGCTGATTCTGGCTCACAATCTGTTGCGCCTGTGTGGCAACGCGGGTTTTTTCGGCACTCAGTGCCTGCATCTTGCGCTGCGCATCCAGCACGGCGTCATCCACCGTCCACGCTTCGTCAGCCGCATCCATCGCCTGTACCGCCATCTTGCGTGAGGCTACATCCATGGCCTTCAGGCCATCAAGCAGACGCAGCATCTTTTCAGCCGGATAGGGCGAGGCCGGAATCGCGGCTTCGGCAAAAATGCTTTCGAAACTGCGAGCGCTGATGGCTTCACCCGGCGCGGCTGGCATCTCCAGCACCAGCTCGGTAACGCGCGGGGCGACTGGCGCAGCAGCCAGTTCGCGGGCGATCAGGGCATCCACATCGCTGCTGTCCGCAATCGCGTCAGGCACCTCATCGGAGCCTTCCCGCTCCACCAGTCCGACCTTTTCCAAGGCCCTCATGAATCCGCTCATTCCATCCCCCGACGAAATAGTGTTGTGTGCCATAAACGCAAAGTAAAGGCACAAGGCGCAAGTGTGCATCAATGCGCGCCGCATGCCCAGAGCCCGGCCCGACCGTCCAGCTGGCGGGGCATGCTTGAAGAGCCGCTTTCCGCGGACTTCTTCGGCATGCCATGCTGTAGAGGCAGGGTGCGCGCGGCTCTTCAGGCAGGATACTTTCAGCGCGAGGCTACGAACTCCGCATGCGCGTATGCATGCGCTTCTTTTTCCAGACGAGCCCTTACGCGTTGGCTGACGCGCGGGCAAAGTGCCGCGCGCAGACTGGCAGCATCACCTTCCGGCAGCTGCGGCGCGTCGCGCTCGCCCCAGCGCGCCTGATGCAGGGCCAGCCAGTGCCAGGCCCGTTCTGCATTGGCGGCCACACCATGTCCATTGGCATACAACCAGGCCAGCTCCACTTCGTGACCATCGCCGGGCACGTAATGGGATTCCCAACGCCGGATCAGGGCGGCGTAATCCGGCGTGGCGCCCAGGCCCAGAAACGTGCGCGCCTCCCACATTGAATATGCGTGGCTGGCGCGGTCGTTGACCCAGTTGCGGGTTTCGGCCGCGCGCAGGTAGCTGGCGGTGGCGGCCGTGTCGTCATGCTGGGGCGAGGCGGGGTCGGCCTGAAGTTCCGCCAGCAGCATCCAGGCATCGCCCAGACCTTGCGCGGTGAGCGCTTCGAGCGCCGCCAGCTCGCCGGTCTGCGCTGCGCGTTCTGTGCTTGCGAGGGCGGCGGCTTGCTCCTGTTGCCAAGCTTCCCGCGCCTGCCCTTCACGAACTTCCTGAAGGCTCTCCCGTACGATCCGGAACAGGCCAGGGCGACGTGGCGCATTGGCGGGCCGCTGGCTGTGGATCACGCAATCAAGCAGGAAGCCACAGAGCGCCAGCACCAGCAAGACCAGCAGCAGCCACAGCCCGCCCCACAAGATGGCTTTGAGCCAGCCGGCACGATCCAGCAGCCAGCTGGCGAAGATGGCCAGCGCGATCAGAGCCCAGCGTTTCATGGCATTGCGACGAAGCGTTTGTATTCACGTGCCCGAAGAGCCCCGCGCAGCATTGCTCTACGGGCAGTGCTTGTGGACAGGCCCATCAGACAAGCTTCTCCCGGTAGCATGCCTGCAGCGCGTTTCTGCAGGCGGCTTTGCGGGCGAGTAGCTTTCAGAGTGCGTGCAGCACGTATTTCTCGACACGGCTCATCGGCGTGGCGCTGTCGAAGCGGAATTCAACGTAGGTGGCATCATCCGCATCCAGCGTGCTTTCAACCTTGTCGCTGCGACCGACCTCGACACCCTTGCCATCCTGAGCACGCAACTGCAACTTGCCTTTGAAAGCTTCGCCAGACAGCACATAGACCTTCACGCCGTCCTTCTTCTCGCCATCGGCGCCGAGCCGCACGGCACGTTCGCTGGCGAGTTTGCGGGCGCTGGCCGAGGCATCCATGACGATCTTGGCTTCATAGGCGCGATCCACGCCTTCGGCCACGCCGCCAAACACCTTGCCTACACCGGTGGTGATCTCGGCGGCGGCTTTCTTGCCATCGTTCTGCAGGGCCTGACCGACGCCCTTGACCATGGCCGCCTTGTCTTCAACCATCGCCGCGCCCTTGCTGCGCTCGGCTTCGAGTTGTTCTTCACGGTTCTTGCAGCCCGCCAGTGCGCAGGCGGCGCTCAGTACGCAGATGGCGATCAATGCTTTTTTCACGGCGCGATCCTTTTTTGGGTTTTCGGGGCCGCATAAGGCGGCGCGACATGCTGCCGTAAAACCAGCCGGGCGCACAACGGCCAACCCGACAGTCTGCCGGTTCAGCCGATGAAAGCCCTCTGTGGCGGGCTTTTTCGACTTTTGTGCGGCTGTCGCCCTTGAAATCCACCCATCCCGCCCCTATCATTAGCACTCGTCAGGGGAGAGTGCTAACAGTCGCCGGTTTCAAACGGCCGACCCTCCCCGATTTCCCCCGGGTGTATTGCACCCAAAGATTTATCAATCAATCCCTTAACAGGAGTGAATATGAAGATTCGTCCCTTGCACGACCGCGTGGTCATCAAACGTATTGAAGCCGAAGAAAAAACGGCCTCCGGCATCGTTCTGGCTGGTTCTGCAGTTGAGAAGCCCGATCAAGGCGAAGTCATTGCCGTGGGCAATGGCAAGATCCTGGAAAACGGCAGCGTGCGTCCGCTCGACGTCAAAGCTGGTGACCGCGTGCTGTTCGGCAAGTACTCCGGCCAGACCGTCAAGGTCGATGGTGAAGAGCTGCTGGTGATGCGTGAAGATGACCTGATGGGCGTTCTCGAAAAGTAAAACCGGTCCTGCGCTAAGCGCGGGCCGGGCTGAAGGTTCCGGTGCTCAACGTACTTGCGTACGTCTCCGCGCCTCGCCTTCATCGCGCCCCGGTCGCGACGCGCATCCTCCGGTTTTATCCCCCAACGAATTTCAAATTATTTCGGAGTAAGAAATGGCAGCTAAAGAAGTCAAGTTTGGTGATTCCGCACGTGAGCGCATGGTCGCTGGCGTCAATATCCTGGCTAACGCCGTCAAGGTGACGCTGGGCCCGAAGGGTCGCAATGTCGTGCTGGAGCGCAGCTATGGCGCCCCGACCGTGACCAAGGACGGCGTCTCTGTCGCCAAGGAAATCGAACTGAAAGACAAGTTCGAGAACATGGGCGCGCAGATGGTCAAGGAAGTTGCTTCCAAGACCTCCGACGTGGCCGGTGACGGCACCACCACCGCGACCGTGCTGGCACAAGCCATCGTGCGCGAAGGCATGAAGTTCGTGGCCGCTGGCATGAACCCGATGGACCTGAAGCGCGGCATCGACAAGGCTGTTGCAGCCCTGATCGAAGAGCTGAAGAATGTGTCCAAGCCCTGTTCGACCACCAAGGAAATCGCTCAAGTCGGCTCCATTTCGGCCAACAGCGACGCTTCCGTGGGCGAAATCATCGCTACCGCGATGGAAAAAGTCGGCAAGGCTGGCGTGATCACCGTTGAAGATGGCAAGTCCCTCGACAACGAGTTGGATGTCGTCGAAGGCATGCAGTTCGACCGTGGCTATCTGAGCCCGTACTTCATCAACAATCAGGATCGTCAGATCGCTGCGCTGGATAACCCGTTTGTTCTGCTTTACGACAAGAAGATCTCCAACATCCGCGATCTGCTGCCGATCCTGGAACAAGTTGCCAAGTCCGGCCGTCCGCTGCTGATCGTGGCTGAAGATGTCGATGGCGAAGCCCTCGCAACCCTGGTCGTGAACAACATCCGTGGCATCCTGAAGACTGTTGCCGTCAAGGCTCCGGGCTTCGGCGATCGTCGCAAGGCGATGCTGGAAGACTTGGCCATCCTGACCGGCGGCCAAGTGATCGCTGAAGAAGTCGGCCTGTCCCTCGAGAAAGCCACCCTGGCTGATCTGGGCCAAGCCAAGCGTATCGAAGTCGAAAAAGAAACCACCATCATCATCGACGGCAACGGCGCTGCCGATGCAATCCAGGCACGTGTTGCCCAGATCGAAGCACTGTCCGAGGCCTCCACCTCCGACTACGACCGCGAGAAGCTGCAAGAGCGCAAGGCCAAGCTGGCCGGCGGTGTTGCCGTGATCAAGGTTGGCGCAGCCACCGAGATGGAAATGAAGGAAAAGAAGGCTCGCGTTGAAGACGCACTGCACGCTACCCGCGCTGCTGTGGAAGAAGGCATCGTGGCTGGCGGCGGCGTCGCCCTGTTGCGTGCCCGTTCCATGATCAGCTCGGTTAAGGGTGACAATCCGGATCAAGACGCCGGCATCAAGATTGTGCTGCGCGCCATCGAAGAGCCGCTGCGTCAGATCGTCCAGAACGCCGGTGACGAGCCTTCAGTGGTCGTGGCCAAGGTTCTCGAAGGCAAGGGTAACTTCGGTTACAACGCTGCCAACGGCACCTACGGCGACATGGTTGAAATGGGCGTGCTGGATCCGACCAAGGTCACCCGCACCGCACTGCAGAACGCCGCTTCCGTCGCTTCGCTGATGCTCACCACCGACTGCATGGTGGCTGAACTGGCTGACGACAAGGCTGCTGGCGGTATGCCGGATATGGGTGGTATGGGCGGTATGGGCGGTATGGGCATGTAATTTTTTGCTGCGCAGAACGCGCCATCTCTGCGTTGCCCAGCGCTTGCCGTACTCACGTACTGTCTGCGCGCTGGGCGCCTTGAGCTGACGCGCCCTGCTTGCAAAATCGCGCCCCAAGCGCACAGCACTACAAAAGCAGAAACCCCGCTTCGGCGGGGTTTTTGTTTTATGGGCTACCGTAGTGCCTGATTTGACTCGCAGCGGCTGTTATAGGGAGAAATAACGATGAAAGATGCTCCGAAAATAAGACGAACGATCATTGATAGGAACGGGCTTCCAGTACAGTTTCCAACTCATCGTCATTCAGCGAAGTTTTGGGAGCAACTAGGAAGAACTGTTGCGACCTTCGGCTTCCTTGAAGAGATCCTAGGAAAGGCAATCTTTGCATTCACGGCGACTCGCAACTACAGCGCCCAAGAAATCGACGCTGCTTACGAGGCGTGGTTGCCACAGCTACAAAGAGCGCTTACTGATCAACTTTGGAGTCTGGCAGAGTCATACGGGAAAGCTGTTCGTTCAAGCCAAAATGCGACAATTAAAAACGTTGATGAACTCGTGGATGACATTAAATCTGCGACGAAGATTCGCAATGTATTATGCCATGGGTCTTGGCGGGCACCAGATGAAGACGGCAAATCATTGCCGCTTTTTATCAACAAAGACAATGAAATATTCGAAACGCCAATTGACATGGCATTTCTGGATCAAGTTCAACGTCACGTTACGGAGCTTGCTTGCGCCGTTATTGATTCCGTAACTCATATGGGCTGGCAGTTCCCCGGGGGTGCTGGGCCAGGTGAAAAAATATGGGCGTGTCCTTCTTAGCAAGCAGTGACACACATAAGGTGTGCAAAATCCGGGTGGCTCCACCACGATCTATCGATTGCCCATGGAGGCTGTCGCTGCGCTCCGAACCTGCCCGACGAATCACCGACCCGGAAACCCGCTATGGGCGGGCTTCTCCGCGATGCATGCCGTGAGAGCAAGGTGCAGCGCGCCTCTTCGAGCAGGGCCTCGCAATCACGCTTTCCTGCTTTTTTCAGAATTCCTTGCGCCGGAAACGCCGGCCGAACACGCGCAGATCATCAACGACCGGCAAGGCTGCCAGCACGATCAGTAACATTGCCAGCCACACGGTCGAGAAATAGCCCAGGTGCTTGAAGCCCAGCGCGCCGATCAGGCCGCCGCCGAAGAAACAGCTGACCTGAAATACCAGGATGCGCAGGTGTCGCCGATTCGCCAGCACATCGGGCTGTTTCAGGTGAATGCGGTTCCAGTAGAAGAGCTTGCCCAGCTCGATGCCGATGTCGGTGATCATGCCGGTGAGGTGGGTGGCGCGGATCTCGGCTCCTGAGAGCTTGGTGACCAGCGCGTTCTGCAGGCCCATGATGAAGCACAACAGCATCACGGTGAGCGGCACGAAGAGGCCTTCGATCTTCGCCATCTGCCCGCCGAGCAGGCCGAAGCACAGCAGCAGGGCGGCCTCCAGCAGCAAGGGCAGGGCAAACTCGCTGTGCATGCGTTCGCGCCGTGCGTAATTGATCATCACTGCCGAAGCCGCCGCGCCGAACAGGAAAGACAACAGCGCCCCCAAACCATCGAGCACCAGACCGAGATGGCTCAGCGCCAGATTGTCGGCCATCGCCGAGACGATGCCGGTCATGTGCGAGGTGTACTGCTGCACCGCCAGAAAGCCCCCCGCGTTGGTCGCACCCGCCACGAAAGCCAACACGAAGCCCAGATGCAGATTGGATTCTGCGCTGCGGCTGCGCCCGGTCAGGCGTCTAACATACTGGAACGGCATGGTGCGGGGAATCGTCCTCTAGGGTGCGTTTGCCTGCATGGTTTCAAACGCTTCCTGACACTGCGCCCAGGTGGCAAAGAAGAAGTACTCGCTTCGGTCGTTGACGCGACAGACCCAGGCTTTCATGGTCAGACCGAAGGGATTCTCTTCACGCTGGCAGGATTTGAATCGCGAACTCAGTTTTGGCTGCAAAACTGCACAGCGGGTGCTGTTCGGCTTCAGCCAGTCAAAACCATAACTACTGGCGGGCGGCGTGATCTCTGCCGCATGGACAAACGGAGCGAGCAGCAGCAGTCCCGCGAACAGGCTGGCGCGCACGACGGCGAATCCACCGCTCGTTCTGCCGTACATCAAACCGCTCGCCCGAAGTGCCATTCAGCCCAGCTTCTTCTTCAACAATTCATTCACCTGCGCGGGCGAAGCCTTGCCTTTGCTGGCTTTCATGACCTGACCGACCAGCGCGTTGAAGGCTTTTTCCTTGCCGGCGCGGTATTCGGCGACGTTCTGCGCATTGGCCGCCAGCACTTCGTCGATGATCGGTTCGATGGCTGAGGCGTCGGTGACTTGCTTGAGGCCTTGCTTGTCGATGATTTCATCGGCCGTCGTGCCTTCGCCATTCCACAGCGCTTCGAAAACTTTCTTGGCGATGTTGTTGGAGATGGTGTTGTCGGCGATACGCACGACAAGGCCGGCGAGCTGCGAGGCGTCGACCGGGCTGGCGGCGATGCCTTGTTCCTGCTTGTTGAGGCGCGCGGCGAGTTCACCCATCACCCAGTTGGCGGTGAGTTTGGGCACCTGGGCGATGTGCGCGCCACCGGCGGCGTTCACGGCATTCAGGAAGTACATCGCGGTGTCGCGGTCTGCGGTGAGGCCGGCGGCATCGTAGGCCGACAGGCCGTATTCGCCCTCAAAACGCGCGGCCAGCTGACCTGGCAGTTCCGGCATCGTCGCCTGAACTTGCGCCTTCCACTCCTCGCTGATCACCAGCGGCAGCAGGTCGGGGTCGGGGAAATAGCGGTAGTCGTGCGCGTCTTCCTTGGTGCGCATCACGCGGGTTTCGCCCGTATCTGGATCGAAGAGCACGGTGGCCTGCTGGATCGTGCCGCCATCTTCCAGGGTCTCGATCTGCCAGTTGATTTCGTAATCGATGGCCTGCTGCAGGAAGCGGAAACTGTTCAGGTTCTTGACCTCGCGCCGCGTGCCCAGCGGCTGGCCGGGTTTGCGCACGGAGACGTTGGCGTCGCAGCGGAAAGAGCCTTCCTGCATGTTGCCGTCGCAGATGTCGATCCATTGCACCAGCGCGTGCAGCGCCTTGGCGTAGGCCACGGCTTCGGCGCTGGAATTCATGTCCGGCTCGGTCACGATCTCCAGCAGCGGCGTGCCAGCCCGGTTCAGGTCGATGCCGCTCTGGCCGTGGAAGTCTTCGTGCAGGCTCTTGCCGGCATCTTCTTCGAGGTGGGCGCGGGTCAGGTGCACGATCTTGGTGTAAGCCTTGTCGCCTTCGCCGACCTGAATCGGGATTTCGCCGCCGACGACTACGGGCAGCTCGAACTGGCTGATCTGGTAGCCCTTGGGCAGGTCGGGATAGAAGTAATTCTTGCGTGCGAACACGGAACGCTCGGCCACTTCGGCGCCGATGGCCAGACCGAACTTGATGGCGCGCTCGACCGCGCCCTTGTTCAGCACCGGCAGCACGCCGGGCAGGGCGATATCCACGGCACAGGCCTGCACATTCGGCTCGGCACCAAAGGCGGTGCTGGCGCCGGAGAAAATCTTGGAGGCGGTGTTGAGCTGGGCGTGGGTTTCCAGGCCGATGACAACTTCCCAATCGCTACGCATGACAGGCTTTCAGAACAGGTTTGGCGAACTGCTGATTTTAACGCAAGCCACCGGCTGCATCGATTCTGATTGTGAAGCTGTCCGCAGAGGCGCGTGCCGACGGTCGCTCAGGGCAGGCTGCCCGTACAAGCTTGCCTGACCTGCCCGGGCACAGAACATGCTCGAAGATGCTTATGGCGCGCGGTTCTCCGGCATGCCATGCTGCGCGCCGCGACCCAAGCTTCTGAGCCAGCGCAAACCGTATCAAATCCTTGCACTTCGAGGCTTGAGACGAGATGGCGGCAATGTTAGGGTTGAGACCGGTGCCACGCCAAGAGCCGGCACGCATGCCCTTCCCGGGAGGAGCAAATCCATGAATTCTCTTGTAGCAAACACGGCCGCATCGCTATTGATGCTGGCCCTGAGCGGATGCAGCCTGATGAGTCAGAAACCCCTTTCCCCCCAAATCGCCCCCGGCAGCGCCAGCCGCCCGGTGCTTTCTGCCGAGGAAGCCAGCCAGTTCACGATGGAACGTTACTTCGCAGCCAATGGCCTGCTCGCCTCGCCCACACCTGATCCATGGCTACCGGTAGCGATCTACCTCGACAGCACGCCGGACTTCGTCGTCGGCAAGGGTGGCAGCCACGCCAGCGTGCAGGAAGCCGTCAATGCGGCAATCCACAAAGGCAAGGCGGTGCGTCAGTTCATCAAAATCCTGCCCGGCACCTACACTGGCGCCGTTTACGTGCCGATCAGCGCCCCGCCCATCACCCTGATAGGGGCCGGCAGCAAGCCTGCTGACGTGAAGCTGGAACTCACCCTGGACGCCATCGTGCTGCCCGCCGTGTATGCGCAAACCGTCAATCCGGCCGGCCAGTTCAAGGAAGGTGATCCGGCTTGGGAAATGTTCAAGGCCTGCGCCGACCTGCCAGGCGGCAAGAAGATCGACACACCTTGCTCGGCCGTGGTGTGGGCGCAATCGCCCGGTTTCCAGATCGCCAATCTGACGATCACCAACACCTTGCTCGACAGTGTGGATGGCGGCACGCATCAGGCCGTAGCGCTGCGCACCGATGGTGACAAAACCCAGCTGGAAAACGTGCGCCTGATCGGCCGCCAGGACACTTTTCTGGCCAATGTCGGCGAAGCACCGACGATTCCGAACAAGCTCGGCACTTATCCCACCGACCGCATCGCTCGCGTTTACGTCAAGGACAGCTACATCGAGGGCGACACCGATTTTGTCTTCGGCCGGGCGCATGCCGTGTTCGACAACTGCCAGTTCCACATCGTCGCCAGCCGCCAGAATCGGCCGGCCATCGTCTTCGCGCCGGATACGCTGGCCGACTCCGCGCTCGGCTTCCTCGTAGTTAACAGTCGTTTCACGGGGGATGCCGCGCATCAGGCGCTGGGTACGAGTTTCCTCGGCCGATCCTGGGATCAGGGTGCCAGCGGCACCGGCTACCTGATGGGCAGCACGCCGAATGGCCAGCTGGTGATCCGCGACAGCTACATTGATGCCAGCTTCAGCATCAACACACCTTGGGATCGCGCCGCCACCACCACCCGCATGCACAGCGGCAACGCCAATCCGGCGCGCGATCTGGATGACGCGGGCTTCAACCGCCTGTGGGAGTTCAATAATTTCGGTCCGGGCGCAGGCCCCGCGACAGCGGTCAAATAGTCCGGCGTTGGTGCCACACAAAGGGATTGGCTGCGGCCAATCCCTTTTGCCGGGAACCAAAATTCCGGTATCCGTACTAAACTGCCGATATGGCCCGTCGCTTCCGCCTCCTCCTCATCTGTCTGATCATGCTGACCGTCCCGCTACAGGGCGTGTCGGCGGCCGTCATGACCATGAGTGTGGCCGAGCACTCCGGGCCAGCGCAGATGACGGATTGCCATAGCGGCATGGCCCAGTCTGTGGATCACTCAGCACCTGAGAAATCCACGCAAGACAGTCACAACTCCGTCAAGCTGAAGGTCTGCAGCAGTTGCTGCACTGGCGCGATCCTGAACGCCAGCCTTTCACCTGCGCCGCTCAACCAGTCCGGCGACAACACCTACCTCTCCCTGCTTTCCCGCAAACCTAGCGGCTTCATCCCGGACGGTCTGGAGCGCCCCCCGCGCGCCATTTCCTGAACCCAAGCTACGTATTTCTGGCAGGTTTTCTACGCTGCCAGTTGTCTGTCGTATTCATTGATCAGGAAATTGCCATGAAAATCCGCACCCTCATTGCGTCCACCGCACTCGGCTTTGCCGTCTTCGCCCTTCCCGCCCAAGCTCAGCATACGGGGCACGACATGCCCGCCACAGCTGCCGTCAGTACTGAACTAAGCAGCGGCGAAGTGCGTGCTATCGATCTCAAGACCCGCAAAATCACCCTCAAGCATGGCGAACTGAAGAACCTCGGCATGTCGCCCATGACCATGGTGTTCGCGATCAAGGCGGGCATCGAACTGCCCAAGAATCTGAAGGCAGGTGATCCGGTGCGCTTCCGTGCCGAAGAGCCCGGCGGTGTGCTGACCGTCACGCTGATTCAGCGCTGAGGAGCCCATCATGATCCACAGACCATTGCGGATGGTCTGGCTGTGTCTCGCCCTCAGCGGCCTGACACTGCCGGCCTTCGCGCACGAAGACCGCCTTGCCGCCAGGCCGTCCGCCATGCATGCCGAGCAGACTCCTTGGGGCATTGCCGGGCAAGCCAAGGCGGTGCGGCGTGAAATCCGCATCAGCATGGGCGATGACATGCGCTTCAGCCCCGACACGTTCAGTGTCAAACGCGGTGAGACCGTGCGCCTGATCATCACCAACGCAGGCGCACAGCTGCACGAACTGGTCATCGGCACGCCCGCCGCACTGGCCGAGCATGCCGAAATGATGAAGCGCTTCCCCACCATGGAACATGCCGAAGCCCACATGGCCCACGTCCCGGCCGGGCAATCGCGTGCGCTGGTGTGGCGCTTCAATCGCGCCGGCCAGTTCGCCTTTGCCTGCCTGATCAATGGGCATTTCCAGGCCGGCATGCGCGGCACAATCGAGGTGAAACCATGACACGACACTTTCTATGGCTGGCCGTGCTACTCGCCAGCCCCCTGCTGGCAGCCGAGCCACTCTCGCTGAACGAAGCCCGGCGTCTCGCCGAAAACCATGCACCGCAGATCGCTGCCAGCCGCGCGCAGGAAGCCGCTGCGCGTGAAATGGCGGTAGCGGCCGGACAATTGCCCGACCCGGTGTTGAAGCTGGGCGTCAATAACGTGCCGGTCGCCGGCGAGATGGCCTGGAGTCTGGTGCAGGAAGGCATGACCATGCGCCAGGTCGGCCTGATGCAGGAATTCACACGCGGCGACAAGCGCCAGGCGCGTGCCGACAAAGCCAGCCGTGAAGGCGATCTGGCGCGGATCAGCCAACGCCAGATCCTCGCCGACACGCGTCGCGACGCGACCCTGGCCTGGCTGGACGTGGCCTATCAGGAGAGCATGCGCAGCCTGCTGGAACAACAGGTCGCCGAACTGCGCCTGCAACAGCAGGCCGCCGAAGCGGCCTTTCGTGCCAGCCGCGGCGAGCAGGCCGATGTGTTTGCCAACCGCCTGGGCATCGAACGCGCACAGGATCAACTCGCTCAGATGCAGCGCGACATCGCCATGGCCCGCAGTCGGCTCGCGCGCTGGATCGGCGACGCTGCCGAACGGCCGCTGGACGCGCCACCTCCCATCGCTGCGCTGGACTGGCAGCCGCAGAACCTCAGCGAAGACGCTGGCGAACATCCGACCTTGGCCACCCAGCAAGGCATGGTCGCCGTCGCCGAAGCGGATGCCCGCGTGGCACGCGAAAATCGCAAGCCGGACATAGCCGTCGAGCTGATGTATGGCTTCCGCGGGCCCAGCTACGCCAACATGGTTTCGTTGAACGTGTCGATGCCCCTGCCTTGGGATCGCGCCAACCGGCAGGATCGCGAACTCGGCGCCAAACTGGCTCAGCTGGACGAAGCACGCGCCCGCAAGGACGACATGCAGCGCGCCTACTTGAGCGAGCTCCGCGGCAATCTTGCCGTGTTGCAGAACAGCCGCGAACGCCTCCAACGTTATGACGAAGTTCTGATTCCGCTGAGCCGCCAGCAAACTGAGGCCGCACTGACCGCCTATCGCGCCGGCTCCGGCAGCCTGCCGCGCGTGCTTGAAGCGCGGCGCATGGCCGTCGACGCCCAGATGGAACGCCAGCGCATCGCGCTGGAAGCTGCCCGCACCTGGGCGCAACTCAATTTCCTGAACCCGCAAGAGGACCAATCCTCGTCTGCGCTAGGAGCACAACCATGATCAGTACCCAGCAGAAAGTCCTCACCCTCGCCGTCCTGCTCGCCTTCGGCGCGGTCGGCTACGGCGCCTATCAGCTCGGCACCCGCCATTCCGTCACGCCGCAAGTCGCTGCGGGTGCCGGTGACAAGATCGACCCCGCCAGTGGCCGCAAGGTGCTGTACTGGCAGGATCCGATGGTGCCCGGCCAGAAGTTTGATGCACCCGGCAAATCGCCCTTTATGGACATGCAGCTTCAGCCGGTCTTCGCCGACGAAGCTGCCGATGCTGCCGATGCTGCCGATGCTGGCGGCATCAGCGTGAGCCCGCGCCAGACGCAGAACCTGGGTCTGCGTACCGTCGAAGTCGTGCAGGGCAGCCTCGCGCCGAAGATCGAAGTCAGCGGCAGCGTGGCCTGGAATGAACGCGGGCTGGCCGTGGTACAGGCGCGCAATACCGGCTTCGTCGAGAAACTTTTCGTGCGCGCCACCCTGGACCGCGTCAGCAAGGGGCAAGCCCTCGCCGAGCTGTATGTGCCGGACTGGATCGCTGCGCAGGAAGAATTCCTCGCGGTGAAGAAAATGCAGGGCGAAGGCATGCCAGCATTGGTCGACGGCGCACGCCAACGCATGCGTCAGGCTGGCATGGACGACGCGCTGATCGCCAAAGTCGAACGTGAAGGTAAGGCACAGGCGCGCATCACGATCCACGCGCCGGTCGCCGGCAGCGTGATCGAACTCGCCGCGCGCGAAGGCATGACGGTGATGGCCGGCGCCACGCTGTTCCAGATCAACGCGCTGGACAGCGTCTGGGTGAATGCCGAAATCCCGGAAAGCGCAGCCGCCCTGGTGACAACAGGCATGCCTGTAGAGGCAATGCTGGCGGGCTTCTCCGGGCAGGTGTTCAAGGGCCGGGTGCAGGCCATTCTGCCCGAGGTGGAAGCGACCACCCGCACCCTCAAGGCGCGCATCGAGCTCGCCAATCCCGGCGCTCGTTTGTCGCCCGGCATGTTCGTACGCATTTCACTCGGCGGCGCAGCAAAGCCCGCTCTGGTGATTCCGGCCGAAGCCCT
The DNA here is from genome assembly GCF_040566545.1 of Uliginosibacterium flavum. Lineage (NCBI taxonomy): Bacteria > Pseudomonadati > Pseudomonadota > Betaproteobacteria > Rhodocyclales > Zoogloeaceae > Uliginosibacterium > Uliginosibacterium flavum. Next base: position 135,413 of record NZ_JBEWZI010000012.1, read on the forward strand.
GATCCGCACCGGCACGCGCAGCGTGGTGATGCTCGCCGAAGGTGAAGGCAAGTACCGCCCGGTCGATGTGCAGACCGGCCAGGAAGCCAATGGCCAGATCGAGATTACGAATGGCCTCGCCGCCGGGCAGAAGGTCGTTGTCTCCGGCCAGTTCCTGCTCGATTCGGAAGCCAGCCTGCGTTCAGTCGGCACGCGTGTCGCGGAGCCGCTGGCCATTACGGCGAAGGAATATCAGGTCGAAGCGGTGTTCGAATCCGAAGTGGATGGCATGGCGATGCTCTCCCATCCGGCTATTCCCGAACTGAAATGGGGCGCGATGACCATGGGCTTCAAGTTGCCCAAGGACGGCCTGCCCAAGGATCTGAAGCCCGGCCAGAAAGTGCACATCGCTTTCACCACACCCGCCAGCGGCGAGCCGCAGCTGACGCATGTGATGGTGATTGGGGGTGGGAAATGAGCGAAACCTTCAACACCGCGGCACCCAGCAGCATCGTCCCCGCGCAGAGCCTGCCCTCGACCCGATCGGGGGCGGGGACCCAGCGGCTTTTGCTTGCTTCTTTGATTGACCGGCAAGGCTTGCAGACACCGGATTCCCGCCGTCGCGGGAATGACGGGTTCTGCGCTGGAGATCAGCCATGATCGCCAAACTGATCCGCTGGTCCATCAGCAACCGCTTCCTCGTTCTGCTCGCCACGCTGATGCTGAGCGCATGGGGCGTTTACGCCGCGTTGCGCACGCCGCTGGATGCGCTGCCCGATCTGTCCGACGTGCAGGTGATCATCCGCACCAGCTATCCGGGACAGGCGCCGCAGATCGTCGAGAATCAGGTCACCTATCCGCTCACCACCACCATGCTCTCGGTGCCAGGGGCGAAGACGGTACGCGGCTTCTCCTTCTTCGGTGATTCCTTCGTCTATGTGCTGTTCGAAGATGGCACCGACCTGTACTGGGCGCGTTCGCGCGTGCTGGAATACCTGAATCAGGTGCAGTCACGCCTGCCGCCATCGGCCAAAACCGCGCTGGGGCCGGACGCCACCGGCGTGGGCTGGATCTACAGCTATGCGCTGGTCGACAAGAGCGGCAAGCACGACCTCGCCCAGCTGCGCAGCCTGCAGGACTGGTTCCTCAAGTACGAGTTGAAAACCGTGCCGAACGTGGCCGAGGTCGCTTCGGTCGGCGGCATGGTCAAGCAGTATCAGGTGGTGCTGAATCCGGACCGGCTGCGCGCCTACGGCCTGAGTCATGCCATGGTGATCGATGCGCTGATGCGGGCGAATCAGGAAACCGGCGGCTCGGTGCTGGAACTGGGTGAAGCCGAGTACATGGTGCGCGCTTCGGGCTATCTGCAGACGCTCGACGATTTCCGCAAGATCCCGCTGATGAGTGAAGCCTCCGGCGTGTCGGTGCGCCTTGGGGACGTTGCTACGCTGCAGATCGGGCCGGAGATGCGACGCGGCATCGCCGAACTGGATGGCGAGGGCGAAGTGGCGGGCGGCGTGGTCGTATTGCGATCAGGCAAGAACGCGCTGGAAGCGATTAACGCAGTGAAGGCCAAGCTCGAAGCGCTTAAACCCAGCCTGCCCGAAGGCGTCGAGATCGTGGCGACCTATGATCGCGGCGATCTGATCGAGCGCGCGGTGGATAACCTCAGTTACAAACTGCTGGAAGAATTCATCGTCGTGGCGCTGGTGTGTTTCATCTTCCTGTTTCACCTGCGCTCGTCGCTGGTGGCGATCATCTCGCTGCCGCTGGGCATCCTGATGGCGTTCATCGTCATGCACTATCAGGGCGTCAATGCGAACATCATGTCGCTGGGCGGCATCGCGATTGCCATCGGGGCGATGGTGGATGGCGCTGTGGTGATGATCGAGAACGCCCACAAGCATCTGGAAAAGTGGAAACACGCGCACCCGGGTGAAGAGCCTCGCGGCGAGACGCACTGGCAGATCATCGGCGACGCCGCCGCCGAAGTCGGCCCGGCGTTGTTCTTCTCGCTGCTGATCATCACCCTGTCCTTCATCCCGGTGTTCACGCTGGAGGCGCAGGAAGGCCGGCTGTTCGCACCGCTGGCCTTCACCAAGACCTACGCCATGGCCGCCTCGGCCGCTCTGGCAGTGACGCTGATCCCGGTGCTGATGGGTTATCTGATTCGCGGCAAGATTCCGGACGAGCACAAGAATCCGCTCAACCGCGCCCTCATTGCGATTTATCGCCCGCTGCTCAACGGCGTGCTGGCCTGGCCCAAAGCCACGCTGGCCGCCGCGCTGGTGCTCCTGGTACTGAGTCTGTGGCCGCTGCAGCACATCGGTGGCGAGTTCATGCCGCCGATGGACGAAGGCGATCTACTCTACATGCCGACGGCTTTGCCCATGCTCTCCGCCGGCAAGGCCAGCGAATTGCTGCAGCAGACCGACCGCCTGATCAAGAGCGTGCCCGAAGTCGCGCGCGTCTTCGGCAAGGCCGGTCGCGCCGAAACGGCCACCGATCCGGCACCGATCGAGATGTTCGAAACCACCATCCAGTTCAAACCGAAGAGCGAATGGCGGCCGGGCATGACGAGCGAGAAGCTGATCGAAGAGCTGGACCGCATCGTCAAGGTGCCGGGCCTCGCCAACATCTGGGTGCCGCCGATCCGCAACCGCATCGACATGCTCGCCACCGGCATCAAGAGCCCGGTGGGCATCAAGGTCGGCGGCGCCTCGCTCACCGAGATCGAACGCCTCACCACCCAGATCGAGCGCGTGGTCAAGGACGTCCCCGGCGTCAGCTCGGCGCTGGCCGAGCGCCTCACCGGCGGGCGCTACATCGACGTGAACATCGACCGCGACGCCGCCGCGCGTTTCGGCATGAACATCGCCGATGTGCAAAGCGTGGTCAGTGCAGCCATCGGCGGCGAGAACGTCGGCGAGACCATCGAGGGCCTCGCCCGCTATCCGATCAATGTGCGCTACCCGCGCGAGCTGCGCGATTCGCTGCAGAAGCTGCGCGAGCTGCCCATCGTCGGCCCGCGCGCCCAGCGCCTGTCGCTCGGCGATGTGGCCCAGATCCGCATCAGCGATGGCCCGCCCATGTTGAAAAGCGAAAACGCGCGCCTCTCCGGCTGGGTCTATGTCGATATCCGTGGCCGCGATCTGGCGCGCACGGTGCATGACATGCAGAAAGCCGTCAGCGAGCAGGTGAAGATGCCCGCCGGCTATTCGCTGGCCTGGTCCGGCCAGTTCGAGTACATGGAACGTGCGGCCGCCAAGATGAAGATCGTCGTGCCCTTCACCCTGATGATCATTTTCCTGCTGCTTTACCTCAGCTTCCGCCGCGTCGATGAAGCCGTGTTGATCATGGCAACCTTGCCCTTCGCGCTGGTCGGCGGCATCTGGCTGCTGTGGCTGCTCGGCTACAACCTGTCGGTGGCCGGGGCGGTCGGTTTCATCGCGCTGGCCGGCGTGTCGGCCGAGTTCGGCGTGATCATGCTTTTGTACTTGAAGCACGCCTGGGAGGAACGTCTGGACAAAGGCATGAGCGATACCGAAGCCCTGCTCGACGCAATCCGCGAAGGCGCGGTGCTGCGCGTGCGGCCCAAGGCCATGACCGTGGCGGTGATCCTAGCCGGCCTCTTGCCCATCATGTGGGGCGGCGGCACCGGCTCGGAGGTGATGCAGCGCATCGCCGCACCGATGGTCGGCGGCATGATCACCGCGCCGCTGCTGTCGATGTTTCTGGTGCCGGCGGCGTATTTGTTGATGCGCAGGAGACGAGTCAGCAGGGTGGATTCGCGCAGCAAGCCATCATGAGCCTTGCCAAGGCGTGACGGGGGTTGTCGCAGCGCTCCGAACCTAACCTACGCTGAGCCGTACCCCGCTTGCATCTGCGAGATACCTGCCTGAAGATGTCCGCCCCATGCGGCTCTTCAGGCAGGTATCTGCAAAGTCTGCGCGCCTATTGCGCCGCCCCTTGGATGCAGGCGTGACCCTTGCAACCGTGCCGCCATCATCGAGCACGCCTTCCACTTCGTAGGCGATCACGCAGGGGGCGGCGGCGACTTGCTGCCGGCTCTCTGCCGGCATGCGTTTCTCTTCAGCTTCGCAGGAGGCGCTGCAATCGGGCGGCGTGTGCGCCGTAGCAGGCAACACATACTGATTCGCTGTCAATGCCAGGCAAAGCGGCGGTTCGGGGCGCTAACGCCTCAGTGCTACACTCAGCTCAACAGGCCGGTCAGCGGCGGCGCGTTCCCAGCTCTACGCGTAGTGGCAAACAAAAGTGGTCAGGCGTTCTCGCCTTTGTTTCCTGTGCTTTCACGCAATCAGATACAGGAAAAATGGCGATGTCTTGCAAACTCTGGAAGCAGGCCTGGGCGGCGGATCAGATCGATTTTCACCAGATGCAGGTCAATCCGCTCTTGCAGACCTATTGGCCGAGCCTGGCGCTGCCGGCCGACGCAAAGGTTTTCGTGCCGCTGTGCGGCAAGAGCCTGGACATGGCCTGGCTGCTGTCACAGCACTGCCGCCTCGTCGGCGTCGAAATCAGCCCGATTGCTGTAGCGGCCTTCTTCGCTGCCAAGCACTTGGTCCCGCAGTCAAGCCGGCAGGGCAAACTCACGCGCTGGCATACCGATCAGGTGGATATCTTCTGCGGCGATTATTTCGATCTGGGCTCAGCTGAACTTGCCGATGTAACGGCCGTGTACGACCACGCCGCCATGCAGGCCTTCGGCCCCAAGCTGCGCCAGCGCTACGTCAGTCATCTGGCCAACCTCTTGCCGCCAGCCTGTCCGGTGTTGCTGCTCTCAACGGGCTATCCGGAGGCCGGCGATGCGGAGAACAGCTTCGTGATCGATGAGGAAATTCTGGCGCTGTATCAGACGCGCTTCAGCATCGAATTGCTGCACGGCGAGGCGGGCTTTGAAACCCACGCCGGCCACGAACAGGCAGAAGCGCAGCGGACCGAGGAAAAGGTCTATTTGTTGCGCACGAAGGGCCGGAAACAGGTTTCTGAACAGATAGCCTGAAGAGCCGCACCCCGCTTGCCTGTGCAGCATGCATGCCCGAAGAAGTCCGCCCGGTGAGGCTCTTCAGGCAGCTATTCAGGCAACGCTCTCAGCGCATAGCGACCGAGCGCCCTGGCAGCAGGAAGTCGATGAAGGCGCGGGTCTTGGCGGGGAGCAGGCGGTCCGGCAGGGTGACGAGGTGGATCTGGCGCGGCGGCATGTGGCAATCGCCAAGGATCTCGACCAGCTCGCCGCGCTGCAATTCGGCGTCGACCAGATAACGCGACATGGCGATGATGCCCAGACCTTCGCAGGCCGTGGCACGCAGCACTTCGACACTGTTCACGACCAGCACGCCACGCACTTCGATGTCCAGCATTTCGCCGGCCGGGCTGGTGATGCGCCAGGGATTCTGGATCACGTCACCGGCGTAGAACAGGCAATTGTGCTGACGCAGCTCGGGCGCAGTTTGCGGCGTGCCGTGCGCCTGCAGATAGGCCGGGGCGGCGCAGATCACATAGGGCAATTCGGCCAGATGACGCGCGACCAGGCCCGGCGCGGGCGTATTGGTCAGGCGAACCGCGATATCCACGGCGGACCCGGCCAGATCGGCCATCTGGTCGCTGAGCTGCAGTTCGACGCGAATCTCAGGGAAGCGCTGCAGGAAGGACGCGAGCTGCGGGCCGAGCACGCGCGTGCCGTAGGAATGCGGCGCGGTTACGCGCAGGGTGCCGCGCGGCGTGCTGGCCAGTTCGTGCAGATGCGCCTCGGCACTGTTCATTTCGTCGAGCACGCGCCGGCAGTAGGCGTAGAGCGCCTCGCCGGCCTCGGAGAGACTCTGGCGCCGGGTCGTGCGATGCAGCAGGGTGACGCCGAAATCCTTCTCCAGCGCGCTGATGCGTTTGCTGACCACTGCCCGCGAGCAAGCCAGTTTTTGCGCCGCCGCCGAAAATCCGCCCGCCTCGACGACTTCCGCGAAGCTCGCCATGTTGATCAGTCGTTCCATGATTTGCGCCTATTCAGAAACAATCCTGTTCGACTGTAGCGCTTTTTTAGCAGATCAAGAAACTCTAGACTGCACTTACCCCATCCCCGACCCAGCAGAGGTCCACATCATGCAAAAAACCTCAAAACTTCTCAGCCCAACCGCCTGGGCCTCCCTGGCTTTGGTGCTGGCCACGATCATGTGGGGCGTCGCCTTCCCGGTCTCTAAGGCGGTGCTGGCCGACATGGATCCGATCTCGATGAGCCTGTGGCGCTACGGTATCGCCGCGCCGATCTTCCTTGCCCTCTTGGCCTGGCGCGAAGGCGCGGCTGCGCTCGGGCTCGAAGGCCACGGCTGGAAGCTGTTGGGGCTCGGCACGCTGGGCTTTGCCGGTTTCAATCTGCTGATGTTCTACGGCGTCAGCATGTCGCGACCGGAATTCGGCGCCATCGTGATGGCCTTGCAACCCTTGATCGCGGTGATGATCCAGTGGGCGCGCAGCGGCAAACGGCCGGCGGCTCGCAGCTTCGGCGCGCTGGCCCTGGCGGTGCTCGGCGTGGTGTTGCTGACCACCGACGGCCATCTGAGCCGCCTCACCGAACATGCCGCCGTACTGCCCACGCTGATGATGATTGCCGGCGGCACCTGCTGGGTGCTGTACTCGATGGGCGCGGCCGCTTTCCCGCACTGGTCTCCGCTGCGTTACACGGCGCTCAGCGGCACGGGCGGCGCGCTGGCGCTTGGGGTTTTCTGGCTTGTCGTGGGTGCGGCCGGTGGCCTTCGTCTGCCTGCTGCGAGCGCCCTGCCTGCGCTGGCTCCGGCCCTGCTGTTTCTGGTCTTGCTGGCGGCCGTTGTCGCCGTGCTGTGCTGGAATCAGGGCATCCGCCAGATCGGCGCGCAACGTGGCATGCTCTTTATCAATGTGGTGCCGCTGACGGCCCTCGCGGTCGGCGTGCTGCGCGGCCATGCGTTGGGCCACTGGGAGCTGGTCGGCGCGGCGCTGGTACTGCTGAGTCTGGTCCTGAACCAACTCGGCGGCCGCAAGGCGGCAATGACAAAAAATTTGCAGCCGGCTTTGGCTGCGTGCAAGTGAGAGGAACGACCATGAAAGCTGTTGGCTACCAGAACATCCTGCCCATCGAGCATGCCGATGCTTTGCTCGACCTTGAGCTGCCCGAGCCGCAAGTCAGCGGGCGCGAGCTGCTGGTGGAGGTCAGCGCCATCGCTGTGAATCCGGTCGACACCAAGGTGCGCAAAAGCGCCACGCCGCCGCCCGGTGAGACCAAAGTGCTGGGCTGGGATGCGGTTGGCCGCGTGCTTGCCGTCGGCCCCGAGGTCAGTCTGTTCAAGGCCGGCGATCGCGTCTGGTACGCCGGCTCCATCGCGCGGGCCGGTGCCAACAGCCAGCGGCATGTGGTGGATGAACGCATCGTCGGCCACGCGCCAGAATCCTTGCCTGACGCGCAGGCTGCAGCCCTGCCGCTGACCAGCCTGACCGCCTGGGAGATGCTGTTTGATCGCCTGGAAGTGAAGCAGGGCGGCACGAGCGAGGACGCCATTCTGATTATCGGCGCGGCCGGCGGCGTCGGTTCGATCCTGACCCAGCTGGCGCGCCAGCTCACCGGGCTGACCGTGATCGGCACGGCTTCACGGGCGGAAACCCAGGCCTGGGTGCGCGAGCTCGGCGCTCATCACGTCATTGACCATAGCCAGCCCTTGAGCGAGGAACTCAAGCGCATTGGCATTCCGCAAGTGCGCTACGTGGTGAGTCTGACCCAGACCGATCAGCACTTTGCCCAGATCGTCGAATGCCTGCTGCCGCAGGGGCGTTTCGGCCTGATCGACGACCCCAAGGCGCTGGACGTCAGCGCGCTCAAGCGCAAATCGATTTCGCTGCACTGGGAGCTGATGTTCACGCGTGCCCTGTTCAGCACGCCGGACATGATCGCCCAGCACCACATCCTCGAAAACCTCGCAGTTCTGGTCGATGCCGGCCAGATCCGCAGCACCCTGGGCGAGCATTTTGGCGTGATCAATGCGGCGAATCTGCAGCGCGCCCACGCCCTGCTCGAATCCGGCAAGGCGCGGGGCAAGATCGTGCTGGAAGGCTGGGGCTAAGCCGCAGCGCGCGCCAAAAAAGCCCGCCTTGGCTTACTACAGTTCACCCAGGGATCAACAACCCCTCTCACGTCGTTCCCGCGAAGGCGGGAATCCAGAGACTTTGCGAACGCCGCTGGCTTCCCGCCTTCGCGGGAACGACGGAAATTTGATGTCAAAAGTCTGAATAAACAGCAGTACCGCAAACTCAGGTTTGCGGGCTTTTTTGCGTGCGTGCCATGCCTTGCAGAGCCGCACCCCGCTTGCCTTTACAGCAAGCCTGCCCGTAGAGGGCCGTCCGCTGCGGCTCTGCAGGCCACTGCCATGAAGGCCCTTGTCACGCCGGTGTAACAGGGCAGGGCAAGAATCGCGCGCAGGTTCCGGGAACTCACCCGGCCCCGCCTCGATCTCTTAAAAAAGGTTTGCCCGATGCCCGCACCCACTCTGCCCTTCAAGCCCCGTCACCTCGTCACCCTGCTGGCCTGCGCCCTCAGCCCGCTGGCCGCTTCGGCCGCTACGCCCTTCACCGGTCTGAGCCAGGCCTGGACCTTCAGCCACACAGGTGGTCAGTTTTCCGAAATCGCCTCTTTCGATGCGCAAACCAACACCCTGTGGGTTGCCGGCATCGTTGGCGTGGACGTGCTCAACGCCCGCACCGGCAGCCTGATCCAGCATATCGACACAACTGCCTGGGGCAGCATCAACAGCGTCGCCATCAACAACGGGATTGCGGCCTTCGCCATCGAATCCTCGGTGCGCACCGATCCAGGCGTGGTCAAGCTCTTCGACACCAGCACCCTGGCGCTGGCCAGCGGCACCAATTCCTTCACCGTCGGCGCCCTGCCGGACATGCTCACCTTCACGCCGAACGGCAGCAAGCTGCTGGTTGCCAACGAAGCCTCGCCGACCAGCTACACGGGCTTTGACCCAGCCGGCAGCGTCAGCATCATCGACATGAACAGCCGCACTCTGGTCGCCACCGCCGGCTTCAGTGGCGTGCCGATTACGGGCAGCGTACGCACGACGCCGATGGATTTCGAACCCGAATACATTGCCGTGAATGCCACCGGCACGAAAGCCTATGTGACCCTGCAGGAAGCCAACGCGATGGGCGTGCTGGATCTGAACAGCAACACCTTCACCAGCGTGGTCGGCTTGGGCACCAAGAGCTTCAACACCACCGCGAATGCCATCGACACCAATGACAAGAAGGACGTTGGCTCGCTCAAGACGGTGAACGTCAGCGGTCTGTATCAGCCCGACAGCATCGCCGCCTATCAGGCCAACGGCCAGACCTATCTGGTCATGGCCAACGAAGGCGACACGCGCGAAGACGACGGCGACAAGGCGCGCGCCAGCACGCTGGGCGCCACCGGCGATCTGGCCCGCCTGAACATCTCCACCACCGATTCCACGGCCGGCAATCTGGTCACCTTCGGCGGCCGTTCCTTCAGCATCCGTGATGCCGCCGGCAACATCGTGTTCGACAGCGGCAACAAACTGGATGCCGAAGCCATCGCGCGTGGCATTTACGACGACGGTCGCAGCGATGACAAGGGCGTGGAACCGGAAGGCGTCACCCTGAAAGTCATCGACGGTCGTACCTATGCCTTCATCGGCCTGGAGCGCACGACCAAGGGCGCGGTCGCCGTGTATGACATCACCGACCCGGCCAATTCAGTCTTCATCGACATGATCGTCACCAATGGCGACGTGGCGCCTGAAGGCCTCACTAGCTTCACGATGGATGGCAAGCATTACCTGGCGATTGCCAACGAAGTCTCCAACACTACGACGCTGTATGCCCTGGCGCCTGTGCCGGAAGCTTCCAGCTGGATGATGCTGCTTGGCGGTCTGGGCCTGCTCGGCTTCATGCGTCGCCGCGCTGCCTGAATCTACCGCAAATTGTTTTGCCGGGCCGGACCCTGTCCGGCCCTTTTCATTTCTGCGGACCTTGGTCCGTTTGGCGAATCTTTTTCAGTGCTTCGGCGAAAGCCACTTGAGCCTTGCGCGCACCGGCTTCGAAGTTGCCCACGGTCTCGCGTGAGGGACTATAGACGGTCTTGCGGGTCGATTCCTTCCGCGCGTCTTCTGGTTTGTCAACGGCGCTTTTGGCCTGTGTGTCTTTCATGAGGTGTTCCTGTATGTGCTTTCCGGGGCAACAACATCACGGGTAGCCGATCGCTCTGCTGCCCGTGATATTCCACACGCGAGCGCTCGTATTACTTAGCTCGCGTGGATTTGCGGATCTCTTCCTTGGCATCACCGAACGCAGCCTGAACTTTGCCGGTGGCGCCCTGAATCTTGCCCTTGAGCTCCAGCGTGGGATTGCCGACCACCTTGCCGGCGGCCTCTTTCACCTTGCCGGTTGCTTCGTCGACACGGCCTTTTACTTGATCTTTATTCATGGTGCACTCCTGTTCATGTTGGTTGCAGGTCTGGGGTGCTGAACCGTCCAGCCCCTTGTTGCAGACAATAGGCCTTGAACTCCTGCGCTTCTGTACGCTGGCGCCCATAAGCAAATCAGCTCGGCGAACGGCCTGTCCGAAGCAGCCACATCGCCAACCATGCCATGCCCGGAATCTGACGGGCGCCCCCGCCTGTTAGAATCGCGCCTTTGATTCATGTGGCGCGCACGCTGTGCGCCGGCTTTGTGGAGAAACCGTGATGTACCAGTCCCCCCTTCTGCAGGATCTGCATGCCCGTGGCCTGATTGCCCAGGCCACCGACGCCGAGGCGCTCGATGAATTGCTGACGAAGGGCGCGCTCACGCTGTATTGCGGCTTCGACCCGACTGCCGACAGCCTGCACATCGGCTCGCTGGTGCCCCTGCTGGTGCTCAAACGCTTCCAGCTCGCCGGCCACAAGCCGATTGCCCTGGTGGGCGGGGCCACCGGCATGATCGGCGACCCCAGCTTCAAGGCCACCGAGCGCAAGCTCAACACACCCGACATCATCGCCGGCTGGGTGGACAAGATCCGCGCCCAGGTCGAACCCTTCCTGAGTTTCACCGGCAGCAATGGCGCCGTCATGGTGAATAATTACGACTGGTTCAGCGGCATGGGCGCGCTGGAATTTTTGCGCGACGTCGGCAAGCACTTCTCGATCAACGTCATGATCAAGAAAGAATCCGTGCAGCAGCGCATCAACCGCGAAGGCGAGGGCATCTCCTACACCGAGTTCTCCTACAGCCTGCTGCAAGGTTACGATTTTGCCGAGCTCAACAAGCGCCACGACTGCGTGCTGCAGATCGGCGGCTCCGATCAGTGGGGCAACATCGTTGCCGGCACCGACCTGACGCGGCGTCTCAACCACAAACAGGTCTTCGGCCTGACTCTGCCGCTGGTGGCCAAGGCCGACGGCACGAAATTCGGCAAGACCGAATCCGGCACCGTCTGGCTGGACGCGAAGAAGACTTCGCACTACGCCTTCTACCAGTTCTGGCTGAACACGGCGGACGCCGACGTGTACAAATTCCTCAGCTACTTCAGTTTCCTGTCGGTCGCTGAAATCGCCGCCATCGAAACGGCCGACAAGGCCGCGGAAGGCCGCCCGCAAGCCCAGCGCGTCCTCGCCGAGCAAGCGACCGCGCTGGTGCACGGCTCTGCCGCGCTGGAGGCCGCGCAGCGCATCAGCGCCAGCCTGTTCTCTGGCGATCTGGCCGCGCTGACCGAAGGCGACCTGGAACAGCTCGCACAAGACGGCGTACCGGGCGTCGCCCTTGAAAAATCCGTCAGCAGCCTGATCGAAGTGTTGGTGGCAAGCGAACTGGCGAAATCCAAGACCGAAGCCAAGACCTTCATTCAGAGCGGTTCGGTGTCCATCAACGGTGCCAAAACCGACGCGCTGGATCACGCCTTCAGCGAGGCCGAGCGCCTCTTCGGCCGCTTCAGCCTGCTGCGCCGGGGCAAGAAAAACTACGCGATGATCCGCTGGATCTGAGCCGCAAGCTCGCACCCAAACAAAAGCCCGCCGGCGCAAATCGGCGGGCTTTTTTTGGTCAATGTCCCGAAGAGCCGCCCCCGGATTGCCTGTCCGGCACTCATGCCCGAAGACATAGCGCCAGCGAGGATCTCAGGCACATTTGCTCGCAAAGTCTCGACCCTCTTTGGTCTACAAGGATATGGCCCTGGCAGGCTTGCGAGGATTCAGTCTTCAGGCTACCCCGCTGTACATCGTTATTCCATGAGGCTTTACACCATTAAAAAAGCCCGGCCCGCTTGCGCGGTACCGGGCTTTCATTCGCCGTGCAGCGCGATCAGCGTTGCGCGGGCACTCCGAACTTGTCGACCGCTTCCCACAGTCCGTTCAGATACACGGCGCCGAGCGCACGGTCGTAAAGACCGTAGCCGGGCTTGCCGGTTTCGCCCCAGATCATGCGGCCGTGGTCCGGGCGCACGTAGCCGGTGAAGCCGACGTCGTGGTAGGCCTTGATGATCGCTGCCATGTCGAGCGAGCCGCAGTCGGAGCGGTGCGCGGTCTCTTCGAAATCACCGTTGGCCGAGACCTTGACGTTGCGCAGGTGGGCGAAATGGATGCGGCCGAGGCCGCCAAATTCGCGCACCAGCGCTTCGACATTGTTTTCCGGCCCGGCGCCGAGCGAGCCCGAACACAGCGTCAGGCCATTGGCCTTGGTGTCGACAATCTTCAGGATGCGCGCTAGGTCGTCGCGATTCTTGACGATACGCGGCAGGCCGAAGATCGGACGCGGAGGATCGTCGGGGTGGATGGCCATCTGGATGCCGACTTCTTCGGCGACCGGGATGATGGCCTTGAGGAAGTATTCCAGGTGCGACCACAGTTTCTCTTCGTCGACCTTGCTGTACTCGTTGAGCAGCGCCTTGAGTTCATCAGCCTTGTAGCTGGCATCCCAACCGGGCAACGAGATGCCCTTGGAGACGTCGATTTCTTCCACTTCCTGCGTTGAAAAAGCCAGTGTCGTGGAGCCATCGGCGAGCTTCTTGGCCAGCGTAGTGCGCGTCCAGTCGAAAACCGGCATGAAGTTGTAGCAGATCACCTTGAGGCCACAGGCGGCCAGATTGCGGATGCTTTGCTGGTAGTTGGCAATCAGGCGGTCACGCGTCGGCTTGCCGAGCTTGATGTCTTCATGCACCGGCACCGATTCGATGACGTCGAAGGCCAGACCGGCGGTTTCGATCTTCGCCTTCAGCGCCTGGATCTTGTCGATCGGCCACACTTCGCCGACCGGCACGTCATACACGGCCGAGACGATGCCATGCATGCCCGGAATCTGGCGGATGTATTCGAGGGTGACGGGGTCGCTGTCGCCATACCAGCGGAATGACATTTTCATTATGGATCTCCTTGGGTGGATTTATCAGTGGGCCGCGCTGGCCTGCATGCGCCGCGGCGCGCCCTGCACGGGCAGGAATGTTGCGGCCGAAGCTTCCGGGTTAATGTTGGCGGGGCAACAGGCCCAGCGTTTCTCGGCTTTGTTATCTTCAATATAGGTACGCGCACGTGTTTCTGACGAAAAGGCCGCCAGCGGCCTGTCGCTCCACACGATCCAGACTTGCATGATCATCGCGGCGCCCTCAATCAAACGCCGGAATAGGCTGAGAAACCGCCATCAACCGGCACGACCACACCATTCACGAAGCCCGAAGCCGCGTTGCTGGCCAGCCACAGCAAGGTGCCGGTCAGCTCATTTGCTTCGCCGAAACGCTTCATCGGCGTGTTGCCGAGGATCTTGCCGGCGCGTGCCGTTGGTTCGCCGGCCGGCGAGAACAACAGGGCACGGTTCTGGTTGGTGACGAAGAAGCCCGGGGCGATGGCATTCACGCGGATATTCAGCGGCGCCAGATGGACTGCCAACCATTGCGTGAAGTTGCTGACCGCTGCCTTGGCGGCGCTGTAGGCCGGAATCTTGGTCAGTGGGCGGAAGGCATTCATCGACGAGATATTGAGGATCGAGCAGCCATCGCGGCCGAGCATCTGCTTGGCGAAAACCTGCGAAGGCAGCAAGGTGCCGAGGAAATTCAGGTCGAACACGAAACGCATGCCTTCGGGGTCGAGGGTGAAGAAGGTCACCACGGCCGGATCGGTCTCTGTCAGGTCGGCCACCGAGGCCGTTTCGCGCGTGGTCGTGCCCTTGGGGTGATTACCGCCGGCGCCGTTGATCAGCAGATCGCAGGGGCCGAGCCGGCTCAGCACTTCTGCAGCCGCCAGCTCAATCGAGGCGCGCTCCAGTACGTTGGCGGCCAGGCCGATGGCGTCGCCACCGGCCGCGCGGATTTCGGCGGCGACGGCTTCAGCCGCCTCCAGCTTCAGATCCAGAATGGCGATACGGGCGCCGCTGCTGGCCAGCGCGCGGGCCATCTCGGCGCATAGCACGCCGCCACCGCCGGTTACGACGGCGACCTTGCCGCCAAGATCTACAGAAAAGGCTTGTTGCATGGAACGGGTCTCCTCGACTTTAAAAATTGTGTCAGCGGAGTCGACTCGATCCTGATGCGGACGGGCGGTGACTGGCGCGCTGGATGAGATCAGCATCGCGCAGGAACTTCATACCGTCCAATTCCAAATAAGTCTTCCACGATACCTTTGCGGTATGGGGAGCCCGCCCAGCCTCAGGCGGGGGTGTCAGCGCGGAAAGCGCGCACGGTGTCGAGCAGTGCGGCCAGCAGCGGGCTGGATTCGTCGCGCCGGTAGGCGCAGTGCAACAGCACCCGGGCTTCGACCTCTCCGGTCAGCGGGCGATAGACGACGTTAGGCAATTGCAGGCTGCGCACCGAATCGGGCACCAGCGCCGTGCCGAAACCGCCTGCCACCATTACCGCCGCGGCAATCATGTCGGCGGCTTTCTGCAGCGTATGGGGCTCGAAACCGTGATGGCGGAAGAGTTCGCGGGTGGCCGTGAACATGCTGGAATCCTGCTCGCCGATCAGTAGTTCATCGCGCAATTGTTCGATATCGACCTGTTCCTGTGCCGCCAATGGGTGGCGCGTGTTCAGCGCCACGTACACCGGCTCGGCACAGACGGTTTCAACGCACAGTTCGGGCGTCTCCGGCAGGTAGCGATCAAAGGCAATCATGATCCGGCCGCGATGCAGTGCTTCGATCTGCGGCCCTTTGGCGGCGCTGTGCAGCACCAGCTTCACGTCTGGATGACTGGCCGAGAAGCTGTTCAGGATTTGCGGCACGATGTTCAGCATGGCCGAGCCGAACACGCCGACATCGATGCGCCCGATCTGTCCCTTGCCGGCTCGCCGCGCCTGTTCGCTGGCCAACTCGACATGGGATTTGATCTGGCGAGCATGCTCCAGAAACATCGCACCCGCCTCGGTCAGCTCCACACCCCAGGGCGTGCGTTTGAACAGGGCAACTTCCATCTGCTCTTCGAGGGCCTGGATCTGCCGCGTTAGCGGCGGCTGCGAGATGTGCAAGCGCGCTGCCGCCCGACTGATGTTGCGTTCCTCGGCCACTGCAATGAAATACTTCAACTGCCGGATTTCCACTCTGAAGCCCTCTGCCGAACGCTGTATGCCCGGCGCGAGCTTACACCTGCGCCGCATAACCGCAGAATCAGGGTTTCTGCGGTTATGCGCGACGACATGATCGCTTCTCGGCGGAGACTCGATCTGGCGATAGCGCCCGAATGCAGCCGGGGCCAAACCATCACCTGTGGAAGCCTGCGCCTTGATTAAAGCCCGAACACTTTGCGCAGAAAGCTCACCGTTGCCTGCCCGGCCTTGTCACGCGCCGCCGTATTGCCCTGTACGCTCGCCCCCAGTGCACTGCACGTTTTGAGTACGTTCTGGTACGCAGCGCCAGAGATCCGCAGGCCCGTGGTGCGGTCGTAAGCGGCCAGCGTTTCAATATCGGTTTCCAGCGGGCAAGTTTCGACCGTGCGCTGTGCGCCACGCACGGTTACGTGACGCTGATCGTCATAATCGAACTTGTGATACGCGCCTGGCAGTGGCACGAACTCAACCGGTGTGCCAGCATCGCCGATTCGCTGTGCATAATCCCGGCAAGGGCCAATGGGCGTGTAGTCGTCTGCTTCGCCATGCATCCACAGTTCCGGCGCCTTGGAGAAAACGCCCGGTTTGACGATCAGCCGGAACGACCCGGCACAACCTCCCGAGTACGCCTGAATGTGCGCAGCGAAGCGCAGACCATCCGGTTGTTGTGCCGCAATGATTCGTTCGACCGCCGTGCGCCACGAGGCAATACCTCCGCGCGAAAATCCCATGATGGCGATGTGCTGAGAATCAATGCGCGGATGTGAAGCCAGCAAGCGCAATGCCGCAAAAGCATCCGCAATATCTGCCGAAAACGGCACTTGGGACTGATCTTCCGCCGTACTCTTTACGCCGCGCGGACCAAACCGGTCGAGCGAAAACACAGCAATCCCCTGTGCATTGAGCAAGTTCGGCCAGTAATCAAGCATTGCCGCGTAAATACCGCCGGAACCGTGCATCAATAGCACCGCAGGCACCTTGCCATTGCCCGGCGGCATGAACAGATGCCCTGTAATGTTTACGGCGTCGGCTTTGGGATCGGGTTTGAGCAAGTCCGGCAATGTCTTTGGCGTGCTGCTGGCGAAGGCATAGACACCGCTTGGCTGCCCGGCCTTGAAGTCACCCACAGCCTCCTGCCCTCGCCCGCTCAGTGGCGCCAAGGCGCACACCGTGATTAAAACGAGAAACAACGCCCGCCACCCACTTACAAATTTGGTGCGCATGTGATGACCCCTTCGCAAGTAATGCCTAAGAAAACAATAGTGGTGTTTACGTCCGTATTCCACTGACAAAATTGTTGGCAATTTGTCTGGGCTGCAGCAATTTTGCATAGGGTGACGATCAAATCATCCTGAGCGGCTCCGGGGACTTCACCGTCGCTTCACACAGCGCTCATTGCCACCTCACCTCGCGACTTCATCCTGCACGGGTGTTCAATCCTTGCAGGAGATATTCATGCGCAGTTTTCTTTTCAAAATGCTGATGATTGGCGTGCTGGCGGTCTTGTTGTTCGTCGCCGGGACGATGGTGCGGGGCGTGGTGTCAGACCGCATCATGAATCGCGATGTGGCGCGGGCATCGATTGCCGAAAGCCTGGCAGAGAGCCAGACCCTGGCGGGTCTGGTGCTGGTGGTGGATTACACCGAGCGCTGGAACGAGCCGGTGCTGGGCAAGGATGGCAGTGTGTTGCGTCAGGACGCGCGCACGCTGAAGCACGAAATGATCGTGCTGCCCGAAATGCTCAAACTCAATGCGGCCTTGCGCAGTGATCCGCGTCATCGCGGCATCTTCCACATCAATGCCTATGTGCTGGAGGGCAAGCTGGCGGGGGCGCTGAAAATGCCGGCGCTGGAGAGTCTGGTTCGCAGCCAGCCGGTGTCGACGCTGCGCATCAACGGCGCGCGCGCAGTGCTGGCCGTAAGCGATCCGCGCGGCCTGCGCAAGGCGGTGCTCAAGCTCGACAATCAGTTACTGGCGATGGAGGCGGGCACCGGCTTCGAACAGATGAGCAGCGGCGCGCATGCCAGCTTGCCGAACGCGGACACGCTGGCCGGGCGCACGGTTAATTTCGAACTGGCGCTGGAGTTGGCCGGCACCGATGCCTTCCGCATGGTTCCGCTGGCCCGCGAGACCAGCGCCCAGCTGAATTCCGCGTGGCCGCATCCGTCCTTTGGCGGGCGCTTCCTGCCGGTGACGCGCACGATCAGCGATAAAGGATTCGAAGCGGAATGGCAAATCAGCGCGTTGGCTTCGAATGCACGCCAGACCTGGCAAGCCGCCACCCGCGCGCCGAGCGGGCTGGCCGTGGATGCTTTTGCGGTGAGCATGATCGATCCGGTAGATATCTACTCCATGTCGGATCGCGCCAGCAAGTATGCCGAGCTGTTCATCGCCCTGACCCTGGGCGCTTTCCTGCTCTTCGAACTGCTGCGTCGCCTGAATCTGCATCCGATGAATTACCTGCTGATCGGCGCCGCCCTGCTGATTTTCTTCCTGATGCTGCTGTCGCTGTCCGAGCAGCTGGGTTTCGGTCTGGCCTATCTGGCGGCGGCCAGCGCCTGCGTGCTGCTGATCGGTTTCTACAGCGCGCATCTGTTGCGCAGCCTGTGTCTGGCAACGGGCTTCACGCTCGGTCTGGGTGCCTTGTACGGCGCGCTTTATGTCATCCTGCTGTCGGAGCAGAACGCGCTGCTGATGGGCTCACTCTTGCTCTTCGCCCTGCTGGCCTGCGTGATGGTGGCCACGCGCAAAGTGGATTGGCATGCTCTGTTGGCGGTGCGCGGCGAGGATAAAACGCTGAGCTGAGCATCTTCAAGAGTCGCGCGGGGCGGACTTCTTCAGGCAGCATGCCGGGAGAGGTCCGCTGGGTGCGGCTTAGCAGGTAGATCTATGTAGGGAGCAATCGAAGCGCAGCGCATTGCGCCGGATGATTACAACAACGCCTCAAAGTCCTCCTGACATTCCTCTTTCACCATTTCAAAGCCGTTTCTTACCGCCGACAAATGGGTGTTACAGATAGTGCTGAAGAATCGCTTGTTTGCGAGCCGGGGCGGCGGCGATGATGGCTTCGGCGGCGGCAATGGCGTGTTGCTCGACTTCGATTTCATTGACGATGCGGCGCTGCTCGGCCAGTTTTGGCAAAGGGATTTCCAGATTTTCGTAAAAGCTTGCCGGGACGCGCCGGTGACCGCTTGAGCCGGTCATGACTTTGGCAGCAGCATTCCGGATGGTCGCGCGATTGATCAGCGCGAAAAGATAGGCAGGGAGCACCTGTTCCGGATCCGCACGAAGAACATGAAATTCGGTACTACCCATCCCCATTCTGTTTTCCAGCCCTTGTGCCAAGGCGCATTTACCGTTTTCCATGCAAGGGGTGATCTTGGCGACGATGATGTCGTTTTCCGCAAAGTAGGTGTAACTGCCTTTGCGCAGGTGGCCCAAGGAGCGTGATTCACGGTGGGTGATCTGGCCTCCTTCACTAACCGAGGCCATCTCGACAAAGGAAACCAGCGTATCGTCAGAAATAGCGCGTAGTTCCGTTTTGGATGGGTTGATAAACGCGATTTGCGGCAGTTTTTTTACTTGTGAGGACGAGGCGTAAATCTGCGCGATCTTGCGTTCGACAGTAGTGCTAGCTGCTGCGATGCTGGCGTGGGCGGAGGTAACTTCATCATCCACGGTACCGCATTCGGCGACGATTTCATTTTGCACGTCAGGATTGGGGGCTGGGACTCGAATTTTTCGAATACTCTCCCACGATGTTCGAGGAAGTTGTTGCCCTACTACCGTTAATAAAACTTCAGAATTAAATGAACTTGTTCGGAAGTAATCCGCATAAAATATGGCGCTGGTTTCAGATTTAAATCTGAAGACTAGGATGTCTGTCGAGCAAACCCCCGGTTTATTGCATACCATTCCACACAACTCATAACGCATAAATCGCCTTCAGCTTCTCAGCCCCTCTGGCGAAGCTGCTGACTCGGG
>NZ_JBEWZI010000013.1:0-107725 GCF_040566545.1 Uliginosibacterium flavum
CGCCAAGGTCTGTTGTTTCATCATGGGCCGAATTTTACCGAACTCAACCCTATGACGGAGACTTGTTCAGCGTAGCCCTAGGCACAAGCTCTGCTCAAAATCTGGCTGGCTTCGATCCCCGCCTTACTATGTGCGGGCTATTGATTGTCATACTCTTGTCTCTGACGTACATATGGAAACGTCGCGCACTCGTCGTTGCAGCGCGAGTAATCCGCAGCGGACGCATTGATCTTCTGTTTCTTGTCGGAATTGGCGCTTGGATAAATGAACTTGCATCCGCATCGCCACGTTTAGCCAAAATCCATGCGGTTTTTGAAACAACAAACTCCCATTGGGGCTTAACGGTCTTGCTGCTGCTCAGCGCAGTCATGCTCTCCCCTCTGTTTCGATCCTTAGGCAAACCAAAATCGACAAGCCCGCAATTCCGATTTATTTCAGACGAACCAATCGATGATGGCGCTCAAGACTCGCTCGGCCTAAAGGATCAAGCCCAAACGTTTGCTGACGCGGTTCTCGAAAGCGAAGCACACTCAGGACTCGTCTTTGGCGTCGATGGCCCGTGGGGCGTGGGCAAGACCAGCTTCGTCAATCTCGCCGAGCAGCGATGGGAAGAGGAAAAGCATAGAGTCATCGTGTGTCGACTTGAGCCCCTTCGATACGCCTCAGAGCCTGACCTTTCGGGTCGCTTGATTAGCGAGATTTCTGTTGCTATCCAGCGAGAGGTCTTTGTTCCAGAGTTGCGGCCTGTAGCGTCAAGGTATTCCCGGCTGATCAAGGGAAAGGCAGACTTTTCGTTTCTCGGATTCCGACTCTCCCTGGAACCTTCCCAAGAGTCTCTGGATGAACTGATCCAAGACATCGATGATGTCCTTAAGCGCATTGACCGACGCGTAATCATTGTCATCGACGACCTGGATCGCCTAGACGCAAAAGCGACCAACAGTGTTCTGTTCGCAACGCAGCGAACTTTCAAGCTCTCGCAGGCAACCTACGTTTTATGTTACGACACTGAGGTACTCGCCTCACGCGGTGAGGACGGGGCCAGATCGCGGGTATTTCTTGAAAAGTTTGTCGCCGTCAAGATGAGTCTGTTCGTCGATAGCTGCAGCATTCAAAACTATCTGCGAAAAGGGTGGCAACTCTCTGCGCCCCAACTTGGCGCGATGTCGTCCCACCGTCGGTTGTATCTCAGCGCCTTGCTCGAAGAGTTCGCTGCAACTCTCAACGACGATTTGGGCGCCAGGTATCAGCCATTTGCTGGAGATCTTCGCAAAGCCAAGCGCTTCGTCAATGCCGTGCAGATGATTCAGCAGAACGGTACAAGCGATTTGGATCGGACTGACTTCAACAAACGCGACCTCATCAATCTCACGCTCTTGCATCTGCATTATCCAGGGTTGTTCAGGCGGATCTATGCCGAAGAGACCGAGGGGCGCTCCGGGATATTTTCCTTACGAACAGAAGAAAAAAAGTTCATGAACGCCGCCGACTTCCTACCTCTCTTGGAAAAACAGGAGAGCGGTGCGGCCTTCCTGTTAGCGCAGCTATTCGATGCAAATATACTTGACCTAGGCAGCCGAGATAGTGTTACCAGCGAAGATCGAACCTCTCGCGCTTGTTTCAACAAGAAGCCGTTCAGAAATCTGGAGAGATACCTCACGCATATTGTCCGTTTTGTTACGCCCGAACCGCAGGACACATTTGTTTTGTACAAAACCGCTGTGGACGAGGTATTGGGAGGGGCGAAGGTTGCTGACGTTTTGAATCGGCCAGATTTCCTATCCGAGCGATGGGAGCATGCCCACGAACAGTTTTGGCTATTGCTCGTCGAAAAGTCTTACGGCTTCAAACGCGCAATTACCGCCCAAGACGCCATCGACACGCTAGTTGATGTGCTCCCGAAGTACTCAGCACTCCGTGCGGATGATCGTGGGCTGAGACAACAATCAATCTATTCGCTACTTCTTCTCCTCGATCGCGTTGGTTGGGGAAGACAGGTCGAGGCATCTGAGCGTAGCGCGCCAAACACTCCGGAGAATTTGTTGGAAATCGCATGGAGAATCTTCGGAGAAAAGGCTTACCAGGGAAAAGGTCTGATCGAGCGCATGGCAAGTGACGATCGTGGAGTACTTGGCTGGAACGATCTCATGCTGTTCAGACTGTATTGTTCCCATGACCGTGGTGGTCAGTTGTTCAACCTGTATTCGGCACTCAGCGCCCATCAAGACATTGAGGCGCCCACAACTGGTGTGGTCAGCGAACTGACAAAGATGCAAATGAGATACCTTTCTCAGAGGATCTTTGCGCGATTCAAGCAAACTTACATTGATTCCAGGCGAAATTTCTTCGCCGAGGCTCGCCAAGCGTCCGTTGACGCGCTGCTTGGCAGCGCCTCTGCCCAGAACAAGTCCGGTGCAAACGACGATCTGGATGCGCAAAATGCTGGCTCTCTTGATCAGCGAGCCGATGCCGCGCGTGCTGGCGTAACATCATTTGTCATATATCAGCTCAGCAACTTAAAGCCACCAACCGGGTCTGGTGTGGGCTGTGGCCATTACGACGAAGAGGGTGCTAACGATAGCGGCGGGATTGCGAGACTCATGAACGAGTACGTTTTCGGCACCTGCTTTAATCCCGAAGACGACCCCCGAAATGTTGTTCACTTTCTCGATCACTGCCTTTTGCATCTAAGTAGATCCTTCCAAGGGAATTGGATAGCCACCAAGACCGATCTGGCTGGAGGGCTTGATCCACTTGAGTTGGGGAGATACTGGGGACAACATGAGCAGATCATTCGCCAACAAAGCGAGGAGCTGGGCGATCGACGAATCGTGACTCACAACTACATCGCCTTGTATCGAGACGACCTACCCGGAGTCTTTGCAGTGCTTGATGAATTGGCCAAGGCCCCTGAAGGTCTGTAGGGTGCAATAGCCGAAGGGCATTGAACCGGATGTTTCGCAATGGCGCTCATCGCCCGATGCCGACCCATCTTCATGAACGGCCGCGCCCCAATTGTCGGGGCGGCCACAAGGGACAAAACCCGCCTTCAGTTTGAAGCCGCCAAGGGCCGTAGGGTGGGTTCGCGAAGCAACCCACCGCCTTTCATTACGCACCGGACGGTGGGTTGTCGCTGCGCTCCGAACCCACCCTACGCCTCGGCGGCACGTTGTTCCTCATCAAAAATCTGCTGCAAGGGCAAGGCAAGGATTACCAAGCGCCCTTGACCGGCAGAAACCCGCCTTCAGCTTGAATCCGCCAAGCCCGCCCGAAGCGATTCGACCCGCTGCCGGTTGATGCCGAAATCCTTGCGACCGACGCGCGAGGCTGAACGCACCTGCACCACCTGCTTGGCAGGGTCGAACCAGAGTTCGAGGTCGTCGACAAACTTGAGCCAGGGTGTGGTGCAACAACGCAACAACGGGGTCAGGTCTTGCCTTTTGCGTCAAAAGGCAAGACCTGACCCCGTTTTCCCTTGACCCCGTTTTCCCTTGACCCCGTTTTCCCTCATTGGATTTGTGAAACCTTTTTCGTGCAAGGCTTTAAGAGGCGGCGTAGCTGAATCTAATTTTTAAAATGTTAGCAACGCTTTGTTAGCGCCTTCTATTGCGACCGAAGTCCGCTGTTTTTATATCGCGTTTTTCTTGCAAGCGCGCGGCATCTTCTAAATCTAATTCTGCCGGTTCTCCGGGTAAATCACCCTCAGGCACCATGCGATCTCTGGGTGGTCGCTCGAATTCTTCGGCTGAAGCCTTAGGTAAATTTTTATACTGATACAAGTAAAAGCCTTCAACTTTTTCTCTCGCCCAGTCAGATTTCTTCAAAAATTTCACACTCGACTCAATGCTTGGATTGTTCTTAAAACAATTGATATTGAGATAGGCATACAGGATTTCGAACCCATAATGGCCCACTATTTCGTTTAAAAGATTTGTTAAGCTCAGTCCGTGCAAGGGGTTGGTTTTATAGTTGATATCGGCCATGTGATTTCCTGCTGCTATGCGAGCGTTATATTTAATTATAGCCTTGTAGGGTGCGCACAGCGCACGCGGCCCCACGACCATCCGCACACCCTGCTTCTTAAGCGGCTCTTGTTGCGGTTGATCTGGCGAGATGGTGCGCAATGCGCACCTTACTTTTTGCCATCCGAAAGCAAGCCTGGATGAAGCAAGTAGCCCGGATGAAGGCATCGCCGTAATCCGGGGTTTTTGTCTGGTGTGCCGAGACTACCCCGGATTGCGTTGCGCTGCATCCGGGCTACGCCCCGCCACGGCATTCAACTGACTTCAGCTTGAAGCCGCCAAGCCCGCCCGAAGCCTCTCCACCCGCTGCCGGTTGATGCCGAAATCCTTGCGACCGACACGCGAGGCTGAACGCACCTGCACCACCTGCTTGGCAGGGTCGAACCAGAGTTCGAGATCGTCGACAAACTTGAGCCAGCGCGTGGTGCATTGGGCGTACAGATAGCCGTCGCCTTTGTCTTGAACGATCTTAACGCCCGGCGTGGCTTGCAGCAGCTTGGCGAGCTGGGCCAGGGTGGCGGGGCCATCGCCCTTGAGGGGCAGTGGCGCGATGTCGGCATAGGCGCGCATCGGGTGCTCAGGGTGCAGGGCCGCCTGGCTGGTGACGCTGTTTTCGGTTGCGGATGGCGGCCTGAGCCGCGTGTCTTTCACGCCGAGATCATCTGGCGTCTTCCCGCTGAGCAAGCCCAGTTGCCCGACCAGCAAGACGGCCAGAGCCAGGAGCAGCAAGGCAATCACGATCCATTTGAGCAGTGCCATGCGCATCATCCGGCTGATAGTAAGGCGATCATTGTGGTGCGCGCATTGCATTTTGGAAAGCGCGGGCTCAGGTCTTGCAATGTCGCAGTCTGGAATGCGTGCCTGCTTCGTTCTAGTGACTGCCTCAAGCTTGTCCGAGAACGAAATTCGCTCGGTGCTCGCTGCGGGCGCCAATCTCGACGCACGGCAAGCCTCATTCAAATGCGGCAGCTCCGGCGGATCCTGCGTGCCGGAACTCAAGCGTCTGGTGGCCGCAGGCAAAAAAGCCTTCGTTTAAGGAGATGCCCGGAGAGGCGCACGCAGCGGACCTCTCCGGGCAATCATGCTGCACAGGCAAGCTGGATGCGGCTCTTTGAGCATGCAGGCTGACCAAGCACGCCGGATGCGGTTCTTCGGGACACCCCTGCAGGAGTGGCTTCAGCCGCGTAGGCTACTCCTGGATTCACAGCGATAGCCCACGAGACTGGCGCTTGCTCACGACTTTTCATCATTCGCGGCCGGCGACTTCGCCGCAAACGGGTAGGCGCCGCCACCCTTGCCCTTGGGCGGAATGAAGAGTGAGAGCAGCATGGTGATGACCAGAATACCGAAAGTGACCGACAGCGACAGGGCCACCGGAATCTTGTAGAAATCCACGATCAGCATCTTGATGCCGATGAAGGCGAGCACCAGCGCCAGACCATAGCTGAGCAGGTGGAAGCGATCATGCGCACCGGCCAGCAGAAAATACATCGCCCGCAGGCCCAGAATGGCGAACACGTTCGAGGTGAGCACGATGAACGGGTCGGTCGTGATAGCGAAGATAGCCGGAATCGAATCCACCGCAAACACGACGTCAACAATACCGATCAGCGCGACCACGACGGCCAGCGGCGTGACCATGCGCACGCCCTTCTCGACGGTGAAGAATTTCTCCCCGTCATAGCTGGGGGCGATCCGCACGTGGCGGCGAACCCAGTTGAGTGCGGGGTTGTTGTCTAGGTCAGGTTCCTGCCCGGCTGCCCACCACATCTTGATGCCGGTAAAAAGCAGGAATGCGCCAAACACATAGAGGATCCAGTGGAACTGAGCGATCAGCCAGGCGCCGACCAGAATCATCACCGCACGCAGCACCAGAGCACCCAGCACACCGAACATCAGCACACGTTTCTGGAATTCGGCGGGTACCGCGAAATAGGTAAACAGCATCAGGAACACGAAGACGTTATCCACCGCCAACGCCTTCTCGATCAGGTAGCCGGTAATGAATTCGATGGACTTGGTGTTGGCCACCTCGCGCGCAACAGCATCGTCGCCGAGCCCTCCCAGATACCACCACAGCCAGCCCACAAACAGGAATGACACCGCGACCCAGACCAGCGACCACACGCCCGCCTCGCGCATGGAGACCTTGTGGGCCCCCTGGCGATTGAGGGCGAAGAAGTCCAGTGCGAGCGCCACGAGGACGAACAGGACGAACAGCGTCCACATTAAAGGCGTGCCAACAGTCAGCATGATTTCTTATCCCCTTAAGAGGCTTGTCTGGATGATTCAGTAAAAAGAGGAACCTGACCGCAACGCCTTATCCTCCTGAAATCTTGGCACAAAGGCTGTGGGGCTGCGTAAGAAATTAGCCAACTGCAGATCCCACGCATCCAGCGCGGCCCACAAGAGGATCGATTCGCCGCGATGCACGTTTTGATCCGCAGCAATCACACTCAGCGCCGCGCGGCACAGGCTGCGCTGCAAGTCGGGCCGGTCGATGTCTGCCAGTAGACGGGCAACATCGCCCGGCCGGAATTGAAGGTTAAAATCGGCATCAACCCGCTGGCTGCGCTGCGCGTCTTCGCAAAAATCGCCCAGCACCGTATCAATCAGGTCACGATCTACACCCAGCTTGGTCAAGGCAGGAAAATCGTCCAGGGCGCTCAGTTCCAGCCGATCCAGATCGCCATCGGCCAGGGCCGTCAACACGAGAAATCGGGCGGCCGCTTCCGGACTGTTTTTCGCATAGCTACGCATCATTTTTCCCCTTCAGTGAATTCAGGATTTGCTGCCGGCCACCACAGCCGGCAGAACTCTAGAGCATTCGTCATTCCTCACCGCCGCCAATGCCGAGCAAGGCCAGCAGGCTGGTAAACAGGTTGTAGATCGACACATACAGACTCACCGTGGCCATGATGTAGTTCGTCTCACCGCCATGAATGATGTTGCTCGTCTCATACAAGATCATTCCGGCCATCAGCAGCACCACAGCGGCGGAGACAGCCAGCGCCAGACCCGGCACCTGGAAAAACGCCGCGCCCAGCCCGGCCAGCAAGGCCACGATCATCCCGACCATCAGGAAGCCACCCATGAAGCTGAAATCCCGCTTGGTCGCCAGCACCCAGGCCGACAGGCTGAAAAAGATCACGGCCGTTCCGCCCAAGGCCATGGCCACAATCATTCCACCGTCTTGCAAGGCGAGCGTGCGATTGATGATCGGCCCGAGCGTGTAGCCCATGAACCCGGTCAGGGCAAACACCGAGACCAGTCCCCAGCCAGAGTTGGCGAGTTTGGCAGTCAAGAAGAACAAGCCAAAAAACCCGCCCAGCGTCAGCAAGAGGCCGGGCGATGGCAAGGCCAAAGCCGTGCTCAGACTGGCGACCACCGCGCTGAACAAGAGCGTCACGCCAAGCAGCGCATAGGTGTTGCGCAGCACACGGTGCGTGCTCAGCAGCGACGCATCGCCGGCTAGCTTTCCTGCACCGTAAGTCGAAATACCGTTTGTCATCACTTCACTCCTGTAAAAAACACACGCTCATCAAGCTTCTTCGGTTTCTGCAGCCACGCGTTCGCTGCGCGCCACGTAACGCTGGCGTGCCTGACGCTCCAGACGCCGCACGACGGTGCGCCCTGCCCTGGCCAGACCACGATCGAGTACCTCATACAGATCAGCCCCCAGTTCCTCTATCACAACAGAGCCGGGCTGCTGCAGGCTGACCTGCACCGTGCAGGCTTTATCCGGACCACCCTTGGGACCATTGACGTCGGCCAGGCTGATGCTGACGCGCCCGATCCGCCCACCGAGCCGGGCGAGCGTGAAACGTGCGCGCCGCTCAGCGTGCTCGCGTACAGCCGGGCTGGCATCAATTCCACGAAACTGGATGTCGACTTGCATGATTTGCTTCCTTTTCAAAGGGTGTCGGTATTGACAAGCCTTACTCTAGGCGCAGAGACTTGCATTGAAAATTCGAATTTTTAACGCAAACACTCCCAAAAAACGGAAGTATTCAAATGACCAATTACAAACATCTGCACTACTTCTGGATGGTCGCCAAAACAGGTGGTTTGTTACGTGCAAGTGAGCAACTCCACACCTCGCCGCAAACCCTCAGCGGCCAGATCAAGCTGCTCGAAGAGCGCCTGGGCAAGCCCTTGTTCCAGAAGCGCGGGCGCAAGCTTGAACTCACCGAATCCGGCCAAACCGTCTTCAGCTATGCGAACGAGATTTTCTCGCTCGGCGCCGAAATGGAGCACGCTCTGCGCACCGACAGCAAGTCAGGTCGCAGCATCGAATTCCGCGTCGGCGTGGCTGATGCGCTGCCCAAATCCATCGCCTATCGCCTGCTGGAACCGGCGATGCGGCTGACCGAGCCGGTGCGCATCGTGTGCCGGGAGTGGAAACTGGACAGCCTCATGGCGGAACTGGCGACCCACCGGCTCGATCTGGTGATTGCCGACAGCCCCATCCCGGCCGGGGTGTCCGTCAAGGCCTACAACCACAAGCTGGGGCGATCCGGCCAAAGCTTCTTTGCCACGCCCAAGCTGGCGGCACGCTGCAAAGGCGCGTTCCCGGCCCTGCTCAATGGCATGCCCATGCTGATGCACAGTGAAGATTCCGCCGTCCAGAAGCAGCTCGACCGCTGGCTTGAAAATGAGCAGATTTATCCGAACGTGATGGGAGAGTTCGATGACAGCGCCCTGCTCAAAGCCTTCGGCCGCGAAGGTCAGGGCATCTTTGCTGCGCCGACAGTGCTGGAAGCCGAGATCGTCGAACAGTACGGCGTAAAAGTGCTGGGGCGAACGGAAGCCGTGTGGCAGGACTTCTATGCCATCTCGGTTGAACGACGCATCACCCACCCCTGTGTCCTCGCCATCTGCAACAGCGCGCGCGGTGATCTGTTCGCCAGTGCATGAGCAGACCTCTGAGCGCACCTCTGGTGTGCCGCAGCGTCGGGGTTTGGCACCGAAGGCCGCGCTCACCCAGCCTACCCGGAGAGCCTTCAGCAGCGGACTTCTCCGGGCAGGTATGCTGTACAGGCAAGCGAGGAGCGGCTCTTCAAGCATGATCTCGCTGGGCGGATGCGCGACGAATTCCGCCCCATGTGTTTGAATGCCGGCCCGGCAATGCGATCCTGCGGATCGCTGGCAAAACTCGCCATGCTCGTCCGCCCCACCGTAAAAAGGCCACACCATTGCGCATGACCCGACTCGTCGAACTCCACACCCGAATTGACACCCGCGTCGCCACCATCCGCAGCGACGCCCCCGACTGGCTATGCGGCAAGGGCTGCGCCAAGTGCTGTCGCAGCCTCGCGCAGATTCCGCAACTCACCGCGAAGGAATGGGACTTGCTGCAGGAAGGCCTGACCACGCTGACGCCTGAGCATCTGGCGGAAATCCACGAGCGAGTAAAGGCACTGGCAGGCCAAAGTGCGCGCCCCTTCGTCTGCCCGCTACTGGATCAGGCCACGAACGCCTGCCCGGTGTATGCGCAACGCCCGGTGGCTTGCCGAACCTATGGCTTCTACGTGCAGCGCGAGCTGGGACTGTATTGCGGCGACATCGAAGCGCAGGTGGCCGACGGCACGCTGGCCGAGGTGGTGTGGGGCAATCATGACGTCATCGATCAAAGCCTCGCCGGGCTCGGCGAAGTCCGCCCGCTGACAGAATGGTTTGCTTTGGGGAACTCGGGCTCAGCAGGCTGAAGAGCCGCATCCAGGGGGCTTGTACAGACAGGTGCGCGGGAGAGGCAAGCTGGGCGCGGCTCTGCAAGCATGGGTTTCGTAGGGCGGACGAGCACAGCGAATTCCGCCAGCGATCCAGCGGATCACCTCACTCAACAGCACGAAATCCCATTCGGCGGAATTCGCTACGCTCGTCCGCCCTACTGCTCACGCCTGCCCGAAGACCCAATACCGGCGCGGCTCTACAAGCATGCCCACTCAGTCCTCAGCACTCATTGCTCAGTCCTCTGCCGCAGGCAGCAGGCTCAGCACTCTGCCGCAGGCAGCAGGCTCAGCACTCTGCCGCAGGCTGCCGCAACGCGCTCTTGGGCCGGAAGGCTTTGCTCACGCCCTCGTGTGTTTCCACGTAGGGCCCACCGATCAGATCGATGCAATACGGCACGGCGGCGAAGATGCCTTCAACGAGCAGTTTGCCCTCGGCATCGCGCAAACCTTCCAGGATTTCGCGGATCGCTTTGGGCTGACCCGGCAGGTTGATGATCAGGCACTTGCCGCGAACAACTGCGGTCTGGCGCGAGAGGATGGCGGTGGGCACGAAGTGGCGCGAGATGCGCCGCATTTCTTCGCCGAAACCGGGCATTTCCTTGTCGCCCACGGCCAGCGTGGCTTCTGGCGTCACATCGCGTGGCGCCGGGCCGGTGCCGCCGGTGGTGAGTACCAGATGACAACCGCCCTCGCCGGCCAGCTCGATCAAAGTCTGTTCGATGACCGCCTGCTCGTCCGGAATCAGACGTTGTACAGCCTCCCACGGGCTGGCAATGGCAGCGCCAAACCATTCGAGCAGCGCTGGCACGCCCTTGTCTTCATACACGCCAGCACTGGCGCGATCACTGATCGAGACGACGCCAATGCGCAGCATTTCGTCCACTCGAAGCAGCTCAGGTACCTCACTCATCGGCGTCGTGATCCTTGGCTGGAGCGTGCTCCGCGTGGTGGTGATGACCGTGAGCCTCATCCTTGCTGTTGTGATGCGGGTGATCGGTCTTGATGCCGCCGTCTTCGAACTCACGCAGGATCTGGAAGATCTCGCGATAGGCCTTGGGTGGTTTGTTCTCGGCGCGTTCCTTGATGGCATTGCGACGCAGCTGACGCATGCGGTGCAGGTCAGCGGCCGGATACAGATTGCCGATTTCGGTGAGCATGGTTTCGTCTTCGAGGAA
This sequence comes from Uliginosibacterium flavum, assembly GCF_040566545.1. Classification (NCBI taxonomy): domain Bacteria; kingdom Pseudomonadati; phylum Pseudomonadota; class Betaproteobacteria; order Rhodocyclales; family Zoogloeaceae; genus Uliginosibacterium; species Uliginosibacterium flavum. The sequence continues at coordinate 10,930 of NZ_JBEWZI010000013.1, forward strand.
ACGGTCGCGCAGCGCTTCCAGGCGATGCATGCGGGCCGTTTCGACGTGCGACTTGCCGGTCAGTGCGGCCAGACCGGCGCGGATCGGCTCGGCATCCTCGTTGCGCATCAGCCGGCCGATGTACTGCAGCTGGCGCGCGCGCGCGCCGTTGGCGGTGATGCGCGCCATCTCGGTCAGAGCTTCGCGCAGGTTTTCCGACATGGGGATTTTCTTCAGGCGCGCCACACTATATTCGGTGAGCGTCTTGCCCAGATCCTGCAGGGCATCCATGTCGCGTTTTTTCTGCGACTTGCTGACGAAATAGGAGTCGTCGTCGATATCGTTTTTTGGGGTCATTGTTCAGTGTGGGCGGCCAGTGCGGCGATAATGGAGCATCGCTGTCACACGGGCCCGCGCCTTGCGGGTCTCAAAACGTTAAGATTATAGCCTTTCGCTCCCACTCTTCCTCCCCTCATCGCTTACACCCCTATGGCCAAGAAGCAAGACAGTTTCAGTTACACCCAATCCGCCTTGCGCGATCTCGCCCAGGAAATCCTCGACTACGCCAAGGCCAACGGTGCCAGCGCTTGCGAGACCGACATATCTGAAGGTTTCGGCCGCAGCATCAGCGTGCGCCGGGGCCAGCTCGAAACCATCGAATACAACCGCGACAAAGGCATCGGCGTCACGGTTTATCTGGGCCAGCAACGCGGCCACGCCAGCTCCTCCGACTTCTCGCGTGCCGCGCTGCGCGCCAGTGTGGATGCAGCCCTGTCAATTGCCCGCTTCACCGCGCCCGACCCGGCCGCCGGCCTGCCGGACGCCGATCGTCTATGGCAGGGCAAGGCCAAGGAGATCGCCAAGCTCGATCTGCATCACGCCTGGAAGATTTCACCCGAAGCCGCTACCGAAATCGCCCAGCGCTGCGAAGCCGCTGCGTTTGACGTCAGCCCGCAAGTCACGAACTCGGATGGTTCCAGCGTGTATGTGCAGGAATCGCAGTTCGTCTCGGCCAACAGCCTGGGCTTCTGTGGCGGTTTTGCCACCTCGCGTCACTCAATCTCGGTCGGCGTGATTGCCGGCGAAGGCGATGACATGCAGACCGGCGACTGGTATTCCAGCGCCCGCGATCCACGCGAGCTGGCCGATCCGGCCCGCATCGGCGATTACGCCGCACGCCGCGCACTGTCACGTCTGGGCTCGCGCCGCGCACCGACCTGCGAAGTGCCGGTGATCTTCGAAGCCCCGCAAGCCTGCGGCCTGCTCGGCAGTTTCGTGAATGCCGTCAGTGGCGGCGCCTTATATCGCCGCGCCAGCTTTCTGGTCGACGCGCTAGGGCAGCCGGTGTTCTCTGACAACATCCACATCGACGAGCTGCCGCACATCCCCAAGGCGATGGGCAGCACCATGTTCGATGATGAAGGCATCGCGACCCAAGCGCGCCAGGTGGTGGCTGGCGGCGTGCTGCAAGGCTATTTCCTCGGCAGCTATTCCGCGCGCAAGCTGGGCATGCAGAGCACCGGCAATGCCGGCGGCTGCCACAACCTGATCGTGCGCCCGGGCCAGAAGAGTCTGGAAGAACTGGCGCGCGAAGTCGGGCGTGGCCTACTGGTGACCGAACTGCTGGGCCAGGGGGTGAATTATGTGACCGGCGATTACTCGCGCGGCGCAGCCGGCTACTGGATCGAGAACGGCGAGATCAGTTATCCAGTGCAGGAAATCACCATCGCCGGCAATCTGCGCGAGATGTTCAAGAACATCGTCGCCATCGGCAATGACACGATCATTCGTGGTGGCAAGCAATGCCCCTCGCTGGTGATCGGCAAGATGACGATTGCCGGGGAGTAAGCGGAAGAGCCGCATCCAGTCTGCCTCTACAGGCAGGCCTGCAGCACAGGCAAGCTGGGTGCGGCTCTTCAGCCTATCGATTCAGGATACGGGTATTCCCGCCTGCTAGGGTTTTGCCTGAGCTCTGATAATCGGGAGGAATTTTTCTTTCACATCCGAGGGGGTAAAGATGGAACGTCGTTCATTTCTGAAAAAAGCCAGCGTGGGCCTGGCGGCCGGAGCCGTCGCAACCGTCGCCGCGCCGGTCATGGCCCAGAGCGCACTACCGAGCCTGAAGTGGAAGCTAGCCTCCAGTTTTCCGAAGAGCCTCGATACGCTGTTCAACGCCATCGAGACCGTCGCCCAGCATGTAAAAACCGCCACCGGCGGCAGGTTCGAAATCCAGCTTTTCGCTGCCGGTGAAATCGTGCCGAGCGCAGCCGTGCTGGATGCCGTCAAGGATGGCACCGTCGAAATGGGCCAGTCCGCCAGCTATTACTATGTGGGCAAGGATCCGGCTTTCGCCTTTGACTGCGCCGTGCCCTTCGGCCTGAACAGCCGCCAGCAATCGGCTTGGATGTGGTCCGGTGGCGGCCTGGAATTGATGCGCGACCTGTTCAAGGATTACAACATCCACAACATCCCCTGCGGCAATACAGGCGTGCAGATGGGCGGCTGGTTCCGCAAGGAAATCAAGACCGTGGCCGACATGAAGGGCCTGAAAATGCGCATCGCCGGCATTGCCGGTCAGGTCATGGGCAAGCTCGGCGTCGTCGGTCAGCAGATGGGCCCGGCGGATATCTATCCGGCGCTTGAAAAAGGCACGATCGACGCCGTGGAATGGGTCGGTCCGTATGACGACGAGAAGTTCGGCTTCAATCGCGTCGCCAAGTATTACTACTACCCGGGATTCTGGGAAGCCGGCCCGCAGCTGTCGATCTACATCAATCTGAAGAAGTGGAACGAGCTGCCTAAGGAATACCAGCAGGCACTGGAAGATGCCTGTGCCTTCGCCCACGTGCAGATGCAGGCCGACTACGATGTAAAGAACGTCGCCGCCCTGCGCCGTCTGGTGGCTGGCGGCACCAAACTGAAAGAATTCCCGAAAGAAGTCATGGTGGCAGCGCAAGCCGCCACGCTGCAGCTCTACGAAGAATTTTCAGCCAAATACCCACGTTTCAAAAAGATCTATGGGCCCTGGAAAAAATTCCGCGACGATGAGTATTTGTGGTTTAAAGTCGCGGAGCGGGCTTATGACAGCTTCGTTTTTTCGCAAAGCTCACGGCGTTGAGCCTTTCAAGCGACATCACCTCATCACAAGGGAGAAACAATAAATGAACTGGTATCTCGATGTACTGAAGACAAAATATGCGCTGTTTACGGGACGGGCGCGGCGTCAGGAATACTGGATGTTCACGCTGTTCAACATCATTGCCTATGTCGTTCTTGCGGTCATTGATGCTGTCGTGGGAACCATGGTTCTTGCACTCATCTACAGCCTGGCGGTTCTTCTGCCGTCAATCGGTGTTGCAATTCGCCGCCTGCACGATACCAACCGCAGTGGCTGGTGGCTGCTGATTGGTTTGATTCCGCTGGTGGGTGCCATTGTCCTGTTGGTGTTCACCGTGATCGAAGGCGACAAGGGCGACAACCAGTACGGCGCTGACCCGAAGGCCGGCGTGGCCTGAGCGTTTGCTCCCTGCCAAAAAAGCCCCGCTGCGTGCGGGGCTTTGTTTTGGGAGTCAGCTAAGGTATTTTCTCGTAACCCTCTTGCCAAACGAAATGAGCACAAATGAATAAAATTCTGTTTTTAATACTTTCAGTTTTCTCAGTCTTCCCACTGCTCGTTCAAGCAGAAGGCTTACCGGAAGCGGACAAAACCACATACATACGTAATTTTCTACCCAGCTGTCTGGTCGCGCAAAGAACGGATTCGTTTTCAAAATATCTGTCAGAAGAACAGCGCGAAGAATACTGCGAGTGCTCAGCCTCACGGTCAGCAGAAACAGTCACGCTTGAAGAACTGGGAACAATGATCAAAACTCAAAACAAAGAAATCTTGCGCCCTCATCTCACGGCAGTCGCCAGCTACTGTGGCGATAAACTCATGCCCAAATGGCTACCGAAATAGGAAAAATCGAGGCAGAAGCATTCGCTATCATCACCCCCCATCACCGATGCACGTCCTGCGTTGCTCTACAGCCGCCCGAATCAAACTGCTACTGGCCATCTAACTGCCGCACGCGATAGCCGCGCTTGCCCAGCAAGGCTGGAATCCCCTCGGCGCCAAGCAAATGCGCAGCGCCCACCACGACGAAGCGCGTGCGCCCATCCTGCATACTCTGCGCAATAGTCGCCGCCATGCTGGCATTGCGATCCTCGATCAGGGCACGGCTCAGACTCGAACCAGAAGGCATACCCTCGCGCATCAGACGGCTCAAGGCGACGGCATCGCCCGTTTGCCAGGCGCGAACCATGGCATCCAGGATGGGTCGCACACGCCCGGTCTGCAGCTGCTTGATGGTCAGGCGCAAGGCCTCGCGCTGCTCGCGTTCGGAACCAGCACTCAGCGCAGTGATCTGTGTATCGATGGTCTCCAACTCCTCCAGCCCCAGACCCTGCACGCGGGCGCGTTGCATCAGCGCCAAGTCAATGCCTTGCGAGACCTCGTAGCCCGCCTGCTGCGCGCCGAGCAGACTCAAAACTGTCCCGGCCATCCAGGGTTGCATGGTCTCCAACGCTTCCCCCGGCAAGCCCAGCCCGGCGGCAGCGCCTTGCAGTGCACGCCAGTCGGCCACCGACAAGCGTGAGGACAAACGCTGCCCGGCCGGCAGCATGGCGGCGGCCATGAGTTTTGTCTGCGCCTCTGGACGCTGCGGATCGAGTTCCACCACCAGGGTCTGGCTCGCATCCAGCCGCCGTAATGCGGCCTCGGGCAGGGGAAAACAACTGGCATTGCAGACGTGAATCGAGCCGAACAGATACACTGTGCCCCGCGCATTCGTCGCTTCCCACAAGGGCAAGCGCTCACCCGCAGCCTGAGCCAGCGTGCTCCACATGCACAGCGCCAGCAACAACCATTTCCGACTATTCAACATCCGTTTTCCCCTGTTGCAACATGAGCCTCGCCGCGATTCTTCTGATGGGCCCCACCGCCAGCGGCAAAACCGCCTGCGCCCTGCATCTGGCCCGTCAGTTGCCCATCGAGATCATCAGCGTGGATTCGGCGCTTGTATTCCGCGACATGAACATCGGCAGCGCCAAGCCCGATGCGGCGGAACTGGCGCAATGCCCGCATCATCTCATCGACATCATCTCACCGGAAGAATCTTATTCGGCAGCGCGTTTCCGTGCCGATGCGCAGCGCCTGATCAGCGAGATCACGGCACGCGGCAAGACTCCGCTGCTGGCCGGCGGCACCATGCTGTATTTCAAGACACTGCTCGAAGGCCTGTCGGATCTGCCGCAGGCTGATGGCGATCTACGTGCCGAAATCGAAGCACAGGCTGCGATACGCGGCTGGCCGGCGCTGCATGCCGAACTGGCCCGGCTGGACGCGGACGCTGCCGCCCGCCTGAATCCGAACGATGCCCAACGCATCCAGCGCGCGCTGGAAATCGTGCGCATCACCGGCCGGCCGCTGGCCGAAAGCTATGCGCGCAAGGAAGAGGACGCCGGCCCGGCGATTGATTACCTGCCGCTGGCACTGGCACCGTCGGATCGCAGCGTGCTGCACGCGCGCATCGCGCAACGCTTCGACGCGATGCTCGCCGCCGGTTTCGAAGATGAAGTGCGCAGCCTGCGCGAACGCTATCGGCTCGACATCAACATGACCTCAATGCGCTGCGTGGGTTACCGCCAGATGTGGGAATTCCTTGACGGCGAGATTAACGCAGACGAGCTGCGCTTCAAGGGCATCGCCGCCACCCGCCAACTGGCCAAACGCCAGCTCACCTGGCTACGCCAGTTCCGCGAGAACTGGCCGACGCTACGGGAGTTTGATTGTCTGGATGCACAGCATGCTCACGCGATTGAAGAGGCCGTAAAAGCCTGGCGCAAACAGCATGCCTGAAAAGCCTTGCCCAGCAAGCCTCTGCAGCATGGCAGGTTGAAGAAGTGCGCAAGGAGCGGCTCGCCAGCCATGCATCAATTTACATAAAAAAGCCCGCCATCACGGCGGGCTTTTGCTTGCGGTACTGACGTTTCGCTCAGTACTTCGTCACATCGGTCTTGCTGATGTCACAGTAAGCGGAGTTGAAGAACTCGCCCTGACTGGTCTGGGCTTCGCCAGGCTGAACGCCGATGGCATGCACGCAAACCTTCGGATTGCCCGTACTGTAGTTCTTGATCTTCATCTTGCGCACGGTGGCCTTGTCACCATAATTGGTGTTCAGACGCAGCACATAAGACGCAGAGCCGTCAGTCTTGAGCACGGTGCCGGTAATGTTGACGTTATTGGCAATCAGCTTGCGCGGACCGCCATTGCTCGAACAGTTACCACACGAGGCCCACAGACGGCCGATGTTGCCATAGGTGGTGAAGCCTTCAAGCTGTACGGTGCTGCCCTTGCCGTTGTGCTGGAAGACCTTGTCGGATGCATCCCGCGCCGAACCGCCGATAACCTTCATCAACTTGCCCGAACCTCCCAGCATGGAAGCACCATCTTCACAGACATCTTCCCAATGCACGTTTTCCAGCGTGCAGCTCCCCAGACAGTGCACGCCATCAGAACCATTCAGACCTCCCGCAATGATCACATTCTTCAGCGTGGCGCCGTCTTCAAGCTTGAAGACCGGGATCTGGCCTTCATCATCGCAATTGGCCGTCTGTGCCTTTACACCAATGCGTTGGTTGCCGTAATCCTTGGGCGTGTTGGCCGGAATGGTAGTAGTCCCCGTATTGATCGTAGTGCCAGTCGCGACCGGAACCCCACCCGAAGAGCTCGACGAGGAACTGCTGGAGCTGCTGCTGGATGAACTTGAGCTGCTGGATGAAGAACTGCTGGACGAGCTGGATGAACTGGAACTCGATGAGGAAGAGCTGCTCGAAGACGAGGAACTCGTCGTGGCGCCATAGGAACACCAGGCTGAGCTGGTGAAGCTATTGGCGGGGAAAGCAGAGCCCGTACAGGCGAAGCTGCCGGTCTTGGTCGCGTACACGAACGCACCAGACTTACCCAGCGCGACGGACCGGGTACCGGTCATCGTGCAGGTCGCACCGGTGTTCTGCGCACATTTGGTATAGCCAGAAGGGGCGTCTGAGGCAGCGAACGCACTGCCAGCAAACACCAGAGCCGTCAGGCCCAGGATGATTTTATTACGCATTTTGCTTGTCTCCATTATTAATAACTGTTTCGTACTTTTTTGTCAGACCAAGCCATAAAAGGCACGGCCTGAGGCATTATCAGCAAGACTTTGGCAACACGCAAACCGTGCTGCAGCAAATGAAAGGCCGCTCAACAGCGTCTGCTGTTCAGGCCCTGTGGATGCGGGTTTCAAAGCATGCCTGCTGGAGAAGCAGGGGTGGCAAGGCTCTCCAGATGCGCTACCCGAAGAGCAAGACTGCACGAGGCTGTGCAGACAGCCTCTGACAAAAAATCAGAACAGGGTTTCGCGCGAAACACCGCGCCGCTTGAGGATGCGGCGCAACTGGGCAAGCGCCTCCAGCTGAATCTGACGTACGCGCTCGCGGGTCAAGCCAAGCTGGTCGGCCAAGTCTTCAAGGGTCAGCACCTCGACATCATCCAGCCCGTAGCGATACTGGATCACCAGACGCTGCTTCTCGGAAAGCTGGCCGATCCACTCCTGAATCAGCGCTTCGACCTCGGCGGTATGAATCGACGTCTCCGGGCTGACGGCCTGATCATCAGCCAGAGATTCGCCGATGGACAAGCTGGGATCAATATCCAGCGGCGCGTCGAGCGAGGCCGTGTGCTCAGACAAGGCCAGGATCGCACGCACATCGGCGACCGGGCGCTGCAGTTTCTCAGCAATATCCTCAAGCCGTGAAGTCTGGCCGTTGCTGGCGTCCATCTGGCGCTGGGCGCGCAGCACCTGATTCAATTCCTTGACCACATGCACCGGCAGACGAATGGTGCGCGACTGATTCATGATCGCGCGCTCGATGTTCTGACGAATCCACCATGTCGCGTAGGTGGAGAAACGGAAGCCGCGCTCGGGATCAAATTTTTCCAGCGCATGCATCAGGCCGAGATTGCCTTCCTCAACCAGATCCAGCAGCGGAATGCCACGATTCAGGTAGTGCTTGGCAATATTTACGACCAGACGCAGGTTGCGTTCGATCATGATCTGGCGGGCTTCAAAATCACCCAGTCGCACACGGCGGGCCAGCGCGGCCTCCTCAACCGCAGTCAGTAGCGGGTTGAGGCCAATCTCGTTGAGATAAATCTGGGTAACGTCGCTGAGGAATTCGCTTTCCGGTGCCTTGGCGGGCACAGCCTCGGCGAAGGCTTCCAGCTCCGGAGGAAGCTCGGCTTCCTTTTCTTCGTCTGGCTCGTCAAGGAATTCCGGATCGAACATGATGACCTCAGCGCGGTGGCAGGTACTTCACGGGATCGACAGGTTTTCCCTGTCGGCGAATTTCAAAATGCAGTTTCGGCCGATCCGTGTCGGAGTTGCCCAGCGCAGCGATCTTTTGACCCTTCTGCACTGCTTGCCCCTCCTTCACCAGAATTTCACTGTTGTGCGCATACGCACTCAGGAAATTATTATTGTGCTTGATGATCACCAGGTTGCCATAGCCGCGCAAACCCGAACCTACATAAACAACTTTTCCCGGCCCGGCAGCAATCACCGGATCGCCGATATTACCGGCCAGATCCACCCCTTTGTTACTGCTGTCATTGAAGGTGGCAAGTACTTTGCCCGTACCGGGCCAGACCCAGTCCGGCTCATCCTCACTTGCAGCGGCTACTGGCTTGCTTTCAGCCGGTTTGCTCTGTGCAGCAGGCTGACTCTGCGCCACCGGTGTGCTGACCGACGCGGTGACCGGTACCGAAGTCGCTGCGGACGGAAGTTTCTCGACGGCCTGCAGATCTTTCCACGCCTGCGCTGAATACGCCACGCGGCCGCCCTTTGGTTCAGTTTTCTGGCCCACAGGGGCAGCTGAAGGCACGGCCCCTGATGCTATCGGGGTAAGCGGTGCGGGCGACGAGCTCACGCCTGAAGGCGTCGAATCAATCACGACAGCCGGTGCCACAGCCACAGCACCCGAAACCACAGCCGCGTCACCTGACGGAGCCATGTCGCCCGGCGGAGTCACGCGCAGCTCCTGCCCCACCTTGATCACGCTCGGATCGACGATGCCATTCCACGCGGCAACTTCACGATAATCGCGCTCGTTCAAGTGCGAGATGCTGTAGAGCGTGTCGCCTTTTTTTACGATGTAGTAACCCGGACGCGCCACCACAGGTACGGCGTCACCAGACATCACCGCGGGTCGCCCCGGCTGACGCGTTTCCGTCGGCGCAGGCGCCTTGGATGCGCAAGCAGCAAACAGCGTTACACACAGCACAGGCATGACAAACGCACGCCACAAGGACAAACCTTCCTGCATTCCTGACCTCACTCGGTTCCCGGCAACAATGGTACGAATCGTACCGCATCCAGACGTGTTTCCTTGAACGTCCCTTTCACGGTCCGCTCGATCAACACCACCACCTGCTCGCCCGATGCCAAAGCCAGCGGCAAGACCATGCGCCCCAAGGGCGCCAGCTGATCCACCAGAGCGCGCGGCACAGCAGACGCAGCGGCCGCAAGAATGATCGAATCGAAAGGCGCAACCTCTGGCAGACCAATGCTGCCATCTGCATGCTTGAGACGCACATTCGGCAGACGCAAGGGGCGCAGATTGGCACGCGCCTTCTCCAGCAGCTTGCCGATACGCTCAACGGCATACACATCGCTGGCCAGATGAGACAGCACGGCGGCCTGGTAGCCACAGCCAGCGCCGACCTCCAGCGTCTTGCCCATGGCGCGGCCACCCGCTACCAGCAACTCGGCCATGCGTGCGACGATGAAGGGCTGCGAAATTGTCTGCTGAAAGCCCAGTGGCAAGGCCGTATCTTCATAGGCGCGGCTGGCCAGCGCTTCTTCCACAAAAGCGTGACGCGGCACCTGATTAAGGGCCGCCAGCACACGTTCATCGCGAATACCGTCGTTGCGCAGGCGCTCGACCATGCGCGCGCGCGCACGGGCGGCAGTCAGATTCGCTACAGGGGCAGGAGCCGTCGCCATCAGGACTCCAACCAATGCTGTACGCGACCGATCTGGGCCACGTGAGTCAGGTCAATCTGCAGCGGCGTGATGGAAACAAAGCCCTGCGCGACGGCATGAAAATCCGTACCGTCCCCAGCGTCTGCCGCCTCGCCCACCGGGCCGATCCAGTAAATCGGCTCACCGCGTGGATTGGTATCGCGGATCACCGGCTCTGCGCGATGGCGCTTGCCCAAACGCGTGATCCGCGTTCCCCGCAACTCGGCATACGGCAGATCGGGCACATTCATATTGAGCAGCACCGGCGCCCCAAACGGTGAGCGTTGCACGCGCTCGACCATCTCGCGCGCCAGGATGGCAGCCGTCTCGAATTGCGAGGGCGAGCGCCCGATCAGGGACACTGCCAATGAGGGAACGCCCAGCAGATAGCCTTCGGTCGCCGCCGCAACCGTGCCGGAATACAGTGTGTCGTCACCCATATTAGCGCCATGATTGATACCGGAGATCACCATGTCCGGCACCATATCCAGCATGCCAGTCACCGCCAGATGCACGCAATCGGTCGGTGTGCCATTCACATAGTGAAAGCCATTGGCCGCGCGCCGGAGCTGCAAAGGGCGATCCAGGGTCAGAGAATTGCTGGCACCACTGCGATCACGCTCGGGCGCCACCACCGTAATTTCCGCTACTTTGGCCAGTTCGCGTGCCAAGGCCGCAAGGCCGGGCGAGAAGTAGCCATCATCATTGCTGAGAAGAATCCGCATGCTGCACCACTGACAGGTCAAGCGCCCGATTATAGGGGGGGAGTTGCGCCCTGTCTGCAAAGCCTCGACGAATCGCAACACCTCTCGTCATCCTCCCCGGGTTTGCATCAAACACTCCGGAAAAAATGCAGCGCCGGCGCAGCCAAAGCGCAATCTCACCATGCCGGCGCTTCGCCCGTTGCCGCTCAACAAGCTGCCATGCATCGGCTTTTGCAAAAAAAACTCGCCAAGCAATCCCGCTTCCCTATAATGGTTAAATTCCGCAACTTAGTACTTTCGTCATAACCCGCACACACTTCAGACTAGAACATCGTGGCCACGGATCCCTCCGCTTCGACTGCTGCGAAACTGCCCCGCTCGCGTCTGTGCAATTCATTGCAATCCAGACCCGCCACGGAGCAGCCCTATCTATTTGAAGCCCTGCGCGAGCTGAGCTTCGAAACCTGTCTTGAAGTCGCCGGATCAACCCTGCGCATCGGCCTGGCCGCCTCGGCCTGGCAGCTTGAACAAGCGCGCATGCTGCTGGAACACTTTCAGCCCCTTAACCGGAAGATCCTCAGCGCCGTCGCCAACCCCGTGACCGACCACGAACGCGCGGTTGCCGTCGCCTTGCACGTTACACCGAGCCAGAATCATCAGCGCGCTCAGGGCGTCATCACCCTGCGCCGTGATAACGAAGCCGGACTGGCGCTTGATCAGAAACATCACGTGGTACTGGAAGAGATGCGCGCACGCGGCGCGCGTCTGGTGGAGGTCGAAACCTTTGCCTTTAACCACAAAATGCCTCTCGACACCCTGCTTGAACCGATGATCAAGGCACTCACCAGCACTGTCGATGCCTGGGGGGCAACCGACATCCTCGCCGAATGCCCTCGTCCGGATGCCGCCTTTTACTGCGCTCACCTGGGTTTCAAACGCGTTCACAAGCTTAACGACAGCAAGGCAACACACATCCTGCTGCACCTCTCGGCCACGCGCATCGCACGACTGCAGACACGCATCCTCGCTCCGCGCTGAACGGCCCAAAGCAGCAGCCATGCGCAGCGTGAGAACAATCCTCGCTCTCGGCCTTCTCCTGAGCGCTCTGCCGTCCATTTCACAGCCTCTCTGGCCGGGTAGTAGCCTCAGCCCAAACCCCGCCACCACCCCGCCAGCCCATTCCGCAGTCATGTTCTCCACGCGCTGGGAGCGGCCGGAAGCGCGCGCCATTGCCACCGAGTTCGGCGCCACACATTTCACCTGGCTGTATCCGAAGACGCGTGACTATCTCGCCGACCTGAAACGCGACGGCTTTTCGGTTGGCACGACGCTGAATGCCAATCAGGCCGTGCCCGACGCAGGCCTCGGCCGCAATCTGGAAGGCGAAGCCCTGATGGCCCCCTGGATGCAGGCCTGGAAGGCCCGCTGGATAAGCGTCTCCAGCCTGCCTGCCCGCACAGCCTTGCTGGACGCGGCTGAGCGGCATGCTGCCTGGGGCGCCGAGTCCGTCCAGTTCGACGACGCCGCGCTGGCAACCGCCTCCTTTGGTTGGGGTGGCGATTTCTCGGACGCCGCCGTGCAAGGCTTCGGCCGCTCTCAAGAAACATAAACGTAAGTTACTGTTTTTATTAAGAACACCTATTCCACGATTTTGGTGGGATTGGGATGCTGAAGAGGCGCACCCTGACTTGCTTTGCGGCGAGGTATGCCCAAGAGGCTTTACAGTAGCGGCTCTGCAGCACTTTTCCATGAAAAACGCCGGAAAATCCGGCGTTTTTCATTTCTGCAGCCTAGGATTTCCCGAGCGTACTTTCGCGCAACACCAGTTGATGATGCATGACAGGATCTTCGGCCTGGGCGCACAAGGCGGGATAGGGTTCGCCACGGCGCTCGCAAATCCGCCGCACCAACAGGCGTAACGCTCGTTCGGCCATGGCCGGCGTGTCCTGCGTCATGCTCGAAAGAGGCGGAATCATGAAGGCACTTTCCGGCGCGTCATCAACGCCGATCACCGCGAGGTCTTCCGGAACACGCAAGCCCAGACGATGCGCTTCGTGCAGCACCCCCAGAGCCATGCGGTCACTGCCCACGAATACGGCATCCAGCTTCGGGCACAGCTCCAGCAGACGACGCAAACCCGGACCGCCCGTGCCGGGCTCCCAGTCACCCTCGGCGTAATACTCCTTGCACTCCGGCAAGCCGGCCTCATCCAGCGCCTTTTGCCAGCCCGCCACGCGCAGCTGTGCCACCCAGCGGCTCATCGGCCCGGAGATATGGCCAATGCGCTTGCGCCCAAGACTCAGCAAGTGCTGAGTCGCCATGCGCCCAGCCTCGAAATTATCGAAAGCTACGGTATCCGCCTTGCCGCGCTGACGGGCATTCACGACCACCATCGGCATGGGCAGGCTATCCAGATCGAAATCATTCAACCATACGTGGCTGTCGCCCATTTCTGGCCCCGCCCAGATCAGGCCATCGACCTGGCGCTCGATCAGGTAATCCAGCATGGTGCGCACCGAACCGGGGCTGAAATCGGTCAGCTCCTTGATCAGCAGGGCGTAACCCATCTTGTCGGCCTGACGCACCATGCCCACATAGGCCACGCCCGACACGAGATAACCCAAACCGCCACAACTGACCACGCCGATCGTGTAGCTGCGCCCACTGCTGAGCTGGCGCGCCAGGGCGCTGGGACGGAAACCCAGCACCTCGATACATTGCTGCACCTTGATCCGCGTTTCGTCCGTCACGTGTTCACTGTCGTTGATGACCCGCGACACGGTTTGCTTGGAAACCCCGGCCAGCTTGGCCACATCTGTCAGGGTGACCCGCTTGTCTGCACTATTGTTTGCCACGTCTGTTTCACTCCACCTAGGCGGTCTGGCCGCGCGCTGACCACTTGGCCCTGTTTTCATGCGGGTCAAAGTGGACGGTTCCTGTTCTGAATAGCCGTGCAATCTGCTGAGCCCGGAGGCGCCATCGCTGCAAGGCCTTGTTTGGGCAGGATTATCACCTGAAACCTGCGCCCGGCCTATCGCACAAAAGACACAAACAACGCTCGCACAAAATTATTGCTCCGAAAGCCATCTGGCAAAGAAAACCCCTCGCAGAACGCTGTCGTGAAATATCCAACAATCAAGAACACATACAACCTTGTATAGCCGCTCTCCGCCTTGCTCTCCAGCCAGCCTACCCAGACAAGCATACTGGGGGCGGCTCTTCAGGCACTCCCGCTCGGCACGCAGTTCTCACGATTCTGCACCTGGTCGTTGCTAGCAAGCGCAAGCCTTCACGGACAGCGGCTGCGCCGCAAGTGCATTCCCCGTAGAATGCGCCACCCCCAAATAAGACTGGCTCATGTAATGACGACCCAAGAACACTTCATCCCCGGCAAGGACGCTTCGCTCGAAGCCACCATTGCCACCTTGCAGGGTAAGCTTGCTGCCATTGGCTTCAAGGCCGAAGAGCACAGCTGGCTCAACCCGGTCAACAACGTCTGGTCGGTGCATCTGCGCGATGCCGATTGCCCCCTGCTCTATACCAACGGCAAGGGCGCAACCCAGCTCGCCGCCCGCGCCAGCGCGCTGGGCGAATTTTTCGAGCGTCTGTCCTGCAACTATTTCTGGTCGCACTACTATCTTGGCGAAGCCAACGCGACGGCCAGATTCACCCACTATCCGCAGGAAAAGTGGTTCGAACTCGACGGCGAATGGGAATGGCCCGAAGGCATCCTGACGCCCGAACTGCAGGCCTTCTACAACCCTGCTGACGAAATCGATCCCGAGGCACTGGTGGATCTGAACTCCGGCAACCTGGAGCGCGGCATCTGCACGCAGCCCTACGTGCGCCTGCGCGACAATCTGACCACCTATTTCCCGATCAACATCATCGGCAACCTGTACGTCAGCAATGGCATGTCCGCCGGCAACACCGCCACCGAGGCGCGCGCTCAGGCCCTCTCAGAGATTCTGGAACGCCACGTCAAGTTCAAGGTGATCCGTGAAGGCCTGTGCCTGCCGGAAGTGCCGGCAGAAGTCATCGCCCGCTACCCCAGTATTGCCACGGGCATCAAGGGTCTGCGCGACGCCGGTTTCGGCATTCTGGTGCGTGACGCCTCCCTCGGCGGCGAATTCCCGGTGATCAATGTCACCCTGCTGAATGCGCACGACCAGGGCGTCTTCGTCAGCTTCGGCGCCCATCCGCGCTTTGAAATCGCGCTGGAGCGCGCGCTGACTGAACTCCTGCAGGGCCGTGCCCTGGCTGCGCTGGACGGCTTTCCGCCCGCTGGCCACGATCTGGAAGAAGTCGCTTCGGTGCCGAACATCGAAATCCACTTCGTCGATTCCAGCGGCATCGTGCACTGGGATTTCCTCGGCGATGAAGCCGACTTCGAATTCAAGGACTGGAACTTCTCGGGCACCACCACCGAAGATTTCGAACGCCTCGTCGGCATCATCCACGCCGCCGGCCACGACATCTACATCGCCGACTTCATGCATCTGGGCGTGTATGGCTGCCGCATCCTCGTGCCCGGCATGTCCGAAATCTATCCGCTCGACGAGCTCGATTTCGACAACAACAGCATCGGCAACGACCTGCGCCCCAGCATCCTGCAATTGCAGGAACTCAACGACGAACAATGTGCCGACTTGCTCGAAGCGCTGGATGATCTGGATCTGGACGAACAGAAGCCCGTCGCCGCACTGATCGGTCTGGCCGCCGATGCCGACACAATCTGGACCGACCTGCGCGTAGGCGAACTCAAGGCCCTGATCGCACTGGCTATCGGCAATGAAGATGCCATCGACGCCGGCCTGCACTGGATCAGCAACTTCAAGCAGATCAACCCGAGCCGTCGCCGCGTCTACCTGTGCATCGAAACCCTGCTGCGTCTGGACGAAGATACGCCCTATCAAGAGGCCTTAGTCAGCCTCTACGGCAAAGACACACTGGAACAAGCCCAGCGCCTGCTCTGCGGCGAGGAACGCTTCTTCGGCACCGCCTCACCCGGCATGAACCTCGCCGGCTGCGTCATGCACGGCAAGCTGCTGGCCGCCTATGCCAAGGTGCAAGCGGCAAAGTAACGCCAACTCAGCCGCAAAGAAAAACGCCCACCCCGCAAGGGATGGGCGTTTTGCTTTATGCGAAAGAGCGAGGATCAGACGCTGAGACGGCGACGCGCGATGAAACCCATCATGCCCAAACCCGCCAACAGCATGGCAGTCGTGGAAGGTTCCGGAACGGGGGAAACATCAGCAAATGCAGTGCCGACCTTCAGGTTACTAACACTGACAGAATCACCAGCGTCCAGATTTGCCGTACGCAAACCAATCGCGCTGAACGAAGAGATGCCTGAGTTGCCAGAAAAACTTGCATCCGCACTTGCCAAGGAGTCACTCGCCGTTGGGTTGAACCACAACTGAATGCCATCGTAATTGCCTGCAGCCGTCGATTTATAAACGCGCGCCAGCAAGGTAAAGCTCTGACCAGCAACCAGATTGCTGCCTGATACCGCACTGCCGCTGGTGCCCGTGCTACGTGCAAACACATCATTTGTGCCGCTCAGATCAGCCTTGATACCAAAATTCGGCACTGAAGTGTGGGCACCTGTCAGCGCATTATCCAGCCACAAAGACACGAAATCATTGGCGGCAAAGCTGCTTGAAGGACTCAGCGCCATGTTCACGCTCAGAAACACCTCATTGCCGGAAAATACCGCATCCAGTGAGCGATAGGCCAGATTATCGCTGTTGCTCGACACCACCAGCGCACTATTGCCAGACGTGCCATTGCTCCAGTCAGGACTCAAACCCAACTCTGCCGCTTGAGCCACACTCATCGTTGCCACCACCAAAGCAGCAACCAAAGCAGATTTCTTGCTTGTATTCATTGTCATTCTCCCTGTTGTCTTTTTTTGAGTGTCTTCCATGCGAAGCAATGGCTGACATTCAAGACATAGAGACAATTTTACGGGTTAGCTATCGCTCACCACTGTGCCGCACGTCACAAAACCCATTTAAAAATTTTGATGACAGCATAAGGAATACCTCCTGGACGATACATCAATCCATACAACAGGCTTACACCATCTTCATTCAAGGAGAAACTGTGATCGTCACGCTCTTTGCAGCACTCACGCTATTAGCGCTGATCGTAAGTTTGAGGACGACTTCCGTGCTGCTGGTGACTGTGGGGGCAGTGAAATACACGGTCGCAGCCGAACTCCCGGTAAGGCTGACGCTTGGGCCGGAGGTTTGCGTCCACGCATAGGTGATGCCGCTGGAAGTAACCGTCCCGGTATAGCTGACGGTGGCAACCGCCGAGACTGGATCACCGCTACTGGGGGTCGACGGTGAATAGGTCAATGAGTCAATACTAAGGCCATCACTGCTGCTGGTGCCGCTACCGCCGCCACAGGCGCTCAACGCAAGCACACAGACGGCCAGGCCGATACTCATAAAAATGCGCCGACTGGCGAGGAAATTCAGGGTCATGACTTGCTTGCCTCAAACGTGTTTTGATGCAGGCAAATTTATCAAAATTGCGTGTGAGAGCGTCGCACACTGAGGCAAAAAGAAGTAAAGCTCTGCGTGCTTGCGCAAAGGCCGTGAACGAAAAACGGGGCACCACTGGCGCCCCGTTTCGGTACTACAGGAAAAGAAGCTTACTTCTTGGCAGGCTTCTTGGCCTTCGCACCAGCAACCATGGCTTTGAAGCCAGCGCCAGCGGTGAAACGCGGCACGGTGGTTGCAGCGATACTGATCTTTTCACCCGTCTTCGGGTTCTTGCCTTCGCGAGCAGCGCGCGGGGCAGCTTTGAAAGTACCAAAGCCAACCAGAGCGACCGGGTCGCCAGAAGCAACAGCAGCTTCGATTACAGCGATGGTTGCGTCGAGAAACTCACCGGTGGCAGCCTTCGATTGATTGGTTTTTTCGGCAATAGCTGCCAGCAGTTCGGACTTGTTCATGCAATTCTCCTCTTGTCTTGACTTGGAAAGTGGGAAGTAAAAATGAAACGCCTGCGACGGTGCGCCGAGTATAGATCGGAACTTGGCGATGTTGGCAGCCCGATTGATGACTGCGGCGTTTTTTTTCGCTACGCGGCAGTAAAAACCTGCTCTTCGGGGCGTTTGGTCAAGAAAAAGCCCGCTTGCGGCGGGCTTTGGGGGCTTGCTAGGAAGCTGTTCATGATCTGTAGCGAGAGGCCGTCAGCGGGGTGAAGAGCAGCACAGGAACCGGAATGTATGTTGATACATGAGGATTCCGAGCAGCACATGAGCCCCGATCACGGCCTCGCAGTAAGAGCATGACCAGCTTCTCAGAACTGGTTGATCAAGGAGTGCAATGCCGCTTGACGCGCTTCGCTCTCGTTCCAGTTACCGCTGCCGAACTGGGTGCTGTTGAGCACCACTTCGTTCAGATAGCCCGCGCGCTCCTGATCTTCAACACTGACAAATGCCTTGCGGGCGGGTTCGAACTCGAACAATCCAAATGTGGGAACCATGATTCAGCCTCTCTATGTGTGGTTTGGGGGGAAACACTCAAACCGAGTGCTTGACTGAATCGTATGCGTTTGAAAGTTGTCTGACCAATTCGAGTTTTTGTTGTACTTATAAGCTGAGCTTAATCTGGATCAAAGCACAGGTTCGCGTAATTGCCGCAGAGCCAGCTTTGCCTGCCGTTGCCGGGCAGCGTCCAGCCCTGAGGCCAGCGCTGTTTCGTAACTGCTGCGCGCGCCAACCCGATCCTGCACCGCCTGCTGCGCAGCTCCGAGTGCCAGCCACCAGGCGCCCTGCCCCGGTGCCAGCTGCAAGGCTTGCTGGTACAGCGGAATCGCCCGCGCAGACTGCCCCGCCTGAGCAGCCAGCACGGCCATGAAAAAAACATAGTCCGCATCCTGACGGGCATATTCGGCACTTCTCTCCAGCGTCTGCAATGCAAGCGGATAGGCCTTCTGCTCCGCCTGCAGGCGCGCTAATGCAATGGCAATATCCGTATTCTGAGGCGAGAGCGCCTGCGCGGTGCTTAGCACCTGCGCAGCTTCCACCAGCTGTCCGCCATCCAGCAGTAAACTCGCCAGCAAACGCGTGGCAGCCAGATCCTTCGGCTCCTCTCGTAGACGCTGGCGCAAGAGTTCATGCGCCTCGCTGATGCGCCCGCTACGCACGCGGACAAGTGCCTGCTGATAGTGATCCATCACTGGCGCAGCGGCGGGTTTCGGCCGAACCGACACTTTAGACTGGATCTGTACGGCCGCAGGCACAAGCTGGGCCTGCTCCTGCGCAGAGGCTGCCTGTAGACCCGCCAGCAACAAGGCGCTCAGAGCAGCATGGCTGAAGAAGCTCATCGCGTGCGCCTCCCCGAGGCATTGCGTTCATCCAGCAGACGCCGCACGCGCGTGTCGCTCTGCCCGATGTCCTCAGCCCAGGTTGAAGCCGCCTGAATCACCGTAGGCCGCAGCAGGATCACCAGTTCGCGTCGTTCGGAGTCGCGGCTTTGCTGTTTGAACAGATTGCCCACCAGCGGCACCTCGCCCACGCCCGGCACCTGTGAATCAACGTTACCCGAGACCTGACGGATCAGGCCACCCAGGGCCACCATCTGACCATCAAGGGCCTTGACCACGCTATCCATTTCGCTGATCTGGCTGGACGCCAACGGCAACTTGAACTTGCCCAAGGTACCCAAATCGATTTCCTGCGTCACACTCTTGACCTTGCTGACCATCGGATGAATGTGCAGGGTGATCTGATCCGTCTCGTCGATCTGCGGCGTCACATCCAGCGCGATGCCGGAGAAGAACGGCTGCAGCGTGAGTTTGGGCGAAGCCGTACTGTTACCACTGGCATTGGTCGAGGAAGTAGAGTCCACGCCGGTCACGAAAAAATCGTCATTGCCGACCTTGAGTACCGCCTTCTGGTTATTCAGCGTCGCCACGCGCGGGCTGGACAGCACATGCACCTGGCCTTGCTGCTCAAGCAAATTGATCACGGTCGTGAAATTTGCCGTGCTCAGAATCATCCCCAGCATGCCCCCCGCAGCACTTGAAGCATTACTAAGATCAACCTGAGCCGACCCCGAGACAGGGCTTGCGGTCACCGTACCAGAACGCGCGATGCTGCTGCCTGGCGTAAGCTGACCTATCGAGAAACGACCGTTTCCTCCCCCGGGCGTATTACCCGAACCAAAGGCTGCCCAATTGATGCCGGCCTGGAAACTGTCGTTCAGGGTTACTTCGATGATTTTGGCCTCGATGATCACCTGGCGCTCCAGCGACAACTGCGAGGCCGCGAGGAAGCGCTCCACCTGCGCCAATTCACCCGGCGTCGCGCGCACCACCAGCACGCCGCTCTGCGGACTGGCCACGACGCTGCGCCCGTCCTTGTCGCCGACGATGGATTTGACCACCTGCGCCAGTTCGGACCAGAAATCGCTCTGCGCGCTGGTAGTGATCTTGCTGGTCACAAAACTGCTCGACCCGCTCGTCGAACTGGAGCCTGCCTGCCCGCTGGTCGAACTCGTCGCGTCCCCCACCGAGCCGGAGATCACGCGAATATCGGAAGTACCCTTGCGCACCGCATTCAGGTAATTCACCTTCATGATGCGCGTCTGCAGGCTGCGGCCCTGAATGAAGATGCTGCTGCCCTGAATGCGGTATTCATAGCCATATAGCTGCTGCAGTGCGTCCAGCGCCTCGGGCACCGTCACGTCCTTGAGGCTGACCGTAATCGTGCCGTCCAGATCGTTGGGCAGCAGCATCGAGTAACGCGTATCCGCCACCATGCTCAGAAACACTTGGCGCACTGGCGCATTGCTCACCGACAAGTCGAAGCGTGGTTCCAGCGCCTTGGCCGCCGCCTGGGGCATGTCCAGACGCAACGAGGGGTACAGTTCCGCGCCCGGCATCGGGGTGGGGGCGGCTGCGGCCGCCTGTGCGGCCGCAGCCATCTCTGCACGAATCGCGTCCTGCGCCTTGTTGTAAGGCGCAGGGGATGAAGCGCAGGCTGCCAGCCAAGGCAAGACCAGCCACAAAAGTTGTCGGGTTTTCATTATTTTCGCTCTCCCTGTTGAAGGGCTGATTTCTTCACAGCAGCAGGATCAGGATGAAGATCGGACAACAACCACAGCGTGAGCCGGCCCTGCGGCCCTTGCAGCTCAGCCTGGCGACTGCCCAGATTGATTAACGTGTAAGCCCGGATGCGTTGCCCCAGCGCCACGCTCTGGCCGCTGATCACGGCCAGCTTGCGTTGCGGCGACAGCAGCACCGACTGCAGCACCAGCGGCGCTTCTGCCGGGCTGGCCGCCGGCCCGGCCTCAGGTACAAGGCCGGCAACCAGCGGACGCGTCGGGTCAAAGAAAGTCTCAGCCTGCGCGGGCTGCGCCACAAGCCCGATCGCCAACAGCAGGGAGGCGCTCAGAAGCTTAGCCATGTGCGCTCCAGACTGAGGGTGTAAAGCGTCAGCGTCATCGTGGCCTGCGGGTAAGCCCCGGTTTTCAGACTCATATCGGCCAACTCGATTTTCCAGGGCAGGCTCTCCACGCGGCGCAGGTAGCCGGCCAAGGCCTGATAGTCACCACGCACGCTCACTTCAATGGCATGCCGATACAAACTGCTCGCAGCCACCTGACGCACGGCAGGTGATTTATCCGCCGCCATGGCACGGCTCAACAGGTCTTCAGGCACGGCCGTGTGCAGCGACACCAGTTCCACGCCCTGCTGCGCCGCGATCAGATCACGCAGCATTTCAGTCATTTTTGCGGGGCTGGCCAACTGCGCCTGGGTACTAGCCAGCTTACGACGCAGCACATCATTTTCTTCGCTCGTCCGGGCAATCAGACGCCGCGCCTCGGCATCTGGATCCAGACTGGCGCTTTGCAGCAAGGCCAGTTCGCTCGCCCGTGCCGTTGCCAGAGCCTGCTCGCTCTCTTGCAGACTGCGCTGCGCCTGCTGGATGCGGGCATAAGCCGGGTTCAAGGCCAGCACAAAAAACAGCCCCACCAGTGCCGCGGCCAGAGCCAGAAAAATCGCCATCCGCTCACGCGGCTTGAGCGCATCAAAACGATCAGCGAGGAAGAGCCAAGCTTTTTTCATCGCGCGCCCTCCTTGCTACCGACAGAGCTCAGGCTGAAGCTCAGCACCTCAATGGGTTTGGCCGGATCAGCCCCACTGATCACCTGACGCCCCGCTTCGAACGCCGAAAAATTCTGCCCCTGAAAGGCCGGTAGTTGATTGAGCAAAGCCAGCGTTGCGGGAATGGCCGCCGCATGGGTAGCCATGCCTTGCAGGGAAACCTGGTCTCCGTGCACGTGAATCGTGTTCAACCATACGCCGGGCAAAGGTTGGCGCGCCAAGGCATAGAGATAACGAGACGCCCCTTTGGCCTTGTCTTGCTCTGGCGCAGCACCGGACACGCCCCCTTGCAAGGCCTGATCGATACGCTGCAGATCCTGCTGCGCCTCGCGCAAGCTCTCAAGCTGCGCGGCCACCTGTGGATCTGCCTGGCGCAAAACGAGCTTCTGTTCCTGCGTCTTGAGCTGATCCTGCTTGGCGACCAGGCGGCTCTTCGCCTGTGCTGCGGCGACTTCGTAGCCACCCAGGCGCGACAGCATGAAGGTCGCCAGCAGCAACAAACCTCCTGCCAGCACCGCCAGCGCCAGCATCATGCTGCGGAACTGGAAGAAGGGCTTTGGCGGCAGCAGCGCCAGATTGACGAGGTTGATCTGCCGCCTCATGACGCCTCCTCCATATCGCGCAGTGCCATACCCAGCGCATGAAACAGCGCGGCCTGCTGGTCGGAGTCGGTCGGCAAAGGACAACGCGTGCAATCAAACACTTCCGTCAGATTGATGGCCTTGACCGGCAAATACAGATTCTCGATCAGCAGGCTCAATAATTCTTCGCCATGAGCAAAGGGCGCAATCCACAAAGCCGACACCGAAAGGAAGGAAAACTGGTGATCCAGCACATCCAGCGAACGCTGCAACTCCAGCACCAGCCGGTCAAACTGATCGCGCCGCATGGCCGGCACCGCCGACAGGTTCAGGGTGGAGAGTTCGAAATTACGGGTGAAATAAAGCTCACCCGCGCGGCTTGCCGTCAGCAGACAACCCGAAGGCGTAATCGACAATAGCGCCGTCGCCCGACCATGTTCCTCCAGATAGTCAGCCAGATTTCGCTGCGCCATTTCCGGCACATCGATCACAGCCACCATCGAGGTGTAGGCGCGAAACTGCAACATGCGCTCGCGCAGCAAGCTATTGGCGGCTGCCACCACATACATGCTGGGTCGCCGCCCCGCCTGAACCTCCAGCGGTGGCACCAGATCCATCGAAACCGCATCCACAGGATGGCGTAAAACATCCTTCACCAGCCAGCGCACGGCCGTTTTCATTTCCTCGGCCGGCACCGCTGGTGGCTCAACTTGCAAGAACTGGTAATCCTGCGCTTCCAGTAACACATTCAGACGAGCCCCCTTGATCCGCACATCGCGCGCCACGTGATCCAGGCGCTCGGTCGCACCGGCACCGCTGGCGAGGTAGTGCGCCAGGCTCAACTGCGGCTTGCCGGATGTCGGTGCCGCTACAAACTGCACCGCCACGGCACAACCCGGCAGGCTTGCCAGATTGACCGGAGGCAAATTAGCGCGGCGAGCGTTCCCGAACAGTCGTGCGAACGGCATGCGCTTAAACCTCCCCTTTCAGCAGATGCATGGTGCTCATCAATACACCTCGCGCAGATAAATGATGTTGTCGTTGCGCCGTGCGCCAAAGCGAATCCGCGCACGCGGGTTATCGTCATTCAAATAACTATCACCCGGCGTCGTACAGCCCGGCAAAGTCTGGTCTGCCCCGTCTACGTTGTACTTCAGGTAGTCGGGAACCAAAGGCGAGAAATCAAGGTATCCACCCCCGTTATTCGTCGGTCTGGAAAGCAGCACACCGGCATCTCCTGCCACAAGGTTCGCCGTCCCAGCCGAAGCCGTGCCATTGAAACTCGCAGTCACCCCGGCCAGAGCGCCGTATAGGCCTACGCCGCCCGTGCAGTACAGAGCTGGCGCAGTCACCGCGGTGATGGTCGAACTGCTCGGCACGGTCAGCTGCGTGCAGCCATCAGCCACATTTTTCACAAAAGTCGTCCCGTTCCAGATTTGCGCATACATCGGCACGCGCAGACTCAGCAGCGGCGAGCCGTAAGCGTTCTCCACCCGCATGCGACCGAAATACAGGGTCGCCGTGCCCAGACTTCTGCCCTCACTGGCGCCAGCCAGATCCCAGTTGTAATCGGGACTGCGCATGCCCACGCTATCAGCGTCACTCACCGCCAGGCCCAAGGTTGCTGGACTGAAGGGTCCATCAACCGTCACCCCCGTCGTCCCGCTGATGCGCTGCACGGTCAAGGCGGCCAGCAGCGATGAAACACCATTACTGAATGCCGGACAGCTTGTGCAACTGGCGCTCAGTCGTGAATTCAGCAAGGTAGCGCCACTCTGTGCACCAAAAACCAGCCCATTGCTGCTCAGGCTTGCAACCGGCGCAAGATTGAGTCGGGCATAGTTGCCGGTGTAATTCGCCGTTGTCGTACCCGCGTTGTTTATTGCATTCAGCGTCACCGCCGCACTCAGTGGCTCGCCCAAATACGTAAACGTGGAGGCCGGCGTACAGGTCAAATCACTGCGCTGAGTGAGCACACTGCTGGCCGTAAAGCCCGCGGGAATGAAACGTCCGAAATTGGCGAAGCCCACCGGCACGGTCTGGCCAAAATACGCCGCCGCAACCGGTTGGGCGGACAAGGTGAAGACACCTACTTCAGACTCACTGGTAACGACACTGGCCGTGCCGCCACTGGTGATATTGAGCGTGTTTGTACTCAGCGCCCCACTGCTGCCTCCAGTGGGGGCGAACACCGTAGAAGCAAGCGGGATATTGCTCTGCTGGTAATTCGGCGTTGTCGCCAGCGCGCAGGTCGCCGGGCCGGCCTGAAAAGCCTTGCCGGTCACCCGCAGATTGAAAGTCGTACCCGCCGTCTTGAACACACCACAATTGGCCGGGTTCTGCGCCAGCGCCAGGCTCGCAGCGCAATTCCAGTTCGCATCCGGGCTATCCACGCACAAGGCATAGGGCACAACGGGAAAAGCACTCGTGCCCGTCATCAGCAAACCGGCATCGCCAGTGCCTACGCTGCCATCGTATTGCGCGTTAAGCGAAATTTGTCCTGCATCCGGATAGTTCAGTGTCACCGTCGTCTGGCCATTGGCATCAAACATCAGAGGCAAACTGGTTCCGGGACTGACTTTGGCCACCGCCGTCGCATTCACCGCGAGAGACATCGTCCCCGTCGCCGGACTGACATAGCCTGACCAGAACTTGATATTGCGGCTGCCGGTAAATGCCGGCGTGCAGAGCTTGCTGCTGTCATCCGTCTTGGCAGCCGTGATGGTGATCGCAGCGGAAGTGACGCCGGAGGTCTGCGCAGGCACGGTGTATAACAAGCCCGCATTGGCAAAGCTGAGCGCGCAATTGGTCGAATACGCCCCGCCATTGATCGAGCATTGCGGCACGCTGAAAGCCTTGAGCTGCGGGGTCGAGCTGCTGACCCCCAGCGTGTAA
The DNA here is from genome assembly GCF_040566545.1 of Uliginosibacterium flavum. Lineage (NCBI taxonomy): Bacteria > Pseudomonadati > Pseudomonadota > Betaproteobacteria > Rhodocyclales > Zoogloeaceae > Uliginosibacterium > Uliginosibacterium flavum. The sequence continues at coordinate 36,319 of NZ_JBEWZI010000013.1, forward strand.
GTGCCAGCCGTAGTCTTGGACAGACTCAGGTTCGCCCCGCTACCGGCAAAGGTTTTCGTATCACCACCCACCCAACCCGTTGGCAGCAAGCTGGCAGTGACGTTGCCGCTGTAGGTCGTCGTGCACGCCGCATCCATGCAGGCAGTCACCGTTACGCTGGCCGGCGTGCAGGTCAGCGGCGTAGACGCCACAGCAAAACGATAGTGATCAATCTGCGGCGTCATCGGATTCATGCTTTGCGCGCAGACTTGCAGATCGTCAATTTCGTGTGTATTCGTTGATCCGCCCGTGGAGCCGGTCAATGACAGGATGAAGTTGCTCGGGATTGCCGCCTGACCACTCGCCGCAGCGGCATTGAACGAAGAAATCAGGGAGGTATAACTCGTGCCGGCGCCCGTCGTGTCGCGCTCCACGCTAACCAGAGCTTGCCCGGCCACACGCGAATCCACGGTCACCCGATACAGATGGCCAGTGCTGTTGCTCACTGTCGGGCTCAGCGTCCCTGTGCCCGCCAACCAATAATAATTACTGGCCGAACCTCGAATCGCAACAGACTGTTGAATTGTGGTCGTAGCACAAGACGCCACGCCGGGCGCACACGGGCCACTGTCGTTGCGATTGGAGAAATTACCGTACTCGTCCAGCCCCACGCCCAGCCAACCGCCTGCGAACCCCGGCACTGCGCCCTTCGGCGCATAGCCGAGCGAACCGCCAAAGCCACCCGGCTGAGGGGTGATGCTGCCATTCGAGAGAATCACCGCAATCCCGTCAGCGCCCGAGCCCCCATAGCCGTAATACTTGAAAGCGACCTGAACATAATTGCTGGCACCAGGGAACAGGCGCTGAAAACTGACCGCTGTGGATTCATTCGTGATCGTGTCGGTCAGACGCAGGCGGTTACTGACGATGGTTGGTGTAAAGCTGCCGGACACGCGTGCCGCAGCCCAGTCCGCGCCCAAACCGGAGCTGCGATTGAAGTTGTCGCTGAGGCAGGTCAGGGTCAGCGTGACCGCTTTGAGGACGAAGGTGCTGCCGATGCTACTCTCGTTGTTGTTGAGCGAAGCCGTTTGCTGGCCGCCATTGGAAGCACTGGGCAGCAAGTAATAACTGCCGTGCATACCTACACCGCTGGCGTTAGAGCCCGGTCGCAGATAGGCACCGGCGGTAGCACCGTTTTCCAGCACGGGGGAAATCGTGCTGCTGCCGTCATTGACTGCAAAAAAAGCCATGCGCAGACTCCCTGTCGGGTAAGTCGGCGGCTGCGAGTTGATGTTTGGCGCCACCACCTGATTACCCCCACCGCTCTGATAGCTGCCGGCACAAAAGCTGGTGCTCGCACTGCCACAATCAGCAGCTTCGGCACCTTTTGCTGCATAAATCACCGCCGCCGTACGATTGCCGTTATTGCCGGCAATTGTCCAGGCATAACTGGCGGCAGGCGCCGCCGTCAGGGTCAGGTAATAAATCCGCTGCTGGATGCCATTCTGACTGGCACTGGCACTCGTAACCTGCGTCCAGCCGGCCGGCGCAGTAATCGTTGCCGCGGCCTTGGTCACGATCTGCGCAATCAACACATCCCCAATGACTGCGCCTGCCGGTGGCGATGGGGTCGTGCTGCCGTTATCACTCAAACTCTCGGCCGTGCCGACCGACACAGTGATTACCGCCCACGCAGGCGCACCGCCAAGCACGAAGCTCAGCAGGCATCCCAACAGCAGGCGTTGAATACACTTCATTTTTCGGTCACCACCACCAGTTGGCGTTCGGTGTAATCGGCGCTCTGCAACTCGGCTGCAGTGGCTGAGGGACAGGAAGTGCCATTCGTCGTGCAGGCAGTCGAAGTGATCTGCCAGATCGTTCTAATAACGGCAGATTCCGTGAAAGCATAAGGGGTACATGTCCAGGTAACCGTGAAGCCATTCAAGCCGGAAACGTTGCTCAGCGTGGCGCCTGGGCAGTCGCCGTCCACCTGGACGGCATACAGGCCGGCCTCGATACCCAGCCGCGCCGCCTGCAAGGCTCTGGCTCCCTGCACGTCCTGCGCGCTGGCGGTCTGGCTGGCGACGCTAACCTGAACGATGAAAGCGGCCAGCGCGGCCATGATGACCAGCAGGAAAATTGCGCTGGCGAGGACGAAGCCGCTCTGGGCAGGCTTGCTCAGACCCCCTGCCCGCATAGCCGCGCGCAGCCTGCCTCTACAGACACACTGACTGCAGAAGCCCCCCCCTAGAGGCTTTCCATCAAGGCGTGTTATTGATCTGGATCGCATGGGTCAAGGTCACACTTTCGCCGCTCTGGGCGATTTGCAAGGTGAGATAGAGCAGACCGTACTGGTCGATGGCGCTCTGCACGTAATCGATGCTGCAGGCCGCCACGTTGCTAGCGAGGATGGGACTGCCAACCGACGCGGGGCTTGGTTGGCTGGCCTGCTTGGCATAGCCGGAAATCCGGGTCAGGTTGCCACCCGTCGTGCAGGCGTAGCTGACCGGACTGCCGATGATGAAGAAACGCTTGCCCGGCGAGGACTGAGGAAACAGCTTGGCGCCGCCCAATGTGATCGTGCTGGCACCAATCGCCGAGAGCGTAGCGGTATTGTCGCCCGTGTATGCATCCGACTGCTTGAAGCTTGGGTCGATAACACCCAAGTCGATGAAGCCCAAGTTGTTGATCGCCACTTCGCTGCCAGCCGGAATCGGGCTGAGTACGGGCGCAGGGCCCGCAAAACTGAAACTGGCGGTGGTGCTGGAGAAATCCAGCGGCGCAGCGCCGCAATCTACCGACTCGCAATAACGACCGGCCGCCAGCACCGGCAGAAATTCGATATACCAGGTGGCGCCAGACTGCAGAACCCGCACGCTGTTGGGCAAGGCGCGCTGGATGTCACGACGCATGCGACGGGCGGCCGTATCAGCCGTATCGGCCAGAGCGGCGCGGCGCGTGGCGTCGACCAGACCTTCCATCGGCCGACGAATGAAAAGCGCAACCACCGAAACAAGGATGCCGGTAACGGTCATCACCACAATCATCTCGATCAGGGTAAAGCCTGAAGAACCGCACCGGACGGACTTCTTCAGGATAGTGCCTGTAGCCCCCCACCCAGCGGACGTCTTCAGCCTGCATGCTGTAGACGCCCGCGCAGCGCGGCTCTTCAGGCAGAGATTCAGAAATGGATCAAGGCACATTGGGCGCATAGCGGTACCTGTAACCCGTCAGCGTGAGATCGGCCTGCCCAGTCATGCTGACTTTCACGTCGATTTTCAAGACCGCATCTGCCGCCCCCACATTGGTCGGGGCAATGTCGCCAACCGGCGTCAGCGTTACCGTTGCCGTATAGCTGCCCAAGCCACTGATCACCGCACCGCTCGACGGATTCAGGATGCCGGCATTCATGTTGAGCCCGCCGAAATCGGCCACGTTATCGAAAGGAACGGTCTGGCTATCGCGGCTCTCGCCGGCCGTAGGCGACAGCGACAGCAGCTGTGTAGTCGCGGCACAACCTCCAGCGCCAACAAACGCGCCACTCGCCATAGTGACATTGGCATCATCCGGATCGCACCAAGTGAAAGGTTTGCTCTCGATTTCCTCCAGCAGGGATTCAGCAATCGCCAGTTGCTGCTTGAGCAACATGGGGTTAGCGCTATTTCGCGTGGTGAGATTAAGCGCCCCCAGAATGCCGGCCAGCCCGATGGAGATAACGACCATGAACACAACCAGCTCGATGAGAGTCAGACCGTGCTGACGGCTTGTTTTTTGCAGGAGCGGCCTCTGGCCGCTCCTGCAAAAACCGGCGACGTCTTGCGGCAGATATCGCGGCTCAGTGCACATAGCCGGTCTCCGCCTCGACCGTAATGGTCTGCGCGTTAGTTCCGCCGCTGACACTCAGGGTTTGCTCACCGCCGGGCTTGCCCAGTGCATCGAAACTGAAATTGGCTGAGGTAAGACTAATGCCTGCTGTCGCGGGCAAAACGTAAGGTTGACCGGAACCAGGATTTTTCAGGCAGTTGTCCGGATTGGCCGTGCACGTCAGGCCGATGCAACTAGCGTCAAAGCTGCTGCCAAACGTCAGGGCCAAACTGTTGCCATCAATCGTCACGCAAACATTACGACGTTTGGCGACCGCAGACTTCTGCGCAAAACGCAAGGCTGAACGAGTTTGCTCGGTGACGCCGAAGACATCGAATTCGGATTGACTGACAAAGCGCGGCACCACCACTGCCGCCATGATCCCGATGACGACGAGGGTGATCACGAGTTCAGGAAGGGTGAATCCGGAACTACTGCGCACAATGTCTCCCGGTTTGCAATTCGGTATTTCGGCCAGCGGCACAGGCATTCGCATTGAGCCGGCACACTATAAGCACTGACGCGGGCGCAGCTCAGGCTATCAGGCTGGCCCGGCGAGTCATATAAAGTTGGCAGCCTGGATCAGCAAAGTGGCCCCCGGAACGATGCCCTTGCGCCGAAAAAGCGCCGGTCTTCGCTGCGCTGCCTTCCGGGCTACGGGCGAGGGCCTGCGCGCCAAAGCTCAACCGCATCAGACCGGCATCCGTCAAAAAAAGGGCGCTGGCGCGCCCTGCGGATCAACAACCCGTGGTAACCGCCGTCGCCGTCGCAGCGACCGTTGCACTGGTTGCTTCGGTATAAGTAATACGGCAGTTGGCCGGAGTAGGCGCCCCGATCACGTCAACCGTGATCGAGCCAGTACCCGGGGTCACCGTGTAGTCATTAGTGCTGATGCCCGCTGCGACCTGAATCCCGGTAGCCGTGGCGGCCGGATAGCCGTAAACCATGTCGATATTTGTGCCTTCAGCTGACACAGTGGCAGTAGCACCCGTAGCACCCTTGACCAGCGCTGCTCCGTGGGTAATCGCCATGGCGGAATTAACCGCTCCCAAAGCGCCTTTCAACGAGGCTTCACGTGCATCGCCCGACAGGTCGACAAATTTGGGCAAAGCCACGGCGGCCAGAATGCCGAGGATGACCATCACGACCACCAATTCAATCAAGGTAAAACCGCTTTGCTTTTTCATGACTCACTCCTAGGGAAAACAACGTTCAAATTAAAACCACTGGTAAGGCTTGATCGACAGCAACTCAACATCCTTGCCCGCCACCGGGTTGGCCACCAACTGCCACCCGAGCAACACTACGTGCGGACCGGCCTCCACTTGAAGGTGGGCGTGCCGCTGCGGCGCGTAGTACAAGACATGCTCCTCGTCCATGTAAAACCACGGACATTCGGGTGGTTTTCTTGAGCCCTCTGAAGAAATATTTTCGCAATAGCCGACCGGCGGGCTCTGCAGCAAAGCGACGGGATTGGTATTGGCCAAGCTCGACAAGCTTTCGCCAGCAATGATGCGGCGGGCTTTTTCGAGCCGCAGCATGCTACGCAGGTTGGTAATCACAGTATTGACGGCGGTGCGCTCGGCCTGTTCCAGCAGGTAAACCGTGCGCCAGCCGAGCATCCCCAGAATGCAGCCGGCCAGCACGATCAGCAGCGCGACTTCGTACAGAGGAAGCCCCGAAATGCCTTTGCGCATGTCACCGCCTGCCACTCATAGCGGAGCTCAGATCCCAGATCGGCATGAAAATCCCCAGGGCGAGCACCAACACCATCGCCCCCAGACACACCACCAGAATCGGTTCGATGCGCGCGGACAGGTTGTCAATTTCGTACTCCACCTCGCGCTCGTACATTTCTGCAATTTCCATCAGCAGATCATCAATGGAGCCGGACTCCTCGCCCACGGCGATCATCTGCAAGACCACCGGCGTGAAGATGCGTGCCGATGCCGCCGTGCGCAAAATGCTTTCGCCACGCTCCACACCGATGCGCATCTGTACCAGCTTGGCGGCGATGTAGGCGTTGTCGATGACGTCGGCGACCACGCCGAAGGTGGGAATCACCGGCAGCCCACTTTTGAAGGACAGCGCAAAACTGCGTGCAAAGCGCGCCAAGGTGGCCTTACGCACGGTATCGCCAACAATCGGCAGGCTCAGCTTCCAGCGGTCCCACAGCAAGCGCCCGCCGGGGCTGGCGACAAAAGCACGCACCCCGAAAATAACGCCCAGCACTACCGCGATCAAGACGTACCAGTAATTAACGAAAAAATCGGAAACGCCCAACAAAATGCGGGTCATCAACGGTAGCTGGGCGTTGAAGGATTTGAACACCTTGGCAAAGGACGGGATCACCAGCCAGTTGATCACCAGCAGCGCGCCCGACAAGGCGATCACCACGAACATCGGATACCGCAGCGCGGCCTTGATCTTGGCGCGCATCTCCTTCTCGAAATTCAGGTGATCAAACAAGGTCAGGAAGATCACATCGAGCCGGCCGGTCATCTCGCCGACCCGCACCATGCTCAGATAGAAGGGGCTGAAAGCACCGGTATCCTTCATGGCAATCGAAAGCTCGCGGCCGCTGTCGAGACTTTCGCGCAACTGCCCGAGCATCTCGCCAAACGCTAGGTGCGTAGCCGAATCGCGCAGACCGCCCAATGCCTGCAGCATCGGAACGCCAGCCTTGATCAGGGTGTGCATCTGGCGGCTGAAAAACATGATGTCTTCGGTCGTGATGGGTTTCCTGCGCACCCCGAAACCTGCGAAGAGCGGCGCTGCGGGCGCGTCTTCAGCGATATCTACCGGTGTAATCCCCCGGCTGATCAGCAGATCAGCCGCGGCAGGACTGTCGGGCGCATCGATCACGCCCTGCACCAGCAGAGCCTGTGCGTCGCGTCCTTTATAAGCGTAGCTGGGCATCTGCGCGGCCTCTATTCGTCAATCTGCGCGGAGACACGCATGGCTTCGGCCACCGTCGTATCTCCTGCCAGGACACGTGCTACGGCATGCGAGCGCATGGTCTTGCCGGCCAGCTGCAGACGTGCCGCGCGCGAAAATTCGGCATTCCCCTTGTTCAGCGCATCCGCCAGCACGGGTGTCATTTCGAGCAGCTCATACACCGCCTCGCGCCCCGCATAACCGGACATATTGCATTGCGAACAGCCGCGCCCATGCGACAACGCAGCAGTGCCCGCCGCCTCGCCCAGCTCCTGGCGCAGCCACACGGTTTCAATCGGCTCTGGCGTATAGGCGCACTTGCAGGCCGGGCAAATGACCCGCACCAGCCGCTGCGCCACGATACCCAGCAAAGTCGTCGACAACAGGTATTGCGGCACGCCCATATCCAGCAAGCGCGCCGGGGTGCTGGCGGCATCGTTGGTGTGCAGCGTAGAGAGCAGCAAGTGGCCGGTCATGGCCGCGCGCACGCCGATCTGGGCGGTGTCCTGATCAATCATTTCACCGACCAGTACGATGTCCGGATCGTGCCGCAAGGTGGAGCGCAGCACCCGCGAAAACGTCAAATCAATCTTGTCATTGACCTGCACCTGACTGATCCCGGGCAGGCGGTACTCGACCGGATCTTCGATGGTGATGATCTTGGTGTTCGGCGCGTTCAGCGCGGCCAGCGAGGCATACAGGGTCGTGGTCTTGCCGCTGCCGGTAGGGCCGGTCACCAGAATCATGCCGAAAGAGTGGCGGATCATGCGCCGGTATTGCTCCAGCATGGGAGCAGGCATACCGATGCGATTCAGATCGAGCAAACCACTGTTCTGCGCCAACAAGCGCATCACCACTGATTCGCCGTACTGCGTGGGCATGGTCGACAGACGGATGTCGACGCTCTGCAACTTGATCTTGACGTTGAAACGCCCATCCTGCGGCAGACGTTTCTCGGAAATATCCAACCCACTCATCAGCTTGAGACGCAACACCAACGCGGGGCTGATGCGGCTATCCACCTCGGTCTGCAAGTGCATCTCGCCATCAATGCGAAAGCGGATCTGCAGTCGTAACTCCTGCGGCTCGATGTGAATATCCGAAGCCTTGACCTGATAGGCATCCTCGAAAATGGATTGCAGCAGTTTGACTACAGGGGAATCTTCACCTCCGGTATCCAGCCCCTGCCCGCCAAAATCGACATAGGCGTTGCCCAGATCCTGCTGCAACTCATGGGCCAGGCCGCTGATTTCCTGGGTACGGCGATACAGACGGTCTATGGCAGAGAGCAACTGCCCCTCGGTAACCACTGCCAGCGCAATATCTTTCTTAAGGGTACGAGCAATTTCGTCGTACCCGAAAATATCCGAGGGATCTGCCATCCCAAGCAGATAGCTCTTGCCCTGATCGGCCAGCACAATAGCGCGAAAGCGCCGCGCCATGGTCTCAGGCAAGAGATTGACGATGGCTGGATCAACATCCTTCTCAAGCAAGTCATAGAAGGGAATGCCAAGCTGCTTGGCAATCGCGTTGGAGATACCTTCCTCCGTCACGATTCCGCTGTCGGCGAGCACGCGGCCCAGCTTGCGCCCACTCTCCTTCTGCTGCGCAAGCGCGGAATCCAGCTGCACGGGAGTAATCAACCCCTGCTGCACCAGCAATTCGCCCAGACGATATTTTTGCGGTTTTCCCATGCTTCGCCCCGAATCAACTCATGCTCAACCACCAATACGTGGCTGTACCCGAGAGCTTTAACGGCGCGGAATGCGCCTGACTGGAGACTACGCGCGCAGTAAAGGCATCAATTCATGGAAAAGACACCCTTTCAGGCGGGACTTACAGGTTTCCGGCGAGCAGAAAAGACAAAAGCCGCCCGAAGGCGGCTTTTGAATTTGACGGAGTGGACGGGCTTGTATCGTATCGCTTGTGGCGATCCGCCATCCTTCATGTCGCTCAGAACCGCCGCAAGCGGCGTCCGTCGGGCAATGCCCGCCGAGCAAACCCTTAGGGTTCTTCGTCCCGTTCCGTCGCTTCGCGACAATCAGAAACGACAAAGCCCTCGAAACGGAGGGCTTTGTATTTATTGGCGGAGTGGACGGGACTCGAACCCGCGACCCCCGGCGTGACAGGCCGGTATTCTAACCAACTGAACTACCACTCCATGATCCGAGCCAAAGGCTTGGATCTTTGCACAGCCACTTTGTGAAGTCACTCACAAAGCATCGAACCTGGCGTCCCCACGGGGATTCGAACCCCGGTACTTACCGTGAAAGGGTAATGTCCTAGGCCTCTAGACGATGGGGACCTGACCGGTATTTCACCCGGAAACAAAAGCCGCCCGAAGGCGGCTTTTGCGTTTTTTGGCGGAGTGGACGGGACTCGAACCCGCGACCCCCGGCGTGACAGGCCGGTATTCTAACCAACTGAACTACCACTCCATGATCCAAGCCAAAGGCTCAAATCTTTGCACTGCCACTTTGTGAAGTCACTCACAAAGCATCGAATCTGGCGTCCCCACGGGGATTCGAACCCCGGTACTTACCGTGAAAGGGTAATGTCCTAGGCCTCTAGACGATGGGGACCTGATGAAACATTTACTGCACTCTTCGCCTTGAATGGTGGAGGTAAACGGGATCGAACCGATGACCTCTTGCATGCCATGCAAGCGCTCTCCCAGCTGAGCTATACCCCCGTCCGGCGAAGAAACCGAACTATAGACGTCGACCTTCGATTCGTCAAGCCAGAAAACACATTTTTTTGATGCTGGGCGGCACTTTCAGCCAATCAGCTTACCGGGATTCATCAAGCCCGCAGGATCAAAAGCATGCTTGATGCGGCTCATCATTGCGATCTCGAGAGCTGATTTGTAACGTTTGATCTCTTCGCGCTTAAGCTGCCCCAGTCCATGCTCTGCCGAAATGGAACCGTCCAACGCGGCAACGATGTCGTGCACCAGCCGATTGACCTCCGGCGTGCGTGCAATAAAGTCTGAATTGGCTTCGACATCAGGCATTGACGGGTTGTAATGCAGATTGCCGTCACCCGCATGACCAAAAGCGACGATCCGCACTCCCGGAAACTGCACGCTCAAGGCAGCGCCCGCACGCTGCAGAAATTCGGGAATCCGGCTCACAGGCACGGAGACGTCGTGCTTGATACTGAGGCCCTCTTTTTTTTGCGCCTCGGAGATGTTTTCCCGCAGCATCCACAAAGCCTGAGCCTGAGCCTCACTACTGGCTAATGTAGCGTCCGTCACCCAACCCTGCGCAAAGGCATCGCCCAACACAAGCTCCATTGGCACATTCAACTCAGCACTGGCGTCGCTGTCACTCAACTCGATCAAGGCGTACCAAGGGGAGATCTCTGCCAAAGGCCGCTTCGCATCAGGAAAGTGCTGCAACACCAACTCATGCGCCACCGAACACACGATTTCAAACGCTGAAATCCGCTCACCCAAGCGCTGACGCAAAGAGTCCAGCAGGGCAATTGCGGACTGTGCATCCGGCAACGCCACCCACGCGAGGGCACGCGATGCCTGCGGAGAATGAAGCTTGAGCACCGCAGCGGTAATGATTCCGAGCGTGCCCTCGGAACCGATAAACAGCTGCTTTAGATCGTAGCCGGTGTTGTCTTTGCGCAAGCCTCGCAAGCCATTCCAGATTTCACCGTCGGGCAAAACCACTTCCAGCCCCAGAGTCAGCTCACGGGCATTACCGTAACGCAGCACCTGCACCCCGCCCGCATTACTGGCGAGGTTGCCGCCGATCTGGCAGGTTCCCTCAGAGGCCAACGAAAGCGGGAACAAGCGCCCCTGCTCCGCCGCAGCCATTTGCACAGCCGCTAGCGTACAACCTGCCTCAACCGTGACAGTGTTGTTCACTGGATCAATGGCTCGCACACGATTGAGGCGCGCCAAAGATATGACAACTTCACCACCACCCTCACGCGGCACTCCACCGCCGACCAAACCGGTATTCCCGCCCTGCGGCACCATCGCCACGCCTGCTGCGACACACGCCTTGACCACTGCGGCGACTTCAGCCGTATTTGCCGGGCGCACCACGCACAAGGCGCGCCCCTTGTAACGCCCGCGCCAATCCTCTTCATACGCAGCGCAATCAGCCGCCTCCGAAAGAACATTGGCAGAGCCGACAATATCGCTCAGCGCCACCATCAGAGCTTGTGACATTCGCTTACTCTTCGGCAGCCCAGATCGGTTCGGCATACAGATCATGCACATCGCAATCGGTCACGCGAACCTGATAGAACTTGCCGATTTCCATGTCGCGTCCTTCCGGCACAATCACCAGTCCGTCAATCTCCGGCGCATCGCCTTCCGAACGGCAGATCGCTCCTTCGTCCTCATCGATATCGTCCACCAGCACGACGATTTCGCGACCGATTTTGGCCTCCAGACGCTGGGTGGAGATATCTTCCTGAAACTCCATCAGACGGCGCTTGCGCTCTTCACGCACCTCATCCGGCAAGGCGCCCGGCAAGGCATTGGCGGTCGCCCCCTCAACCGGCGAATAGGCAAAGCAGCCCACGCGATCCAGCTGGGCCTCGCCCAGAAACTCCAGCAACTCTTCAAATTCCTGCTCGGTCTCACCGGGAAAGCCGGCAATGAAGGTACTGCGGATGGTGATGTCCGGGCAGATCTCACGCCAGCGACGAATTCGCTCAAGGTTGTTTTCGGCACTCGCAGGACGCTTCATGGCCTTGAGGATGCGCGGATTGGCGTGCTGAAACGGCACATCCAGATACGGCAGGATCTTGCCCTCGGCCATCAGCGGGATGATGTCATCGACACTCGGATAGGGATACACGTAATGCAGGCGCACCCACACATCCAGCTCGCCCAACTCCTTGCACAGGTCATAAAGCTTGGTCTTGACCGGACGGCCGTTAGAGAAACCCGTGCGATATTTCACATCCACACCATAAGCACTGGTGTCCTGCGAAATTACCAGCAACTCGTTCACGCCAGACTTCACCAGCGTTTCCGCTTCGCGCAGCACCTCGTGAATCGGCCGTGACAGCAGATCTCCGCGCAAGGACGGAATGATGCAAAAGCTGCAGCGATGGTTACAACCCTCTGAAATTTTCAGGTACGCATAGTGATCCGGCGTCAGGCGCACACCCTGCGGTGGTACCAGATCCGCAAACGGGTCGTGCAGCTTCGGCAAGTACTGATGCACCGCAGCCATCACCTCTTCGGTCGCATGCGGGCCGGTCACGGCAAGCACCTTGGGATGAACCTGCTCGACGATACCGCGGCCGGCACTGTCTTTCTTTGCGCCCAGACAGCCTGTCACGATGACCTTGCCGTTCTCGGCAAGTGCTTCGCCAATTGCGTCGAGCGACTCTTCAACCGCCGCATCAATGAAGCCACAGGTATTCACGACCACCAGATCGGCGCCTTCGTAGTTCGGGGCCACTTCGTAGCCCTCTGCGCGCAGGCGGGTCAGGATGCTTTCGGCGTCGGATGCGGCCTTGGGACAGCCAAGACTGACGAAGCCCACGCGGGGTGCTTGTTTTTTAGTGCTCAAAACGAACCTCTTGTAAACGTCACGAGCCCACGGCTAAAACCGCAGGCTCAGGGATAAAACCTTATAAGCAGGGTGTTTATTTTTTTTCCGGATCAGTGCCCGGGAACGGGAAAGTCGTGAACAGGCCGCGAGTCTGGCTGTTGATCTGTTCCTGCATCTGGGCAAACATGGTTTTGCTCTGCTCCATGTAGGTGCCCATCATGCCTTGCATTGCCGGCCCCTGGAAATTCAGGAACTGGGTCCACATATCTTTGCTCATCGGGCTGTTTTCGCCGTAGAGGGTTTTGGTTTGATCCTGCAGTTTGGTCTGCATTTCACTGAAAGACTTGATGTTGTTTTCCAGATAACGGCCCATGAAACCTTGCATGGCATTGCCATAGAAACGAATCATCTGAGCCAGCAAATCACTGCTGAACATCGGGGCGCCACCACTCTCCTCTTCAAGAATGATCTGCAGCAAAATATTGCGGCTGATGTCTTCACCAGACTTGGCATCCACCACCTGAAAGACTTCCTGTCCGAGAACCAGGTCGCGTACGTCGGCCAGCGTGATGTAACAGCTTGATGCCGTGTCGTACAAACGACGGTTCGGATACTTTTTGATCAGTCGGGTCTTTTCAGCCATGTTGGATGTCCCTGATAGTTATGGTTTGGGCTGTTGCTACTTTATTTAGTTAGGCAGATTATAGCAGTGCGCAAAAAGACAGCCCTACATTAACCCGGATGTTTCATGAGTTAGCAGGGCTGCTTCTGGCTCACGTGGGCAGCTTAGCCCATGTGTAGACCACCATTGATATTGATTGTTGCGCCGGTGATATAGCCGGCCTTGTCTGAAGCCAGATACGCACACAGATCGCCGATTTCTTCGGGCTTACCGAAGCGCCCGACTGGCACTGTTGCCACAATGGCATCGCGAACTTCTTCCTTGATGGCCATGACCATCTCGGTGCCCACGTAGCCCGGAGCGATGGCATTCACAGTGACGCCTTTTTTGGCAACTTCCTGCGCCAGCGCCTTGGTAATGCCCAAGATGCCGGCCTTGGCAGCCGAATAGTTGGCTTGGCCAAACTGGCCCTTCACGCCATTCACCGAAGAGATGTTGATCACACGGCCAAAGCCACGCTCGGCCATCAAAGGCAGGATCGGGTGAGTCACGTTGAACACGGAATCGAGGTTGGTCGACATCACCGCATCCCACTGATCCTTGCCCATCTTGCGGAACATGGCGTCACGGGTAATCCCGGCGTTGTTGATCAACACATCAATCTGGCCGATTTCAGCTTCGATTTTCTTGACCATCGCAGCACACTGATCAAAATCAGTGACGTCCGCTTCAGCCATGAAAAAATCGTATCCATCTGCCTTGGTCTTGGCCAGCCACTCTGCAGCCGGAGGAAAATCCGGCAAACAATTAGCGACAACCTTCCAGCCGTCTGCCGCCAGGGATTTGCAGATTGCAGTACCCAGACCACCCATGCCACCCGTTACCAGAGCCACGTTCTTAGCCATTTTCAGCACCTCTTTTTGAGCAACTTTATCTGCCGGCCTCACGGGGGAGGCAAGGCCGGCGCTTTGTGCCACATGTCCCTACGAGGGCATGCAGGCACACCATCAGTACATGTGTTGCCCCCCGTTAATCGAGATATTCGCGCCGGTCAGGAATGCAGCCTCGTCCGACGCGAGATACGCCACCAAGCCGGCGATTTCTTCCGGCTTGCCCAAGCGAGCCACCGGAATCTGCGGCAGGATCTTTGATTCAAGAATTTCGTTGGGGATGGCGGTCACCATCTTGGTGCCGATGTAACCCGGAGAAATGGTATTCACCGTCACACCATGCTTGGCCACTTCCAGAGCCAAGGCCTTGGTAAAACCATGCATACCGGCCTTGGCCGCCGAGTAGTTGGTCTGACCAAACGCACCCTTCTGACCATTCACCGACGACACATTGATCACGCGCCCCCACTTACGGGCCGTCATCCCGTCCATAACCTGTTTGGTCATGTTGAACACGGAATCCAGATTGGTATGCAGTACAGAATCCCAATCTGACTTTGTCATTTTTTTGAAGGTAATGTCGCGCGTGATGCCCGCGTTATTCACCAGCACATCAACCGGGCCAACATCCTTTTCAACCTGTGCCACACAGGCTTTACAGGCGTCGTAATCCGTCACATCACAGGGAACGCCGATAAAGCCATAACCCAGATGATGCATCTTGGTCAGCCACTCCTGCGCAGACGTATTCGACGGCGAATACGTCGTTACAACCTTGTAGCCCAGTGCTGCCATCTTGATACAGATTGCTTCGCCCAGCCCGCCCATACCACCGGTAATCAGTGCCACATGACTCATTAAGTCCTCCTTTATCGGGAAACTCCCGGATTATGAAAAACAAGCGGCGCCTCCGGGAATCGGCGCCACCTTTTTAAAAAGCTCAAACCCGTTCTTTTACATAGCGACCCGGTGCGGGTTCGCTCACCTTGTAATCGCGCGAACCCAACTTGCTGCGCGCGGCGATGGCGTCGCCACTGCGCGCCTTGAGCCAGTCGATCCAGTTCGGCCACCAGCTGCCCTTGTGCTCGACCGCGCTTTCCAACCATTCATCCGACGTGGTGCTGGGTGAGGCGTTGGTCCAGTAACTGCGCTTGTTCTTCGATGCGGGATTCACGACGCCGGCAATGTGACCACTGGCACCCAGCACAAAGGTCGATTCGCCATTGATCAAGCGACGGCCCAGAAAAGAGGTACGCCAAGGCACGATATGGTCTTCACGCGCAGCCACGAAGTATGTCGGGCAACTCACCTTGCCCAGATCAACCGACTCACCGAGCATGTTGAGCTTGCCCGGCACGCGCAGATTGTTTTCCAGATACATGTTGCGCAGGTAATAACCAGCGAACGGGCCCGGCATGTTGGTGCTGTCCGAGTTCCAGTAGAGCAGATCAAACACCGGCGGCTTGTTGCCCTTCAGGTAATTATCAACAACATAATTCCAGATCAGGTCATTCGGGCGCAGGCTTGAGAACATCTGCGACAACTCGCGTCCGGGCATCAATCCGCCCTTGCCGATCGAAGCCTCTTTCGACGCCACCGCCGCTTCATCAACGAAACAGGAAATATCGCCGGTCTCGGAGAAGTCCAGCAGCGCCGTCAGGAAGGTGGCGCTCTCCACAGGATCTTCACCACGCGCGTAAGCCACGGCCAGCGCCGATGCGAGCAAAGTTCCGCCAATACAGAAGCCCAGCACATTCGGCTTGTCCTGCTTGGTGATGCTGCGCACGACGTCCAGCGCCTGCAGCACGCCGTCACCCAGATAATCATCCCAGGTCAGATCGCCGTGTTCGGCCTTCGGGTTGCACCAGGACACCAGGAAAACCGTCAGACCCTGCTCGACGGCATAACGCACAAAGGAGTTCTCCGGCTGCAGATCAAGGATGTAGAACTTGTTGATGCAAGGGGGCACGATCAACAAGGGACGTTTGCACACCTTCTCGGTCAGCGGCGAATACTGGATCAGCTGCATGACCCGGTTCTCGAAAACCACACTGCCTTGCGTTGTCGCAAGATTACCGCCCACTTCGAATGCGGAGTCATCCGTCATCGAAATACGGCCTTTTTCCACATCACCGATCAGATTCATCAAGCCCTGAGTCAGGCTTTCGCCCTTGGTGGCCAAGGCTTTCTGTACAACCTCAGGATTGGTCGCGGCAAAGTTAGACGGAGCCAGCGCGTCAATACACTGACGCATCATGAACTGAGCGCGACTCTTGGCGGCGCGATCAGAGATTGGCAGCTCTTCGGCAACAGCACTAAGGAAACGGGCGTTGATCAGATAAGCCTGACGCATGTAATCGTGCACCGGGCTCGCCTCCCACTCAGGTGCCGTAAAGCGGCGATCCCCTGCGGGCGGAGCAATGATCGGCTCGGCCTCATCACCCGGTTTGCGCTGAGTCAGCGCACTCCACAGTTTCGCGTGCGACTCCGCGTGTTCCCGGTGCAGCTGCGCCATTTTTTCGTTATCCAACCCCGGCATCGGCGGCATGCTGACCATCGGCGCAAAACCTTGGGGAGCCTTAGCCTGCGCTTGCGAAATATGCCCCAAAAAGCCTTGCATGAAATTCTGGCTGGCACGCATCAAACTCTCTACTGCTGCCTGCGATTGTTCAGGTGTTAACATTCAACAGATCTCCCGGGAGGTTAGTGATGCCGGCACGCCCCACTCAGGTGGTGGGGTCCGCCGGACTGGCGGCCAAGCAAGGACTGACCACACAATTCAGACTCGGCGTCATTGTTGCCCCGCACAAAAATACAGTCAAGCCGCTACCCCTATGGACATAGAGGCAAGATCCCGGAAGCTGTCGACCAGCCGGATTGCATTGATTTTACCCCGTCCAGACACCTACCTGAAGAGCCGCCTCCGCCGGGCATCTCCAGCATGCAGTGCTGTAGAGCAAGGCCTGTAGCGGCTGTACAGACAGACGCCCTGAAGCACCCTTCTGCTCAACGCAAATCGATAATGAGCTGCTCGAGATCTTCTGCCAGCGGAATCTTCCAGAGCAGTTCTTTGCGCGAATCCGGATGCCTCAAGCCAAGCTGGAAAGCATGCAGCGCCTGGCGCGCAAACAGGCCTGCTGGCGGCGGCAGGGTTTTGCGCCCGCCATACACCGGATCGCCCACCAATGGGTAACCGGCATGCGCCATATGCACACGGATCTGGTGGGTGCGGCCGGTGTCAAGCACGCACTCGACCCAGCTCGCGCCCTGCAAACGCTCGATCAAACTGAAGTGCGTCCGCGCCTCGCGTCCATTACTCATCACCGTCATTTTGGTGCGCTGGGTCGGATGCCGATCAATCGACTGATCCAGAACGCCCGACGCCGGCGGAAACCCCATCACCACCGCGGCGTAATGGCGTTTGACCGTACGCGCCTGCAACTGGCGCACCAGATCGGTCTGCGCCTGCAGCGTCTTGGCCACCACCATCAGACCCGAAGTATCCTTGTCTAGACGATGCACGATCCCGGCGCGCGGCAACTCCGCCAGATGCGGCGCATGCGCCAGTAAACCATTCAGCAGCGTGCCCGACCAGTTGCCACTGCCCGGATGCACCACCAGCCCGGCTTGCTTGTTCAGCACCAGAATATGCTCATCCTCAAAGATCACCTCCAATGGAATGTCCTCGGGCGCATCCTCAAGCCGGGCCGGATCAGGCTCAACATCGACCTGCAGACGTTCACCACCATGCACCCGGCTTTTCGGATCATTGCGGATGCGGCCATCCAGCTGCACCAGTTCCGCCCGCACCCAGGCTTGCAGGCGGCTGCGCGAGTACTCAGGAATCAGGGCAGCGAGCGCCAAATCCAGGCGCTGACCAGCCATTTCGCCGGGGATGGTGAGAATGCGGCGGTCAGCAGCAGGGCTTCCGCTATAATCGTCGTCATTGTTTTCGGATGGTGCTGGAATGTTCATGTTCACCTTGCGTAGTGTCCCGGTTATTTTCGCTCTGTGCTTTCTCGCGGCCTGCGGTTATACACCGCCCAAGCCCGGATCCACAGCCAAAGATCCACAAAGTGCCTATGCCGAAGCCAAGGAACTGCTTGATGCAGGTTCCTATGAATCCGCGATTGCCACTTACGAACAGCTTGAAGCCCGCTTCCCGTATGGCAAGCATGCCCAACAGGCGCAACTCGACACGGCCTATGCGCATTATCGCCTGCATGAGACCGAAGCTACGATTGCCGACTGTGATCGCTTCATCCGCCTGTACCCGAGTCATCCTAATGTTGACTACGCCTACTACCTGAAAGGGCTGGCCTACGAAAACACCAAAGTTGATGAATGGTTCAACTTCCTGCCGCAACAGCCGCTATCTGATCGCGACGCCACGGCCATGAGCAGGGCCTTCGAAACCTTCAAGCAGGTCGTGACGCGCTTCCCGGACAGTCGCTATCAGGAAGACGCCCGCGCCCACATGCAAACCCTGCTTGAGGCGCTGGCCACCCACGAGCTGAACGCCGCCCGCTACTATCTGAAGCGCCGCGCCCCTCTCGCTGCAGCCAACCGCGCTCAGGTGGTGATCGTCAAATACAGCAACTCCAGCGCCACCGAGGAAGCCTTGGCGTTACTGCTGCAGAGCTATCAGGCGCTCAAGCTTGAAACCCTGAGCAAGGACACCGAGCGCGTGCTGCGCCAGAACTATCCGCAGAGTCGCTTCCTCGCTCAAAAATAGACAAGCCCGACAGTACGCAAAAGGGGCTGGCTTTGGCTGGCCCCTTTTTTTGCCTTGCCGCAAGGCATGGCGTAACTGCTAAACGGGCGCGACGCTTGGCACCACCGGCTGGCGCAATACTCCCGACGCACTCGCCTTGAAGTAACGATAAAACTCCTCCGGCGGCAGCGGGCGGCTGAACAGATAACCCTGCGCCTCGCGACAGCCTTCGACACGCAGGAACGCCAGTTGCGCTTCCGTCTCGACCCCCTCCGCCACCGTCGTCATTTTCAGGTTCTTGCCCAGCTGGATGATGGTATGCACGATGGCAGCCTCATCCGCATCCTCAACCACATCGCGCACGAAGGACTGATCGATCTTGAGCTTGTCGATCGGAAATCGCTTCAGATAGGCCAGGCTGGAGTAGCCGGTACCGAAATCATCAATGGCCAGTTGCACACCGAGTGATTTGAGGCGGCGCAGCGTCTCGAGCATGGCATTTGCATCGCCAACCAGAATCGACTCCGTCAATTCCAGCTCCAGGCAGTAGGCCGGCAAACTCGTATCCTGCAAGGCTTGACGAACGGTATCAACAATATCGCCACGCCGGAACTGCAGGGCCGACATATTTACCGCGATCAACATGTCCGGCAATCCGGCCAGACGCCAGGCCTGAACCTGCCGGCAAGCTTCGCGCAGCACCCATTCACCGATCGGGATGATCAAGCCACTCTCTTCCGCAATCGGGATGAAACGTGCCGGCGAAATCAGCCCCAACTCCTTATCCTGCCACCGCACCAAGGCCTCCGCCCCGGTAATCCGGCGCGTACGCAAATCCACCTGCGGCTGGAAATGCAGCAACAACTCATTGCGCTCAAGTGCACCGCTCAGCCGCGTCTGCAAGGCAAAACGTTCATGCGTATCCGCGTTCATCTGCTCGGCGAAGAAACGGAAAGCATTCCGTCCTGCATCCTTGGCGTGATACATCGCAGTTTCCGCCTTGAGCAGCAGATCATCCACATTGCCCGCATCGTCGGGGCACAGCGCCACGCCCATCGAAGCCGTCACCATCAAGGGGCGCCCATCCAGATCGAAAGGCCGGGCCAGTTCGGTCAGCAGGTGCTGAAGCTTGCCGGCGAGTTGATCCGTCGCCACATCCTCGGGAATCAGCAGGATGAACTCGTCCCCGCCCTGACGGAAAAACGTATCGGTTTCAGCCAGGCACGCCTGAAGACGCTCCACCACCGCCAGCAACAGCCGATCGCCGTTGGCATGCCCCAGCGAATCATTGACGAGCTTGAAATGATCCAGATCCACCAGCACCAGGGCCACCCGGCAAGCATCGCGCGCGGCCCGTGCAATCGCCCGCTCGGCACGATCATGCAGCAGTACCCGATTGGGCAAACTGGTCAGCGCATCGTGGTTGGCCACATATTCCAGTTGCTCTTCGAAGGCGCGTTTTTCCGAGTAATCAGACATGATCGCGACGAAGTGGGAAATATCGCCTACCTCATCCTCCACTGCACTGATCGCCAGCCAGGCCGGAAA
This sequence comes from Uliginosibacterium flavum, assembly GCF_040566545.1. Lineage (NCBI taxonomy): Bacteria > Pseudomonadati > Pseudomonadota > Betaproteobacteria > Rhodocyclales > Zoogloeaceae > Uliginosibacterium > Uliginosibacterium flavum. The sequence continues at coordinate 56,404 of NZ_JBEWZI010000013.1, forward strand.
AACATCCCCGTTTTTCTTGCGGTTCAGGATGTCGCCATGCCAGCGCCCGTCCTCCAGCAGGTTGCGCCACATGCTGGCGTAGAAAGCGTAGTTGTGACGGCCCGAACTGAGCACGCTCGGCGTCTTGCCAATCAACTCCTCCGCCCTGTAACCAGTAATCGCGCAGAAAGCCTCATTGACCGAGACAATCAGGTTGTCGGCATCCGTCACCATGATGCCTTCGGCCGAATCATTGAAGACGGCTTCTGACAGCCGCACTTTGGTTTCCGCCTGTTTGAGCGCAGACAGGTCCACGTCAACGCAGTACATCTCCTTTTCGCCCAGGGCGTTTTCCAGCATTACATGACTGGAATACACCGGCACGCGCGAACCATCCCGGCGCATCAGACTCAACTCCCCGGGTGGTATCTCCTCCCCACCGGCAACCCAGCCCGAAACCGCCGCCTTCACACCTTCACGCATTTCCTGCGGGATGATCAGATCTTCCAGCAAAGCCCCTTGCGCCTTGGCCGCCGGAAAACCATACAATTGCTCGCTGGCCGGATTCCAGAAAATCACCCGGCGTTCGGTGGAATAACCCTGCACCGCAATTGCCGGCATGCGTTCAAACAAGGACCGGAAGCGCAGCTCACTGATGCGCAAACCATCCAGCACCCGCTCCACACGCAGGCGGCTGCGCCACAAAACCCAGAACAACCCGACTGCGGTGGCCAGCACAAAGACCCAGCTCTTCCAGATCTGCGCACGCGCCAGCACGCCAGCATCGCTCACCAGCCACACCAGCACACGATCCGACAAGGCAATCCACAGAATCGAGATCACGACATACGCGGCCATCACCTGCAGCGCATGACGTACGGAACTGGATTCCAGAAATCGGCGGATTCGGACCATGCAAAACTCCATCAGACCTGCCACTGCCGGCGACCACAGTATCCGGCGCATGACGCCAGACAGCATGCTTCTTCCTGCGTTTTAGCCGATAAGCCACGTTCATGAGCCCGCCTTGTGCCCGACAGGCCCGGAATTTCGCACGTTTTGCCCATCGGGGCAGCACCCAGCAGAGCATGGCTGGAGAGCCGCTCCGGGCGGGCCTTTCCAACCATACCATCTGTACAACGCCGCCCGGCGCGGTTCTTCAGCCTATCCAAAAATCGCGCCTGAACTGCCGCAATTGCCTGAATGCAAGGCTTCGGGCATGCTCGTGCCCTCCTTCCGCCTTCAGCGAACCGCTCATGCAGATCCATACCACCATCGCCAGCCTGCGCGCCGCCCTTGCCAGCGCTGGTCGCGTCGCCTTCGCCCCGACCATGGGCAATCTGCACGCCGGCCACGTCAGCCTGATGCAGGCCGCACGCATCCACGGCGATGCCGTCGTCAGCAGCATTTTCGTGAATCGCATCCAGTTCGGGCCGAACGAAGACTTCGACCGCTACCCGCGCACCTTCCAGACCGACTGTGCCCAACTCGAAGCTGCCGGCGTCGATCATCTCTTCGCGCCGGACGAAGCCGAGCTCTACCCGCAACCGCAAAGCTATTTCGTGCAACCCGCCCCCGCCCACGACTGCATCCTCGAAGGCGCCACGCGCCCCGGTCACCTTGTCGGTGTCGCCACCGTCGTCACCAAGCTGTTCAACATCGTCCAGCCACAAGTCGCCCTCTTCGGCAAGAAGGATTACCAGCAGCTGATGGTGATCCGCAACATGGTGCGCGAACTGAATATGCCCATCGAGATCATCGGCTGCGAGACCGTGCGTGCCACCGACGGCCTCGCCTTGTCTTCACGCAACGGCTACCTCAGCGCGGAGCAACGTGCTGCCGCGCCGCGCCTGTACGCCACGCTGCAAGGCGTCGCCGAACAAATCAGCACCGGCCAACGCGATTACCCGAGCATCGAACAGGCTGCCATGCAGCAGCTGCAAACCCACGGCTGGCAGCCCGATTACATTGCCATCCGCCGCCGTGAGGATCTGCAAACCCCTGCAGGACAAGAGCCCCTGGTGATCCTCGCCGCTGCCCGTCTGGGCAATACCCGGCTGATAGACAACCTGGAAGCGTTGTAGCCGCGCAACGCCCGCCGCAAGGCGGGCAATCCGGGCTAGAATCGGCGCATGCGGCACCTGCCCGGGGGAGACACACAGCGGGTGCCAGGGACTCAGGCGTACAGACCAAAAACGAGCATGCCCACTCCGCCTATCCGCCTCATCTGCGTTACCTGCCTCGCTGCTGCAATGCTTCTGGCATCCAGCCAGAGCTTCGCTGCGTCACGCGCCGAAGCGGGCCTGAGCCTGGATGCGCAGCTGCACGCCACAGACCCGGACGCCCCTCTGCCCCTGGTCCAGTTCGATCTGATTGAAGACGATGCCCCGCTGCGCATCAGCCCGGCCATCCCACCCGCCGAACTGCCCACGCTCTCCGGCGACACAAACACCAGCGCTACCGGCCGCCCCAGCTCCGCCCCGACGCTGCGCGATCACCTCGAATCCCTCCTGCGCGCCCTGTGGTTGCTCACCGCCCTCCTGCTCGGCCTGCATATGCTGCGCGAATGGGTCCGCGTCATGCGGGTACGCGTGCGTCGCCCCGCGCGCAGCATCGCCATGGAACACGCCCCCTGGCCCACCGTCTCCATCCTGATTCCCGCACGTGGCAGCCCCGGTGCGCAAAGCCGCCAGCTTGACGAGCTCCACTCCTGCTTCTTCGATTACCCCGTTGAGCGCATCCATTTCGTACCGATGTTCGATCCGGCCGATGCCGAAATCATCCCTGCCGTGGCGCGCCTGACCCAAGCCTTCCCGGGCCGCGTTCATCCATTGCCGATGATGGACGGACGCAACACCACCCTGGCCGCCGCCCTGCACGCCGCCGTCGCCACCTCGATCGGTAGCGCACTGATCGTGCTCGATCAGGACGCGCCCCTGCCGCAGGCCTGGCTGCGCCAATCTGTCACTCCACTGCTCGACCCGGCCACCGGCGCCGTGCTCAGCCGTGCGATTCCCGCACAAACCGAAAGCGCCCTGAGCGCACGCCTGAACCTGCTCGGCGATCAGGCCGACACCCTGATCGCCGCCCAGAGCGATGCGCTCAGCCTGCTGCTGTGCGGCAAGGCACGCATCCGGGCGCTGCGTCGCCAGGCCGTCAAGAGTCTGGAAACGCCTGATCTGCAACACGCCCCGGATGGCGCCGGCATCGTCCTGGGGCTGACCCGCATGGGTTGGCAATCGCAGTTGCTCGGCGAAATCGTGCAATGCACGGCCGACGATGCCCCCGACCTGATCCGCTCGCCGCGCCTGCGCATTTCGATTGCCCTGCGCAGCATGCGCATGGCCTCCCTGCTGCTCAACCCACGCATCCCGCTGGGCGCGCGTTTGCAAGGCGGCGCAGCTTTTTTCTCTGCCGCCCTGCCGTTGATCTGGCTGGCCAGCCTGCTGAGCGGCATCGCCCTGTATTTCGTTGGCGCGCCGCTCAGCGCGGGTCTGGCCATGGCTCTGTGCGCGGCCACCAGTTTCGATCCGCACGGCCAACCCAGCCCGGCCTTCAGCATGGCCGCCGCCGCGCGCATGGCCGGCATCCGCACCGAAATCCGTCTGCTGCCGCTGTCCTGCTTCAGCTTCATCGACCGCCTGATTGACGGCCTGCACATCCTGCTACGCGCCCGCCGCGAACATCCCGGCCCACCCACCGCCGGCCATCCCTCCATCGCCCTCCAGCCTGACCGCGAGGCCGCGACATGACGCCAACCCAGGCCCTGCTCGTCTTCATCGCCCTCAGCATTCTGTGCCTTGCGCTGCCGCTGCTGCCGCTGCTGCGCACCCTGTCGCGCGGCACGCCGCGTCCCACGCCTTTCGAACGCCAACCCGAACCCGCTGCACGCGCCGAAGAATTCCGCCACATGGTGCGCGAACAATTCGCCCACCTGCTGCACCTGGCACGCGACAGCGGCCCGATCCGCGGTGCCAACGAAAACGGCCGGCCTTTCATCGTGCTCGGGGTCAGCAACCACTTGGCCGAGCAGCTACCGCCGCGCACCCGCCGCCTGCGCAGTCTGGTCCTCGCCGCAGGCCATCTGGATATTCCCGGCGAATTGATCTGCGACCGCGAACTCTTCGCCGAAGGCCGCATCAACGTCGCCCACAACGCCCTGATCAAGAGCGCCCTGTCGCAACGCGACATCGCCATTGGCCGCCGTGCCCGCGTCACCCGCTGGGTGCGCACCGAGCGACGTCTCGACGTAGCCGAAGGCGGCCAACTCAAAGGCTGGGCCAGCGCCGCGCAGGAAATCGCCCTCGCCCGCCGCACCCAGTTCGAACAACTCCTCGCCCCGCGCATCGTCTTCGGCCGCCTGCCTGAAGACGCCCGCCGCCCGCGCCAGCCCGACACCGTCGCCCGCTTCGATCCACCCCAGCGCAGCAACGGTCAGCCCGGCAACGGCCGCAACTTGAGCGTCCCCGCCGGCCACACCGTCAAGGCCGATCTGCTCGTCTCCGGCAAGCTGATCATCGGCGACGGCTGCCGCATCATCGGTGATCTGCGCGCCGACAAATCCATCATCATCGGTCAGGATGTCGTCATCGAAGGCGCCGCCTACGCCGACGGCCCGATCAGCATCGGCGCCGGCTGCAAGATGAATGGCCCGGTCTTTTCGCGCAGCGAAATCCAGCTCGGCAGCGGCAGCGAAATCGGCTCCATGAACCACCCCTCCACCCTGGCGGCCGACACCCTGCTGATCAGCGAAGGCTGCATTGCCCACGGCAGCGTCTGGGCAATGCGCCGGGGTGAAGTCCTCGACGAGCGGAACGCCTCATGATTGATCCAGACGCCACCATCATGGTCTCCGTCACCGCCGCGCCACCGCGCAGCTTCTACCAGCGCCATCGCCACCTCCTGCGAGGTCGCATGGCCCAGTTCGCCATGGCCCTGCTGATCACCAGCGGCCTCACCCTGCTTCTGTGGCAACTGCTGCCTCTGATCTACCGCTTCTGGAATCACAGCCTCAGTCAGCTCCTCAGCGGCCTCGCGCTGGATGATGCTCAGCGGGTCACCCTCAGCATCAGCACGCCCGCATGGCGCCATCTGGAATCCGTCGCCATCAGCCTGCCCCTGGCCGCGCCCAGCCTCGCCACCCTCGCCGCCCATCTCTCAGGCGCAACACTGGTTTACCTGCTCGCCGCCCACCTGAACGCCCCCTTCCGTGCCCCGCTGCGCCTGCTCGCCGTCTTCCACGGCTTCACGGCGCTCGCCAGCCTCGCCCTGCCCAATGGCGCCGCCTACAGCATCGAAGAACACACCCGCGTCCTCAACCTCTTCACCCAGGGCCTGCTCCTGCTCCTGCCCGTCGTCATGGCCTTCACGCATTACATCGTCGAGCGCAGCAACGAGCGGCGCATCCTCGCCACCGTCCTGATCGCCAGCTACCTGATCGCCGCCCTGCCGATCAAACTCCTCGCCCACGCCCTGCTGATCCAGGCCGCCAGCGGCCTCGCCATGCCCACACTCTTCCTCGTCTGCGGCCCCGCCTTCGACATCCTCGCCGTGACAGCGATTTATGCGTGGGCGGTGACATGGCGGCATGGCACGCAATAACTAGTGCTGAGGATTGAGTGCTGAGTGCTGAGTGCTGAGGGGCTGGATTGGGGACTGGGAACTGGGAAAATCAAACCCTCGCACAGCCGTGCGGGGCGGGCTTCTCGGGGATGGCTGGCTGAAGAGGCTTGCTGGGGGCGGGTGTTGAGGCAGATGCTTTCGGCGATTCAAAACGACTCGTTAGAGGCTCCAACCGCAAATATTTGACTGCTGCTTTTTGTGGCAATTTAGCAAGCTGAAAAAGCAGCAACAATCCGTCTAAAACCTTGCATTTACGCGGATTTGAAGCACTCCCGCCCTCGCCGAATCAGGCAGCAGTCGGCAAGATCAGGGCGCAAACTTTCTGTCCAAATTGGAAGTTAGACATCAATGACTCCCGACGAGCATGTTCGCGAGGTATATGCCCACTTTGGGCTTGCCATCTATTGCTCTCAGGTTCTTGAGCATGGCATAGGCAATACTCTGGTTTATGCCTCTTTAATTCCAAGCAATTTAGGGAAAATTCGTTCCCGGACAGAGTGGGAAGAAAAATTTGATGGGTTTCTCGGCGCTCACTTCGATAAAACGCTTGGAAGAATGATTGCTGCACTCAAATCAGAGATAGCCATTCCTGTCGAACTTGAGTCAATGCTGACTGAAGCGTTGAAGAAGAGGAATTGGCTTGCTCATCATTACTTTCGAGATCGCTCGGATGAGTTCCTGAATGAACGAGGGCGGGAAATAATGATTGAGGAATTGAAAGCAACTCAAACGCTATTCTCTGATGCTGATGAACGACTAGAGGCGGCAACTAAACCGCTACGAGAGAAATATGGATTCACTGACGAACGCTTAGAAAAGTACTTTGATGAATACTGTGCTGATCGCGAAATCGACATCTAACGAATAAGGATAGATCGTGCGCAGCCACGATCTGATCCGTTTGTTGAACAAGCCCGGTCCCTGAGTCGTTTCCAGGCTCACAGAAAATATCTTTTTTGGATTATGCTGAATGACAACATTCGCGACAAATACCGTGCTTAACCAGTCACTTAACCGGTTCCGTTGCGGCAGTCGGTGCGTTCGATGCGTGCTGGCGCCACAATGATTGCCTTGATTCGAGGCGGCTCGTGCAGTCGAATTCCAAGCATCATTCCACCTTCGAGCGCCGATCGTCAAGGTGCAATGTGCTCGCCAACCCAGAGGATCCCGACAATCGCAGTGAGCATCAAATTCGCTTACAGCCTTGATTGTCTATCAACCAAGACCACGCGCTTGCTCCGACCGTATTTCCTCCGCGTAGCGGCTTCGTTCAACCCTGCAGTCGAAAGGGAACCCAACAAGCTGCGCTTACGGGGTTCTCTCCACAAGTGCTCCGGCGCCAATTACCTCCAACGTTAAAAATCCGCTTCCGTCTCGCTGATCAGCCGCCATCAGTCGATCCGAAACGCTCACAGCCCTGAAGCGCAAAGCAAACTCCTGCTTCGCTCACTCCCACAACCCCTACCCGTAAAGCCGCACCCCGCCTACCTCTGCAGGCAGCCTGCCGTGACAGGCAAGCCCGGTGCGGCTCTTCGGGCATGGCTTGCTCAACGATCCTTGAAGGCTTGCACGGTGAAGGCCAGGGCGACTTCGTCGGCGACCAGCGGGACCTGGAAATCCATGCCGAAATCGGAACGGTTTACCTTGGCGACGGCATTGGCGCCGATGCCATCACGCTTTTTCTGGATCGGGTGCGGGCCGGCGACGAAGGAGTTCAACTTCAGGGTGACCGGTTTGCTGATGCCCTTGATGTTCAGATCGCCGGTGATGCTGACGAGCTTGTCGCCGTCGAATTTCGCCTGATCGGCCTTGAAGCTGATGCTCGGGTGATTGGCGGCGTCGAAGAAGCGGGCTTCCTTCAATTGCCCGTTGAACAGGGCGGAGCCGGTGTTGATCGAGTTGGCATCAATCGTCACATCAATGCTGGCGGTGCGGGCCGCGCGATCCAGCGTGAGCTTGCCGCTGAACTGGTCGAAGCGGTGTTGCTGGAAGGTCCAGCCGAGGTGGTCGTAGCCGAAGCGCACGGCGCTGTGGCTGGGATCGATGGAGTAAGTCTCGGGGGCGGCTGTGGCGGCCAGCGCGAAACAGGCAAGAGCAATGGCGAGGACGATTTTTTTCATGCAGAAGTCTCCTGGGTTTTTACTTGCGGGGTGTAGCTGCGGTTACCCACTGACGGTCTGCTTCATGGCCGTTCGATCAGGATTAACCCGGCGCAAGACTACTGGCGCGCATCAAAGGGGTTTTGATCGAAATTGCTGAGCTGCGAAAATCACGCAGGCCCAGACACAAAATGCATCGGAGAGGCGCTGTCGGTGCGACTTCAGTCGCACGCCACGCTTGCTTGGCCGACTGAAGTCGGCCCTACTAAAACGTGGCTTTGGATCGTTCCCACGCTCTGCGCCAGGCTTTCGCCGCTCACAGCAACCAAACCGGACGCAGGAGCGTCCAGCACGACGCTCCCACGCGGAGCGTGGGAACGAGCAAATGTTCGGGCCTGGTTTTTGGGCTTGAGAATTTATTACGGACAGCTGTGGGTCAAGCCCGGAATGACGTGACAGAGCGAGTCCCCGAACGCATCAACCACGCTAGTTGGGCGCCACGCTCAGATAGAAATGCTCGACGCGTTCGGCCACCGGGGTGTAGTGCGGCACTTTGGGATAGTGGCGCAGCATCGGTCCCGGCACCGCGCGCCAGCTGGTTTCGGCAGCGACGCGGGCGATCAGGGCGGGGACATCGATGCGCTGGCGGCCGACAAAGGCAAAGCGGGCATAGTCGCCGGCGGGCAGAAAACCACGCTCCACGCCGGGTAGCTGGAAGGCGATGTCGAAGGCTGGAATGCAATGCCACATGCGCACCCGGCTGTCGGGCTGGCGCTGCGGATCGATCCAGCCTTCCGGATGCACGGCCCAATGCCGCCAGCCGCGCGCACCGGCGTTATGCACGGCCCAATTCACCTCGTGGCCGGCCTCGAAGACATCGGTGGCGCGTCCGCTGTAAGGCGTGCGCAGCACCGGCACGGCGGGCAGGCTGATGATTTCCAGCACAGGGTCACGGCTCAGCGCGGGCAGCACCAGCAAGCGTGAAGGCGCCTGATCGAAGGCGCGCACGAAGGCCCGGCTGAAGGCGGCGACCGAACCGTAGCCAGCCTGCCCGGCCAGCTCGGTAATCGTGCACGATGCGCCCTCTAGCAAACGCTGCCGGGCCTGGGTCAGGCGCAGGCGGCGCAGAGTCGCGATAGGCGATTCACCGACCTTTTCGGCATACAGGCGCTCGAAATGGAAGCGCGACAGATGGGCGACATCGGCCAGGGTGTCAAGGCGCAAGGCCTCGTCGTCCAGATGCTGATCCATGTAGTCCATGACCGCACGGATGCGCCGACGCTGCAGCAGAAATTGTTCGCGACTCAGGGCCATGCCGCAGTTTAGCCGAGCCGCGCCGCCGGGCTCTCGTGCAGGATGAAAACGGAGCCAGCCTGCACAGCCGCACCCACATTGCCTCTACACCACCCCTACCCCAAGACCGAAGCCCGACGCGGCTCTGCAAGCAGGCCCACTCAGCACTCAGTCCTCATTGCTCAGTCCTCTGCCGCAGGCAGCTAATACCTGAAACGCCCGATCTCGTCCTGCAGCTCGTGGGCGAGCTGCTCCAGACAGCGGGTCTCGCTGAGGGTCTGGCCGATGGCGTGATCGTTTTGCTGCGCGCCACTGGCGATTTCGTCCATCACCCGGTTGATGGATTGCGAGGCGGCGAGTTGTTCATGCGAGGCCGCCGCGATCTCGTTAAGTCCGTCGCAGACGCGATCCACGCCATCGCTGGCGCTGGCCAGCACAGCCGAGACCTGATCAAGCGACTGGATGCTGGCGCCGAGCTTGCTGCTGCCATCCCGAATCGAGGCACGCACCGAGCCGGAGCCGGCAGCAATCCCGGTGACCACTTCGTTGATCTGGAAGGCGGCCTGGGCGGATTTCTCGGCCAGCTTGCGCACTTCGTCGGCCACCACGGCGAAGCCTCGGCCCTGCTCGCCAGCGCGGGCAGCCTCGATGGCGGCGTTCAGCGCGAGCATATTGGTCTGCTCGGCAATCGCCTTGACCTCGGCGCTCAGGGCGGTAATGGCGGTGGTGCTGGTGACGAATTCGTCTGCGGTTGCCGCAATCTGGCTGACGGCCTGCTCGACGACGCGAATGTCCTGCACCAGCGAGCGAATGCGTTCGTTGCCCTGACGCGATTCGGACTGGCTTTCGAGCGAATGGTGGCGCACCCGGTCAGCACTGTCGGACACCACCGAAACCTGCTGGGCAATGGCGACAACGGCCTGCGCTGCATCCTGCGAACGGGCGTTTTGCTGGTGGGCCGAATCCATCAATGCGGCAGCATGTGAAGCCAGTTCGCGCGAAGCGCCCGCGACGCTTTCGGAGACTTTGCCGGTGCGCTGGATCAGGGCCTGGAAGGTCGCCATGAGCTGATTGAACACGCTGGCGGCGCGGCCGATCTCATCCTGCTGGCCGACCGGCAAACGTGAGCGCAGGTCGCCTTCGCCTTGCGCGATGATGCGCAGGCCCTCGGTCATGGCTGCCAGGGGACGGGTGACGACGCGCTGAACGAAGTAGTAAACGAAGGCAATCACCGGAATGCTGAGCAACAAGGCCAGCAGGATCAGCTTGCCGGTGAAGGCGGTGGCGGTCTGCCCGGCTTCACGCAAGGAGATTTTCATGCTCACCACGCCCAGCACCTCGCCCTGCTTGGCCAGGGCATGACAAGTCAGGCAATTTTTGCCCAGATAGTCGGGCAGCGCGATGGCAGGCAGCACCGCTACGAGTTGCTGCGCGTCGGCGTCATGCCGGTACAACGGCTTGCCACTGGCCAGCACCTGGGCCTCATCGGCATTCGGCGTCGCCGGTTTATCAGCGCCGGGGCCGAACTGGCGACTGACCGCTTCGCCACGCAAGACCCGCAATTGGCTCACATCGCTGGCATTGGCGATCTGGTCGAGATACACCGCACGCTGCCCCACGGTGCCGGTAATCATCATTCCGGTCAGCGCTGCCATGGTCATCTGATGGATGCTTTCGGCAAACTTTTCGGCCTGACGGCTGGCCATGTTCTGCTGCTCGCTGTGCGTCCAGGCAATGGTGGCGGCCCAAGCCAACACAAACATCAGCCAGATGCCGGCAACCAGACGCACCCAGATAGGCAAGCACGCTTTCACAGGTGGAGATAACGACATCGGGCGGTCCTCTGGGCGGGTGGAAAGGCGACTACGCCTCTTCTCCGCAGACTATCGACCCGCCCGAGCGCAAATTGAGCTTGGCCCCCGCGACTGCCCGAATGGACAAAAGGGCAGGACCGACGAGATTCCGGACCAAGCGCCCTGAAGCAAGCAAATCCAGCGGCCGAGACAGAGCGGCCCGAAGAGCCGCTCCCACATTGCCTTTGCGCCACCCCTGCCCCAAGACCCAATCCCGGAGACGCTCTGCAAGCATGCCCACTCAGCACTCAGCACTCATTGCTCAGCACTCTGCCGCAGGCAGCTAGTTCAGCGCCTTGCGCGAGGTTTTCAGGTCCACCACCACGATGGCTTCAAAGCCACGCCAGGCCAGCGGCACGACGTAAGGGCGCGGCTCGCAGCCGGGCTTGATGGCGATGCGCGTACAACGCCGCGGCACGGAAATTTCCAGACCCTCGCCGAGTGCCTTGCGCGCCTGGCCGGAGAACATGTTGGCTATCTCGCCGATCAGGTCCATGTGATCCTCATCGGTGTAGCTTTCGGAGCCATAGCTGAGCAGGATGTGCGAAAGCATGCCGCGCGGTGCGGAGAAATACAGTGAGCCGCTCCATTCGCCGCTGACATCGACGATGCCGGAAAAATCGAAAAAATCCAGATAGGTATCGGTATCGGCCAGAAAGGCCGAGCGGATTTCGGCGGCATCGCCCGTGGCGTGCTTGAAGAAGTGACTCACCGAGGCGATGAAGGCGCCCAGCTCCTGTTCCTGCAGTGCGCGCATGATCAATCCTTCAAGAGTTCTTTGAGGCCTTCAACCAGCTCTTCGCTGGTGAAGGGTTTGTGCAGGAAACCGTGTGCGCCACAACTCATGGCGTTCAGCGCAGTCTTGCGATCGCCCAGTGCGGAGATGACGAGGATGCGCATGTCCGGCGAGATTTTCATCAGGCCTTTGATGCAGGCCACACCATCCACGTTGGGCATGGTCAGATCCATGGTCACCACATCCGGCAAATATTCTCTTGCCAGCAGCAGGGCTTCGCCGCCATGACGGGCAGTCCCCACCACATCCAGATCGGGCAGATCGGGGTGGCGTGAGACCTGCACGATGCGGTTGCGGATCACGGAGGAGTCATCGACGACGAGCATTTTCATGCGGCGAACTCCACGCGAAACTCGGTGTAACGGCCCGGCTGGGTCAACAGGCGCACGCTGCCGCCGATGCGTTTGACCGCATGGCTCACCACGTCCAGCCCGACCCCGCGCCCGGCATGTTCATCCACCTGCGCCGCCGTGGAAAAACCGCGCTTGAAGATTTCCATGATCACCTGCCGATCCGACAGCTCGGCCAGCACTTTGTCATCCATCCGGCCCGTGTTGTGCAGCACCTGGCGCAGATGCTTGGCGCACAGCCCGCGCCCGTCATCGCGCACGCTGAGGATGAACTGATCCGGCCCGCTGCTGGAGAGCTCCACCTGAATCAGGCCCTCCGCCGGCTTGCCGGAACCGGCGCGCTCGGCCGGGCTTTCAATGCCGTGCACCACCGCATTGCGCACCAGTTGCGCGGCAATCACGCGCAGGGCGCTGGCCGCGGCAGGCGGCAGCATTTCCAGCGGATCAAGGCTGACGCTGGCCAGCACATTCTTGTTCTGATCACCCGCCACGCGGCGCGTCAGATCGAAAATGGACTGCTTGAAATCCATCGGCACAGCCACCGGCTCAGGTTGCTCGGCGTACTTGGCGACCACGCCGCGCAGCCAGCCGAGGCGCTCGAACAGTTTCTGCAGCGACACGGACACGCTGATCAGCTCTTCGCCACTCAGATTGTCACGCCCGCTGACGCCAGACAGCTGATCTTCAAATGCATGCGCATCGGTGACCATGAAATCCAGCCCAAGCATGGCCGCGTTGCCCTTGATCGAATGCACCACGCGGAACACATGGCTGATCATCGCGCGATATTCGCCCGGGCGCCCCGTCACCGACTTCAGGCGCTCGTTGATTTCCAGCAGGCCGGCGCCGGCATCGTTGATGAATTCCTGCAGGGTCGCCGGTTGCATCTGCACCAGACGCAGCATTACCGCCATCTGCTCGTTGGCGCGGTTCTTGGCGGCCTCCAGCTCAGCCCGCAAAGCCACGCGTTCGCTCACGTCACCCACCGTCACCAACAGGTGGGTGAGCTTGCCATCGACCAGCACACGATTGAATTCGAAGCTCAGATACTTGGCGCCCTTGTCGGTCAGCACGCCCACCTCGCGCAGCGGATTCAGCTCGCGCACCAGAACCTCTTTGACCCGGTCACCGAGCAGCAGCGTGGCATATTGCAGCGCCTGCTCGTAATCGTCCGGCCCCAGTATCTCGCGCAGGATCGGCTTGAAATCATCGCCCGCCGCCAGCTTGCGCCCGAGCAGCCCCGACAGCGAGGCCGAATACTGCGAGCCGAGGCAGAAGTTGCGGTCAATCAGCATCAAGCCTTCGCGCACCGTGCCAAGGATTTCGGAAGTCTCGCGCTGCGCGGCGGCCGAGCGTTCATCGCTCTCACGCAGACGACGGATGAATTTGAGCAGGATGAATCCGAAATTGAGCAGGGCCAGCACGATGCCGGCGGTCTGCACCTGACGCAAGCGCTCGGCCTTGGCATTGGCCACACTTTCCAGACGCACCGTCAGATCATTCATCAGCCCGAGCAGGCGGGTATTGCTGGCGCGCGCCATCTGCGCGGCACGCTCCACAACGACTTCATTGCCCGGCTGCGCCACGGCCGCCAACAGCACATCGCGATACGCCGGCCAGAATTCCCTGGCCTTGCCCAGCAGCGCTTGCCCACCCGCGTCCTGTATTTTCTCCAGTTTGGCCGGACGCCCGTCCGCGCCCTTGACCTGGCCGCCGGCCACAAAGGCATTCAGCGTGCTGTCGAAGAGCTTCACGGCCGTGTCCAGTTCCTGCGCCACGGCGGCATCCGGGCCGGCGTTGCGCAAATCACTCTCCAGCTGAAAAGCCGCCTTGGCCATGCGCTGCGAGAGCATGCGCTGACGCCCGCCCAGATTGATCGCCACCGCGTCGGCGCTGATCTGGTAGGACGTATAGAAATTCAGCATCAGCACAGCCAGATCGAAAATCAGGAAGCAGGCCACGGCCAGCACGATCTCGCGATATTTGCCGGGCTGCAGCCCCGGCGTGTCGTTCTTGTTCATTACCTTGTCTCCACGTTGTGTGCCCCCGCACGGGGGTCACAACGCAAAAACCGCACCAAGTCCAAAGCACGGCAATAAAGCCTGTGTTTTCAGTAAGATAAATTCTTACGCGACAAGAACGTCAGCGACCAACGAACCATAATCGGGCATGAACGGCAGGCCCTGCCCCATCCAACGGCATGCCTGCAAAGCCGCTACCAGCGTGCCTCTACAGGCCGCCTATCCGCACAGGCAGACTGGGGGAGACTCTTCAGGCATCGGTCCGCCAGCAAGTCCTCCAGCGCGTCGACGAGGCGGTGGTTGCTGAAAGACTTCTGCAGATAACCCAACGCGCCGACGTTCAGTGCCTGCAGCCGGTTTTTGATAGCGGTGAGGGACGAAATCATCAAGCGCTTGCAGATTCACGACCGCTCGGCTGCCCGGCATGCGAACCCTGTCACGAAACCGGAAAAACAAACCTCAAAACTCATCACCTGATTCAAGCCTGTGCGCACCCTGCCGTAAAACCTGATTGACGCCGCGCACAGCCAAAACGATGCTGCGGGTGCGATTGACGTCCGGCCGCCATGGCATATAACTAAACCATGCTGCTCCAACAAATCCGCTACCAAGGAGAGCTTCATCATGAGTTTTCGCCGCAATGCTTTACTCGCTCTGATCTGCCTGGCTGCCAGTTCTCTGGCCTTGGCCCAGCAGGCGCCGATCATCATCAAGTTCAGCCATGTCGTTGCCAAGGATACGCCCAAGGGCAAGGCCGCCGACCAGTTCGCCAAGCTGGTGAACGAGCGTGGTGCCGGCAAGATCAAGGTCGAGGTGTATCCGAACAGCCAGCTCTACAAGGATGGCGAGGAGATGAATGCCATCCAGCTGGGCGCAGTGCAGATGCTGGCCCCCTCGCTGGCCAAATTCGGGCCACTGGGCGTGCGCGAATTCGAGGTCTTCGACCTGCCCTTCATGTTTGATGACTACTCAGCCCTGCACCGCGTGACCAATGGCCCGATTGGCGCAGCCCTGCTCAAGAAGCTGGAGCCCAAAGGCATCACCGGCCTGGCCTACTGGGACAACGGTTTCAAGGATTTTTCAGCCAACAAGCTGACCAAGGCCCCGGCGGACTTCAAGGGGCTGAAGATGCGCATCCAGTCCTCCAAGGTACTGGAATCCGAAATGCGCGCGCTGGGCGTGATCCCGCAGGTGATGGCCTTCTCCGAGGTGTATCAGGCGCTGCAGACCGGCGTGGTAGATGGCACGGAAAATCCACCCTCGAACTTCTACACGCAGAAAATGCATGAGGTACAGAAGTACATGGTGCAGTCGCATCACGGCTATCTGGGCTATGCGGTGATCGTGAACAAGAAATTCTGGGACGGCCTGCCACCTGACCTGCAAAAACTTGTCGCCACGGCCATGGAAGAATCCACCCGTTACGCCAACGCGATTGCCCAGAAAGAAAACGCCGAGGCCACTGATGCGGTGAAAGCCTCCGGCAAGACCCAGGTCGTGGCACTGAGCCCGGCCGAGCGCAGCGAACTGAAGAAGGTGCTGGTCAAGGTGCACAAGGAACAAGAAGGCCGCATCGGCGCGGAGCTGATCAAGAGCATCTACAAGGAAACGGGGTTCGATCCGAACAAGCTCTGATCCTGAAGGTAAAAGGGGGCGTATCGCCCCCTTTTGCATTGAGACCCGCCGAATCCTGCTGTTCCTTGCCGGAGCTGCCATGAAAATTCTCGACTATCTGGAAGAGTGGCTGATCGCAACCCTGATGGGCGCGGCCACCACCATCACCTTCATCGCCGTCGTGCACCGCTATCTGGCGGGGCTGTCGATTCCCGGTCTGCAGGACTGGCTGCTGACCCTGAACATGGGCTGGTCGCAGGAGCTGACCATCATCCTGTTCGTGTGGATGGCCAAATTCGGCGCGGCTTACGGCGTGCGCACCGGCATCCACGTCGGCGTGGATGTGCTGATCAATCAGCTGGCGCCGCAGAACCGTGCGCGCTTCGTGATTTTCGGCCTGCTCGCCGGAGCGTTGTTCACCGGCATCGTCGTTGCGCTGGGCGCGATCCTGGTGTGGGGCAACGGCCTGCACTACGAGTTCAACCAGCTCATCGGCAGTACCGAATTCGTGCCGGAAGGCCCGACCACGCCAGATCTGGAATGGCCGACCTGGATGGTCTTCATGGTGGTGCCGCTGGGCTCCAGCCTGATGTGCTTCCGCTTCCTGCAGGTGGCCTGGAACTTCCACAAGACCGGCGAGTTGCCGCGCCATGATCACGGCCATGTCGACGGACTGGAAGAAGAAGTTGCGGAGGCTGCGAAATGAACGCACTCATCATTTTCGGGCTGCTGCTGGCCCTGATGCTTACCGGCATGCCGATCTCGATTTCGCTCGGCCTCACCGTGCTGACTTTCCTGTACACCATGACCACGGTGCCCATCGAATCGGTAGCGATGAAGCTGTTCACCGGCATCGAACGCTTCGAGATCATGGCAATTCCCTTCTTCATCCTCGCCGGCAATTTCCTGACCCACGGCGGCGTGGCCAAACGCATGATCAACTTTGCCACCTCGCTGGTCGGGCACTGGCACGGCGGACTCGGCCTGGCCGGGGTGATGGCCTGTGCGTTGTTCGCGGCAGTGTCGGGCTCCAGCCCTGCCACCGTGGTCGCCATCGGCGCGATCCTGCTGCCGGCGATGGAGAAGGCCGGCTTCCCGAAACGCTTCGGCGCCGGCGTGATCACCACCTCCGGCGCGCTGGGTATCCTGATTCCGCCCAGCATCGTGATGGTAATGTATTCGGTGGCGACCAATGCCTCAGTCGGTACCCTGTTCATGGCCGGGGTGATTCCGGGGCTGCTCCTGGCATCGCTGCTGGGCTTGACCACATGGTGGCGGGCACGCAAGAACAACTACCCTCGCGTCATGCTATTTCCGGATCGCAACAGTCTGCAGGCCACCATCGGCTGTATGTTCGGCGCCTTCTACGCACTGATTTTCACGGCCGTGCCGCCCTGGCTGTTGGGCATGGGCCTCGCCACGCTGATTCCGAACGCCGGTTTTGCCTACTTTCTGGCAGGAGCATTCTGGCTTGGACTGGCGCCGTGGACAACGAAGAGCAAGTGGATCGTCCGCTTCGTATATGTGGGCCTGATCGTGCTGGGCGTGCCAATCGGCGTGAGCTTCCTGCTGATCGAACCCTTCGCCGCCCTCTCGCCGCTGTATGCCAGCTTCGTGCCGGTAGTGGTGATGCTGATCTGGCTCTCCATCATCCAAGCCTGCGGCAGCTACACGCATATTGCCCCGACCTTCAAATTCGAGCTGATGTGGGAATCGCTCGAAGTCTGGCGCGCCTACTGGAAAAGCATCTGGGGCCTGCTGCTGATCATCGTAGTCATGGGCGGCATTTACACCGGCATCTTCACGCCGACCGAAGCCGCTGCGATGAGCGCGGTGTACGCCTTCTTCGTCGCCGTGTTCGTGTACAAGGACATGAAGCTGCGCGACGTGCCCAAGGTGCTGCTGTCCTCGGCCAACATGAGCGCGATGCTGCTCTACATCATCACCAATGCGGTGATGTTCAGCTTCATCATGACCGACCAGCAAATCCCGCAACAGCTGGCCGACTGGCTGCTGAATCAGGGGCTCGGGCCAATTGCCTTCCTGCTCGCGGTCAACATTCTGCTGCTGATCGCCGGCAACGTGATGGAGCCTTCTTCCATCGTCCTGATCATGGCGCCGATCCTGTTCCCCGTGGCGATCCAGCTGGGCATCAACCCGATCCACTTCGGCATCCTGATCACCGTCAATATGGAAGTCGGCATGTGCCATCCGCCCGTGGGGCTGAATCTATATGTAGCCTCCGGCATCACCAACATGGGCATCACCGAACTGACCAAGGCCGTGTGGCCTTGGCTGCTGACCATGCTCGGTTTCCTCGTAGTGGTGACCTACTGGCCGCCGCTGACCCTGTGGTTGCCAAATCTGCTAGGCATGCATTGATTTTTGCTGAATGACCCTGCCTGAAGAGCCGCATCCAGCGGCGCTTCGGGCAGCCCCATCCCAAAGACCCTTATCCAGCAAGCCTGTCGAGCACATGTGCTTGAAGGCCATTGCCCGGTGCGCCTCTTCAAGCCATCGAGAAATTGACATCGCTCAAGCCAGTTAACAAATCGCGAGTAAAATCGCAACTTGTCTGACAAATGAGGTTCGCCATGGCCAAGGGCAGCACGATCCAGTTTCAGTACCTCGAAAGCACCGACCCAGATACCGGCGTGCGCATCACCCGCCTGTCACCGCCCGAAGTAGCCTGCCCGCGCAACTATTTCTACCAGAAGTGTTTCAGCAACAACGGTGAGCGTCTGCTCTTCGGCGGCGAATTCGGCGACGTCTTCAACATCTGGCTGCTCGACCTGCCCAGCGGCGTAGCCCGCCAGATCACCGATGGCACAGGCAACAACTATCACGGCGCTTACCTGTCCCCCGACGACCAGTTCCTGTTCTACACAAAAAGCGGGCGCGAACATCGTCGCGTGGACCTGGCCACGCTGGAAGAAAAAATCATCTACAGCGTTCCGCCCGAATGGAAAGGCGCTGGCACCTGGGTGCCAAACTCGGCGTGCACGCGCATTGCCGGCATGGAAATCCTCGCAGCCGATCAGGTCACCGGCGGCAGTGGCTGGGAACGTTTCCGCAAGCAATTTGACGCAAAACCGCGCGAGCGCCTGATCGACATCGACATCGCAACAGGCCAGGCCCGCGTCGTGCTCGACCAGCAGCGCTACATGGGTCATCCGATGTTCCGCCCCTTCGACGACAGCATCATGGGCTTCTGTCACGAAGGCCCGCACGATCTGGTCGATGCGCGCATGTGGTTCATCAACGAAGACGGCACGAACCTGCGCCAGGTGAAGAAACACGCGCCGCATGAATCCTGCATGCATGAATTCTGGGTACCGGACGGCTCTAAACTGATGTACGTCAGCTATACCAAGGGCGACCAGGATCGCTACATCGGCGCCGCTGATCCGGTCACGCTGGAGAACGAAAACATCATGGCGATGCCGCCCTGCGCGCACCTGATGAGCAATTTCGACGGCAGCCTGCTTGTCGGTGATGGCGCCGGGCAACTGGGGGATGTGTCAGACAAGGAAGGGCACGCCTTCGAAGCCGACCCCTGGATTCACCTCTTCGACATGCAGACGCGCACGCACCGCAAGGTCTGCCGCCATGACAGCAGCTGGGCCGAATACAAGGGCAACACCCAGGCCACGCACCCACATCCGTCCTTCACGCCGGATGAAAAGCGCGTGCTCTTCTCCAGTGACCGTGAGGGCAAGCCTGCCTTGTATCTGGCCGATCTGCCGGTCTGATGTGGAGCGTCGCAAACGGCGCGCTCACGCATAGCGTGGGCGCGATCAATCCACCGGACGAACACCCTGCCTGGAGAGCTGCACTGGGCGGACTTCTCCGCAGGAACCTTCTCCAGCCGCCAGGGTCTGTGAGCAGCACTCAACTTATTCAATAAGCACTCACAGGACCGATCATGACTCTCGACTTTCTCACACGCCGCCCCCGCAGCGTGCTACTGGCCTTCGGCCTTGGCTGCTTTGCTGCGGTCGGGGCTGCCGCCTTGCTCGGTATGCTGTTCGATCTGGAAGTCTGCGCGATGTGCTGGTTCCAGCGCCTGGCGTTCCTGCTGGCCGGCACGGGTTTCCTGCTGGCCGCAGCCTGGCCGCGCGCGCAGTTTTTCACGCAACGCATCGCGGAGCTGGGGCTGCTGGTCGGCCTAGCCAGCGCCGGGCGTCAGGCTTATCTGCTGTCGCATCTGGATGAGGCCAGCGGCAGTTGCGGCGCGGGCCTGATGTATTACCTGCAGATGGGCAACTACGAAGCCTTCTTCCGCGCAGGCATGCTGGGCGGCATCGATTGCGCCGAAAACCAGCCGCTGATTCTCGGCCTGCATCTGCCGCAATGGAGCTTGCTGGCGTTCATTGCCACCATCGCGGCTTATGTACTCTGGCAAATCATCCGCGCCAGAAACAGCACGCTGAGCCAGCCCGCCTGAGCAACACCGGCAACAATCGAAAAGCTGATTGGCGACAATCTTCCGACCCCTCGTTTTTTGCCATGCAAGAAGAGGTACAGGGAAGAAGATTGCGCAAAAGTGTCACCAGTTACGCCAGAAAGCAAAAAGGCCTGTCTCTCGACAGGCCTAAGTGCTTGAATCTTTGGTACACCCAGAGCGATTCGAACGCCCGACCCCCTGGTTCGTAGCCAGGTACTCTATCCAGCTGAGCTATGGGTGCAAAAAACAGAAACAAGATTATGAACTAAAATCCCAGTCTCTGCAAGACTTTTCAGCCTTTTTTTCTTTTGGCGGAGAGCAAGGGATTCGAACCCTCGAGACAGGTTTTGCCCGTCTGCTCCCTTAGCAGGGGAGTGCCTTCGACCACTCGGCCAACTCTCCGCGAAGAGGGCGCATATTAGCTGCAACGCCCCGGTTCGTCAATCTCAACTCACAACTTGATCGAGTTCAAATGCTTTGTGCAACACGCGCACGGCAAGCTCCAGATATTTTTCGTCGATCACGACGGAAATCTTGATTTCCGAAGTCGAAATCATCTGGATATTGATGCCCTCTTCGGCCAGTGTGCGGAACATGCGGCTGGCAATGCCGACGTGCGAACGCATGCCCACGCCGACTACCGAAACCTTGGCCATCGTGCGGTCGCCGCGCACTTCGCGGGCGCCCATGTGCGTCTTCACACCCTCAAGAATCGCCGTAGCACGCTCGTACTCGCCGCGCGGCACAGTAAAGGAGAAGTCCGTCGAGCCATCCTGACCAACGTTCTGGATGATCATATCCACGTCAATATTGGCTTCGGCAACCGGACCGAGGATCTGATAGGCAATGCCCGGACGATCCGGCACGCCCAACACGGTAAATTTGGCTTCATCGCGATTGAAGGCGATGCCCGAAATGATCGGCTGTTCCATCTTGATATCTTCCTCGAAAGTAATCAGCGTGCCCTCGCCTTCATCCTGAAAGCTGGAGAGCACACGCAGTCTGACTTTGTACTTGCCTGCAAACTCGACCGAGCGCGTCTGCAGTACTTTGGAGCCGAGGCTGGCCATTTCGAGCATTTCCTCGAAAGTGATGCGATCCAGCTTGCGCGCCTCGGGCACGATGCGTGGATCGGTCGTATACACGCCATCCACGTCGGTATAGATCTGACATTCGTCGGCATGCAGCGCGGCGGCCAGCGCCACCCCGGTGGTATCCGAGCCGCCACGCCCCAGCGTGGTGATGTTGCCGGCGTCATCCACCCCCTGGAATCCGGCCACCACCACGACACAACCTTCATCCAGATCGCGACGCATGCGGTCTTCGTCGATCTTCAGAATGCGCGCCTTGGTAAAGGAGCTATCCGTAAGGATACGCACCTGCGGGCCGGTATAGCTGCGCGCCTTGATGCCTTCAGCCTGCAAAGCCATGCTCAGCAGGCCAATCGTGACCTGCTCGCCAGTGGAAATAACCACATCCAGCTCACGGGGATCAGGGTTGGCCTGAACTTCCTTGGCCAATGCGACAAGGCGATTGGTTTCGCCACTCATGGCGGACACAACGACGACCAGCTTGTGCCCTTGAGCATGCGCCCGGGCCACACGTTTGGCCACGTTCTTGATGCGTTCGGGATTGCCGACCGAGGTGCCACCGTACTTCTGGACTATCAGAGCCATCGTGCGCGATCTTTTGCAGAAACAGGAAGGCCGGGATTTTATCCCAAGCCACGGTTTCCGGCACAGCTGTTTGCGAGCCCCGGAGAAACACTGATTCACAATTATTTGCCTGAATGCATGAACTTTTCCCATAAAACATACACAAATGCTACTTGAATGCACTGCAAATATTGATCTATACTGCGGTCAGCCTATAACCAAAGTCATAGGTCGATTTCAAGCCCGCAGCATGATCAAAAGACAAGGGCTTAAAACGGCAATGCGGCAAATCCCCTCTGCGCCGTACTTCCAACTACTGACAAGGAAAACTCCTATGAAGATCGTCGAAAATATCGATGTCCGCGAAATCCGCCGCAAACTCGGCCTGAACCAATCCCAATTCTGGTCTGAACTGGGTGTTACACAAAGTGGCGGCTCCCGTTACGAGAGCGGCCGCAACATCCCCCGCCCTGTGCAAGCCCTGCTGCGCCTGGTGCACATTGAACAGATCGACATCGACAAGATCCGCAAGGACGACTTCGAAGTCATCGAATATCTGCGCGCCCACCAGTCGGATCTGTACAAGAGCCTGAAAAAAGACGCCAAGGCCAAAAAGAAGGAGAAGTAATCCTTCCGGGGGCCTGACTCCCGCGGCCTGGCTCGACAAACCCCGCCAGCTCACGCTGCGCGGGGTTTTGTTTTCATGGGCTACAATTCGCACCACTCCAACGCTAGGCCCTGCATTCATCGTGATCATCACCCGCCGCCTCGAATTTGACGCAGGACACCGCATCCCGGACCACCGCAGCCTGTGCCGTCACCTGCACGGCCATCGCTATGCGCTGGAAGTTACCGTTTCCGGCGACATCACGCGCATGGATGGCGATCCGCGCAACGGCATGGTGCTGGACTTCTCCGAGATCAAATCCCTGATGCGCGAGACTATCGTGGATCGCTGGGATCACGCTTTCCTTGTGTATCAAGGCGATGCACAGATTCTCGATTTCCTCACCAGCCTGCCGGATCACCGCACTGTCGTGCTGGATGTTGTGCCCACCGCCGAAAACCTCGCAGCCAAAGCCTTCGAGCTGCTTGAGCCGCATATCGGCGAACTCTGCGACAAAGCCCTGACGCTGGAGAACGTGCGGATCTACGAAACCCCCAACTGCTGGGCCGACGCCAGTCGCGCAAATTATCGAGGCAGCTAGACAGCGCGCTGTACCGAAGGCACAATGCGATCCCTGCCTGAAATGGCGGGACAGATTTCTGGAGGTTTGCCAGAGTGGTTTAATGGATCAGTCTTGAAAACTGACGAGGATGCAAGTCCTCCGTGAGTTCGAATCTCACAGCCTCCGCCAGAATGAAGAAAAAGCCGGAAAGCCCCGTAAAACGGGCTTCCGGCTTTTTTATTGCCCTGAATCCATCAGCGCACGAATTCGCCCAGCGTGAGCCAGCCCGCCAAGTCGGCATCCTGACGCGCGTTGGCAAAGCGCACAGCCTGCCCGGTTGGCAAGGGATTCGTCCCCTGTACGAGCACACGATAGCGCCCGGCCGGCAAGTCCATCAGATCAATGACCTGTTCCGCCAAGATGGGCGACGCTTGCGGCAGGATGCCCGTCAAAACCCTCGCCCAGCGGGCTTCCCGGAGCAGCTTGCCTGAAGAATCAAGCAGCGCGCCCTTCAGCGGCCAGGCGTAATAAAAAGGCGCGACTCCGCGATTTTCGATCTGGATCTGCACGCGCAACTGCTTGTCTTCACGCGTCAGCGCCACCTGCGCGACGTGGAACTCATAACCCATGCGGCGCGCCTGCTCGATGGCGCGGGTGCGGCGCTCCGGCGGATTGCCGGCCTTGAACATGCCCGAATCCATCAGCCAGCTGACGTGCGTCTCCGTTACGCAAGTCGCGAAATCCTGCAAAGCCGGCAAGCCCGGCTCGGCATCGAAAACCTTGCCCCAAGCCTCAGGACGGATCTCGCCACCAATCGGGCGCGTCTGCCAGGCATTCGTCGCGCCGGCCGTTTGCAGCTTGGCCATGAAGTAATGCGGTTTGGTCGGCAGCGTGCTCCAGGCGAAGGAATCATCGTGGTAACCGAAGGGCGTCGCGGCATTCGCCACATAGACCGGATCAGCCGCGCTGGCGGGGTAGCGCAGCAGGACCGGTGTCGTACGGAAAGCCTGCGCGTAGGCGGCCATCACCGCCGCTTGCAAGGCCTTGTCGGCGAACAGTTCGGTGTGCGGATAGTCGTGCCACTCGCCCCACAAGCCCAGCATCCCGGCGGTGATGAAGCCGATGCGCGCATCGCCGTCATAGCGGGCGCCCAACGCGGCAATGAAATCGGTAATCGCTGTGCGCAGCAGCGGATTCTGGTAATCCGGCGTTTCCACCTCCACCGGCGGGCGCGGTGGCGTGCTCGGGCGCTGCCAGCGCGTCAGGCCGACGCCTGCGTCCAGTAAATAGGCCGGCAGGCTGCCGGTCTTGCCGGGATATTCCACATGAAAGCGGAAAACCGCCTGATGGCCCCGGCCGGCCACGCCCTCCAGAAAACGCTCCAGCAGCGTCCAGTCGTACAGCCCCGGCGCCTTCAACACAGCGGCGAGCGGGAAGTAACTGAATTCCATGCTGTGCGGGAAGCCCTCCGGATTCGCTGCGCCGGCATAGGGCACCAGCCCCTTGAGCGGGTTATCGAGGGATGCCGGCGCGTAGATCTGAGCCTGCCAGGCTGGCTCGGCGGCGAACAATGCGGAGTTCCATAGCAGCATGCAGAGAAAAACCAGCGAGCCCTTTTTCGTCACCCGATACTTTCCTTTCGTGGCAGATCTCGGCCCAAGCGGAGAACAAAGATTTAAGACCACCCTCAGGCCGCCAGCGCCAGCCAGGTTTCGATCTGTTTGTCTGCCGTTCGCATGGCAGCGCCTTCGCGCCGAGGCGTTTTCAAGAGCAGGCGCAACTTGCAATCCAGAGGTAGATGCAGCGCCTGAATATTCAATTCACGCGGACGATTCTCGTCCAGGCTATCGGGCAGATTCAATTGTGCAAGCAAGCTGCCGTTCGCTGACAAGACCAGCACGCGCATGGATTCGAGCCAAGCTTCACCTGCGCTACCCGCCTTCAGCGCATAACGCAGCGTACGCGCACAACCTTCAACCGGACAGCCCTGATTGGCGTGCAGCGGCCCGGCGTACCAGGCGCCGTCCTCGCTAAGTGCGATGACGCAATTCTGGCGGGAGCACCAGCCCGTCTCCGGGCCGAGGCGATTTTCGTGTTGGTCGAGGTAAAGGCTCTGGTTCGATTTCATTACGATCTCCTTCGCGCGGTTTTATATTGCCGTCTGATACATTTTTACCGGCAACATTTTCCGCAAATTCACTGTACTAGCGGGTAATACAGGTTTCACGACATGCCAAGATTTGGAAAAGCTCCCGCAAAACTCCGTTTCGATCCAGACGCCTGTGAACAGCAAGATCTGGATAGTTTTTGTAAATAAAACAACGCAACAAACCTGCCAGTTTAGGGACAGGGCAAGCGTTCAAATGTGAAGTTTGGTGGCGTTCAAACTTTGCCTGAAGCGCCGCATGGGACGGTCATCTGCAGCACACCATGCCGCACAAGCTCGCACATAAAGGCTGTACAAGCGCCATCCCCGCAGACCCATACTGCGCGCGGCTCTACAGCCAGCGTCGAATCAGCGCCTTGCGCGCTTCTTCCATCACCCCGAGCAACAGTGCAAACGGCAACGCGTAGCACCACACTGCGGCGGCCAGCGGCGCCGTGCCGAAGAGCGCATTGCCCAGCGGCGTGTAGACGATTACCAGCAGCAGGCCGAGTTCCGCCGCCAGCCCACCCAGCAACAGGCGATTGCCGAAAAGCGGGAAACGCCAGACCGCCAGTTGTGGATGGCGGCAGACGAAGACATTGACCATCTGCGCCAGCACGATAGCGACGAGGCAGGCCGTCGTGGCCTGCAAATAGACCGGGGCGCTCGGCGCCAGCGTTTCCCCGTAATGCCAGCCCGCCCCCTGCAGTACGAAGAAGAAGGCGGCCATTGCGCCCAAGGCTTCCAGCGGACCGAGAAACAGGTAAGCGCGCGCCAGCAGCGGCCAGGACAGCAGCCGTTCGCCCCGCGGGCGCGGCGGCCGGCTCATCACCCCGGCATGCGGCACCTCAGCGCCCAGCGCCAAGGCCGGCAACATGTCAGTGCCCAGGTCGACGGCCAGAATCTGGATCACCGTCAGCGGCAGCGGGATGCGCAGCAACACGAAGGCCAGATAGGGCACGATCTCCGGAATGTTCGAAGTCAGGATGTAGGTCAGAAACTTGCGGATGTTCTCGAATACCGCGCGCCCCTCCTCAATGGCATTGACGATGGTCGCGAAGTGATCGTCGAGCAGCACGATGTCCGCCGCTTCGCGCGCCACATCCGTGCCCGACAAACCCATGGCGATGCCGATATCGGCGCACTTCAACGCGGGCGCGTCATTCACGCCGTCGCCGGTCACTGCCACGATCTCGCCCTTGGCCTGGCAGGCTTGCACGATCAGCATCTTCTGCTCGGCGCTGACGCGGGCGAAGAGGATTTCCGGCGCCGCCAGTGCCAGCTGCAGACTCGCCGGACTCATGCGCCGCACCAGATCTCCCGTCAGCACCACCGGCTGCGGCGTGCGGATCAGATCCAGCTCGCGCGCAATCGCCAGCGCCGTGTGCGGGTGATCGCCGGTAACCATGATCACGCGCAGCCCGGCGCCGTGGCAGCGCTGCACGGCCCCGTGCACATCGGGGCGCGGCGGATCTTCCAGACCGATCAGGCCACACAGCTGCAGCCCGGCCTCCTGCGCCGCCTCCCCCTCTGGAAAGGCCCGCCAGGCGCAGGCCAGCACGCGCAGGCCGCGATCTGCCATGTCGTCCTGCGCCCGGCGAAACAGGTCCTGCGCTGCCGCATCGAAGGGATGCGCGAGATGCCCCTCAAGCCAGCTCGTGCACAAGGGCAGGACGGATTCGGGCGCGCCCTTGCACCACAGGTATTGCCCGCCCTCCTCATGACGACTGATCACCGACATGCGCCGCCGCTCGGCATCGAAGGGGATTTCCCCGACGCGCGGCCCGGGCTCCGGAATCGGTCCGCCAAACTGCCACAGCGCGATTTCCATCGGATCACCGCTGGGCTGATCGCCGGGGAACTTCAGGTTGTGGCAGAAACGCGCCACCGCGCGCAGATGCAAATCCGCGCCGCGCGGCCAGCGTTTGGCGGCCAGATGATGGCGCCCGGCAAAGAACAGTTCGCGCACCGTCATGCGGTTCTGCGTCAGCGTGCCGGTCTTGTCGGTCAGGATCACCGTCGCACAGCCCAGGGTTTCTACTGCGGGCAAATGCCGCACCAGCGCATGACGCTTGGCCATGCGCTGGGTGGCGAGCGCCAGCGACAGGGTAACGGTGGGAAGCAGCCCCTCCGGCACGTTGGCCACGATGATGCCAATGGCAAACATGAAGTTCGCCCAGAACGGCAGGCCGACAAAATGGCCAATCGCAAAGAAGGCCACGCCCAGCCCCAGCGCCAGCAAGGCCACGATCCGCGACACGCGCCGGATCTCGCGCTGCAGCGGCGACTCCACCTCGCCCGCGGTCTGCGTCAGATGTGCGATATGGCCGAACTCAGTATGCATGCCCGTGGCGAAAACCAGCGCCGTGCAGCTGCCCGAGACCAGCAGCGTGCCCGCCAGCAGCAGGTTGCGCGCAGCCAGCGGATCGGCCTCGGCGTCCGGTGCGGCCTCGCGCGCCTTGGGCCGCGACTCGCCGGTCAGCGTCGCCATGTCGACCCGCACGCCAGAAGCCTCCACCACCCGGCAATCGGCCGGCACCTTGGCGCCCTCGCCCAGCAAGACCAGATCGCCCGGCACCAGCGCAGCGGCCGGCACGGTCAGCGTCAGCGCATCGCGCCTCACCTCCACCTGCTGCGGCAAGAGCTGACGCAGCGCCGACAGCGCCTGCTCGGCGCGATAGCTCTGCCAGAAGGAAAATGCACCATTGACGAGGATGACCCCGACAATCGCCAGGCCCAGTTCGAACATGCCCTGACCGGGATCGAAATACGCCGCGACAAACGCCAGCGCCGCCGCCAGCCACAGGATCAGCGCAAAGAAATGCGAGAACTCGCGCAGCAGCACCAGCCACAGCGGATCGCGTGGCGCCGCCGTCACCTGGTTCGCGCCAAATTCGATCAGCCGCCGCGCCGCCTCAGCCGCACTCAGACCCCGCGCAGAACTGCCCAGCGCGGCGAGGGCCGCCTCGGGAGATTGCTGCGCGATGTGCATGCCGTGAGGATTCATGCTTCAGCATAGCAATCGGGGCAGGATGGGCTCGCTTCATATCCCGCACAGGAAGGGAAGAAGGCCGTAAGCCGGAGGTCGGAAAAGCAAAGCGCCTTCCGACATTCGGATTTTTCGGCTTTGGTTTGGCTTGGTGGCGACAAGGGCGCCCAAACGTCGGAAGGCGCCTACGGCTTTTTCAGCTGTTAAAAATACCTGCCAGCAGAGCCTCGCCTGACGGATTTCTCCAGCCCCCATCCCACCAGCCACTCCTGGCTTGACTAAACCGACAGGCCACCTGAAGACGCCCGCTGCGCGCGGCTCTTCGGGCCATGCCATTGCAGGAAACTTAAATCGGCCTCACCCGCCGCAATTGCCCGCGCAACTCGTCCACTTCTTCCAGCAGATCGGCGACCAGCGCGGCAAGTTCGGGGCCAGCGTCGAAATCGCGCTCCAGCTGGCGCATGCGCTGCGCACGGTGCAGGCAGGCGCTGGAGAATCGCCAGGTGCCGGCGAGACATTCGACGCGCGGAAACAGGCCTTCTTCGATGTGCAGAATCAGCCAGTCCGGCTCCACGGTGCAGGCGGCGGCGACTTGTTCGAGCGTCAGCCAGGAGTCGTCGAGCAAGCTGCCGATCAGGATTTCATCATCACGGGGGCTCATACCCTCACCTCCTGACGCGGATCGAAGGCCAGCTCGCTCGCCATTTTTTCGTAGAGCTCACGCGCCTGCGCGGTGTTGGCGGGCGGCAGCACGACTTGGATGTCGAGCAGCAAATCGCCCGGCGGGCTGGAGGGAATGCCCTTGCCGCGCACGCGCAACTGGCGCCCGCTCTGCGCCCCGGCGGGGATGCGCACCTTCAGCGCACCGCCCGGCAGATGCACGCTGACCACCGCGCCCAGCGCGGCTTCCCACGGGGCGACCGGCAGCGTCAGGTGCAGCTCACGGCCCTCGACGCGCAGATGGGCGTGCGGCCTGAAGTGGATTTCCAGCAGCAGATCGCCAGCCACCCCGCCGCCGCTGCCGGGCGCGCCCTGCCCGGCCAGACGGATGACCTGCCCCTCATGCACGCCCTGCGGAATCCGCACGTTCAGGGTGCGGGTGCTGAGTTGAACGCGGCCCTGCGCGTCCAGCCCGGGCACGCGCAGGCTGATCTGGCGCGTCGCGCCGGTAAACGTGTCGTCCAGGTCAAGCACCACCTTGGCGTGATGATCCTCGCCACGCGCCTTGCCGCCCCGGCCGCGATGGCCACCAAAACCGTTCATTCCGCCGCCCATGCGGCCGAAAATCTCGGCAAAGAAGTCGCTGAATCCGTCGGCCTCGCCGGGCGAGAAACCACGATTGGAGAACTCGAAGCCCGAATCCCAATCCGGCGGAGGGCGGAAGTCCTGACCCGGCTGATAGCCACGGCCGAGCTGATCGTAGGCAGCGCGCTTCTCGGGATCGGACAGCACGGTGTTGGCTTCGTTGACCTCTTTCATGCGCTGCTCGGCGTCCCGCTCCTTGGAAACATCCGGATGATATTTGCGCGCCAGCTTGCGAAAGGCTTTCTTGATCTCGTCGGCCGAGGCCGTGCGGCTCACGCCCAGCGTCTGGTAGTAGTCCTTGAATTCCACGTGAGATCTCCCCGACGATTCGTCAGCTAAACCTAGGTCAGAAGTGCGGCCTTTGGCTGTGCGCGTACCCTTTTGGCAAGCCTCGCCAAGAACTGCATCCAGCCTTGCTGAGCGCAGAGCTGCCGTGAAGACGTCCGCCGCGCGGGGCTCTCCAGCCTATGCCCGCGTCAACGCCCCCAATGGGCGCATCTCCAGCGCCACGATTACCCCTGTCTAAACTATGGGCAAGGAGCCGCCATGTCCCTGTTCAGCTCGCCGTCCCTGCCTGCCAGCGATACGCCCATCGGCGTGATCGAGGAAGTGCATGGGCCGGTGATCGACATCCAGTGCCAGCGCCTGCCGCCGCTGCATCAGGCGCTGCGGGTGGATCTGGGTGGGCGGCGCCTGCACTTCGAAGTCCACCAGCATCTGAGTGAAACCCGGATCCGCGCCGTCGCCCTGCAGCACACGGCAGGCCTGCGCCGGCAGATGCCGGTGTTCGACAGCGGTGGGCCGCTGCGCGTACCGGTCTGTCCGGAATGCCTGGGGCGGCTGCTGGACATGTTCGGCATACCGCTGGATGGCGGCCTGCCGCTCGCCACCGGGGAATTCCGCCCCATCGTGGCGCCGCCCGCGCCGCTGCCGGAAGCCGTGGCGATGGGCGACATCCTGCCGACCGGGATCAAGGTGATCGATCTGTTGTGTCCCTTCGTGCGCGGCGGCAAAACCGGGCTGTTCGGCGGCGCCGGCGTCGGCAAGACCGTACTGGTGATGGAGTTCATGCATGCCATCGTGCATCTGCATCAGGGCGTGTCGGTCTTCGCCGGGGTTGGCGAGCGCATCCGCGAGGGGCATGAGTTGTGGCACGACATGCAGGACGCAGGCGTGATGCCGCGCAGCCTGATGGTCTTCGGCCAGATGGACGAGTTGCCCGGTGTGCGCTTTCGCATCGGCCTGGCGGCACTAACCTATGCCGAATACCTGCGCGACCATGTGGCGCGCGAGGTGCTGTTCCTGATGGATAACGCCTTCCGCTTCGTGCAGGCAGGCAGCGAGCTGTCCGGGCTGCTCGGACGCATGCCCGCCACGGTGGGTTACCAGCCAACCTTGCTGAGTGAAGTGGCCGAGTTGCAGGAGCGCATCGCCTCAACCCGCAGCGGCAATATCACGGCGGTGGAAGCGGTCTACGTGCCCGCCGACGACATGAGCGATCCCGCCGTGGGCGCCCTGCTCGCGCATCTGGATACGCGCGTGATCCTCTCGCGCAGTCAGGCCGCCAAGGGCATCTACCCGGCCATCGACCCGCTCGCCTCGGGCAGCCGCATGATGGATCGCGCCACCCTGGGCGAGCGCCACTACCGCGTGGCGCAGGCCGTGCGCGAACATCTGGCGCGCTACCGCGAACTCGACGACATCATCGCCATGCTCGGGCTGGAAGCCCTGTCGGAAGCCGATCGCCTGACCGTGCACCGCGCGCGCCGGCTGGAACGCTACCTGACCCAGCCCTTCTACGTGGTCGCCGAGCACACCGGCATCGCGGGCGCCTCGGTGCCGCTGGAGGCCACCCTCGCCGATTGCGAAGGCTTCATCAGCGGCGCTTTCGACGCCTTGCCGGAAGAGCGCTGCTACATGCGCGGCAGCATGCAGGAGGCGCCATGAACAACTTCACCCTGCATCTGCACAGCGCCACGCGCCACGAAACCATCGCGGGCGTCACCAGCTTCGTCGCCACCGACGCCAGCGGCAGCTTCGGCATCCAGCCTGGACGCGCGCGCTGCATGAGCGTGCTCGAATACGGGCTGGCGCGTTTCCGCGTTGGCGAGGCCCCCTGGCAATACCTGGCCTGCCCCGGCGCGGTGCTGCGCTTTGCCGACGCGCAGCTGATAATCAGCACCCGACGCTACCTTTACGATCCCGATCACGCCCGCGTCGCTGCCCTGCTAGGCGGGCAACTGGCCGAGGAAGAACAGGCCCTGCATGCGGTGAAGGACAACCTGCGGCAACTGGAACAGGAACTCTTGCAACGCCTGCGCCAGCTGGAAAGGGGTGCCGCGTGAGCAATGACAAATGGCAACACGACGTACAGCGCGACTCCGAACGGCTGGCCGAGGCTGAACGCGGGCGGCGCGGCGTGCTGGGCACCACGGTCTTCCTCGGCACGCTGTCGGTGCTCTTCCTCGCCCCGCTGCTCGGCGGTGCCTACCTCGGGCGCTGGCTGGACGGGCTGAACGAAGGCTATTCGGTGCGCTGGTCGGTGAACCTGATCATCCTCGGTCTGGCCGCCGGCATCTTCAACGTGTACCTCTTCATCCGGAAGCACTGGTGATGGACAGCGCCACGCTCCTCTTCGCTTTCGGCCCCTTCCACCTCACCAGCACGGTGCTGACGACTTGGGGCATCCTGCTGGCGCTCGCGCTGGGATGCTGGCTGGGTACGCGCAAGCTCTCGGTAGATGCGCCCGACCTCGTCCAGACTGCGCTGGAAGGCGTAGTGCAGACCATCGAAGACGCGATCAACGGCGTGCTGCCGGGCACCGCCGCGCTGCTCCTGCCCTTCATCGGCACGCTTTGGCTGTTCGTGGCCATCGCCAACCTCACCGGTCTGATTCCCGGCCTGCATTCACCTACCGGCGATCTATCGACCACCGCCGCGCTGGCCATTACGGTCTTCCTCTCGGTGCACTGGTACGGTCTCTCCAGCGAGGGACTGCGCGGCTATCTACGCCACTACCTCGCGCCCAGTCCGATTCTGCTGCCCTTCCATCTGCTCGGCGAGCTGTCGCGCACCATCGCGCTGGCGGTGCGTCTGTTCGGCAACATCATGAGCCTGGAAATGGCCGCCATGCTGGTGCTGCTGGTGGCCGGTCTGCTGGTGCCTGTGCCGCTATTGCTGCTGCATATCGTCGAAGCGCTTGTTCAGGCCTACATCTTCGGCATGCTGGCCCTGATCTACATCGCCGGCGGCATGCAGGCGCATGAAGGCGCCGCGCCCTCCGACACCGTTCCACCCCCGAAAGGAAACGCAAAATGAGCGACATGCACTGGTTCGTCCTGATCTCCACCGTGGTCGCGGCGCTGGCCATCGCACTGGGCGTGATCTTCCCGGCCATCGCCATGGGCCGCGCCATCACCCAGGCGCTTGAAGCGCTGGCGCGCCAGCCGGAGGCCGAGAAACCGATCACCCGCACCCTCTTCATCGGCCTGGCGATGATCGAATCACTGGCGATTTACGTGCTGGTGATCGTGCTGATCATCCTGTTCCGCAATCCGCTGCTGGAATACTTGCTCAAATAGGAGTCCATGATGTCATTGGACTGGAGCACTTTCTTCCTGCAGATCATCAACTTTCTGGCGCTCGTCTGGATCCTCAAGCATTTCCTGTACAAGCCGATCCTCGCCACGCTCGCGCAGCGCCGCGCGGCGATTGCCAAAACGCTGGAGCAAGCGCAGGCCGCCGAAGCCCGTGCCGCCGCGCTGCTGACAGATTACGAAACCCGGCAGGCTGCGTGGGAACAGGAAAAAGCAGCAGCCCGCGCCGATTTCGCTGCCGCACAGGAGCAGGAGCACGCCCGCCAGATGGCCGCGCTGACGCTGGATCTGGCCAAGGAACGAGAGCGCAATGCGGCACAGGAGGCGCGTCGGCTAAGCGAATTGCAGCAACAGATCGAAGCCGCCGCCATGGCCCGCAGCGCACGCTTCGCCAGCGCCCTGCTCGGGCGTCTGGCCGGCCCGGCGCTTGAAGCGCAGCTGCTGGAGCTGCTGATCGAAGACCTGCCACATTTGCCGGAGGCGCAAGTTGCTGGCTTGCGCAGCGCCACTCAGGCCTCCACAGAGCCCGCCCGCGTCATTAGCGCCTATCCGCTGAACCTGGCCCAGCGCGAAGCACTGGCCCAAGAGCTGAGCGCGCAGCTCGATCATCCACTACGCATCGACTTTACCGAAGACCGGGATCTGATCGCTGGTCTGCGCATCGTGCTCGGCCCCTGGCAACTGAACCTGAGTCTGGCGGATGAACTGCGCCAGTTCGCGGCAGCCGGCAGCCATGTGGAGTAACCCGGACGGCCCCGCCTCAGGCGTCGCCGGCCAAAGCGTCTGGCTGGCGAATTACCGCCTCGGCCTGCGTGTCGCCGAGGTCGGCACGCTGGTCAGTCTAGGCGATGGCATCGCGTGGATCGAAGGCCTGCCCTCGGCAGCGATGGACGAAGTGCTGCGCTTCGAGGACGGCAGCGAGGCGCTGGTCTTCCATCTGGGCAAGCAGCGCATTGGCGCCATCCTGCTGAACCAGAAAAACAGTCTGGTCGCGGGCATGCGTGCGCAGGTCACCGGCCGCAGCCTGTCCATCGGCGTTGGCGACGAGTTTCTCGGCCGCATCATCGATCCGCTGGGTCGCCCGCTTGATAGCGGCCCACCGCCGCAAGCGCACAGCACACGGCCGCTGGAGGCGCCGTCGCCGCCGATCACCGCGCGTGATTTTGTCACCCGCCCGCTGGCTTCCGGCGTGAAGATCGTCGACAGCATGATTCCCATCGGCATGGGCCAGCGCCAGCTCATCATCGGCGACGCCGGCACCGGCAAGAGTGCGCTGGCGCTGGACATGCTTGTCGCCCAGCAGCACAGCGCCGTGCTGTGTGTGTACGTGCTGATCAGTCAGAAACGCTCGGCGGTGCTCGCCACCATCGAAACCTTGCGCCAGACCGGCATGCTCGCGCGCAGTTGCGTAGTCGTGGCCGAAGCCACGGCCTCGCTGGGCCTCAAGTATCTGGCGCCCTTCGCTGGCTGCACGCTTGCCGAAGCCTGGATGTGGGCCGGGCGCGACGTGCTGGTGGTGCATGACGATCTGTCCACCCACGCCCGCGCCTATCGCGAACTCTCACTGCTGCTGCGCCGTCCGCCGGGCCGCGAAGCCTATCCCGGCGACATTTTCTATCTGCACGCGCGTCTGCTCGAACGATCCACCTGCCTCGCCGCCCCGCACGGTGGCGGCAGCATGACGGCGCTGCCCATCGTGGCGACGGAACAGGGCGAAATCGCCGCCTACATCCCGACCAACCTGATCTCGATCACCGACGGCCAGATCTACCTCGATCCGCAGCTCTTCGCGCGCGGCTTCCTGCCCGCCATCGATGTAACCCGCTCGGTTTCGCGCATCGGCGGCAAGGCGCAACTGCCCGCGCTGAAGAGCGAAGCCGGGCGCATGAAGCTGGACTTCCTGCAGTTCCTGGAACTGGAGATTTTCACGCGCTTCGGCTCGCGCCTCGAAGCCGGCGTCGAAGCCCGCATCCGGCATGGCCGCCTGCTGCGCGAACTGCTCAAGCAGGACCGCCTGAGTCCGCTCACGGCGGCCCAGCATCTGGCCTGGCTGGTGGCCTGCAACGAAGGCTTCTTCGATGGTCTGCAGGGCACGGCGCTGACTGAAAAGCTGGGGCGCCTGCTGCAGGCGCAGGCCAGCGCGCCCATCGACACGAATGCCGGCCCGGCCGCCTGGCGAGAGGCCGTCGCACGCTGGCTGGAGGAGCCCGCCCATGAGCCGGCGCCGTGAGTTTGCGCGGCGTCTGGAGGCGCTGACCGAGATCGCCGGGATCATGTCGGCGATGAAGGCGCTGGCGCTGATGGAGACGCGCATCCTGCGCGACTTCCTCGACTGCCAGCAAGGCATGCTCGCCAGCATCGAAACCGCTGCAGCCGATTTTCTCGCTTGGCATCCGGAGTTCGCCGCCACGCCCG
Organism: Uliginosibacterium flavum; assembly: GCF_040566545.1. Classification (NCBI taxonomy): domain Bacteria; kingdom Pseudomonadati; phylum Pseudomonadota; class Betaproteobacteria; order Rhodocyclales; family Zoogloeaceae; genus Uliginosibacterium; species Uliginosibacterium flavum. The sequence goes on from NZ_JBEWZI010000013.1 coordinate 91,753, forward strand.
AAGCCGGCCCGGAACTTTATGTGCTGCTGGGTTCCGAGCAAGGTTTCTGCGGCGACTACAACGAAGTGCTCCTGAGCTGGCTGCGCGCTCAGGCGCCCGGCGCCAGCGCGCAACACATCGTCGTCGGCCAGCGTATGGCTGCCCGCCTGAATGACAAAAGCGTACAACTGGCCGGCGCCAGCGTCGCCGATGAAGTGCCCGCCGTGCTGCAAGCCCTCAGCGCGCAGCTGCGCCAATGGCTGAGCGCCCACCCCGGAGCGGGCCTGAGCGTCCTCTATCACTGCGAAGCCAGCGGCAGCTTGCGCCTGCGTCGCCTGCTGCCATTGGGCGATCTGCCCGCGCCCGCGCCAACGCCCTGGCCCGCCGACCTGAATCTGGCCCCCGCCGAATTCTTCGCCGCCTTGAGCGGGCATTACCTCTACGCCGCCCTCAACGCCGTGCTCTACAGCGCGCTGATGACCGAGAACCGCCAGCGTCTGGCGCACATGGAAAACGCCCTGCACAAACTCGACGAAGACCGCCTGCGCCTGCAGCGCCAGGCCAACGCCCAGCGTCAGGAAGACATCACCGAGGAAATCGAGATCATCCAGCTCTCGGCTCAGATGCTTGCCGGTACCGGATCTTGAGATGGGATAGCTGAAGAGCCGCGCAGGACAGACTTGAGCAGCATGGCAGGCTGTACAGGCCCACCCTGAAAGGCTCTTCAGGCGTGCATCACAAAATTTCCGTCACGATCACTCCGGGCCCTGCGACATACGCGTCAGGGCTTGAAATTCCTGTCGTTGAATTTGTTGTTGCTCTTCGTGATTTCCTTGATCTTGTTTTCGGGATCCACCAGCAGCTCGACCCAATACACCCCACCGGCAACCATGGGCTGACAGGCATACGCGCCGGTTTCGATGACCTGCCCGTTCTTGCCGATGACACCGTTCCAGACGGTGGTGCTCATGACCGTAATCTTCGGACCGAAACTTTGCGGCGTTGAGCCGAGGATCAGTTCGACCGGTCCCTGTGCATCGATCCCCCCGGCGTTCCTGACCAGGCCCTGAAAGCACACCTCATCGCCGCGGGGAACACTTTTCACGCCGAGCGCCTCCAGCTCGACCGATGCGCATCCGGCCAGCCCCAAAACCAGCAATCCACCAAGCCCTGCCTGTTTCATCTTCATCTGAACCTCCTTCGCAAAGTCAGTCTGAATCACCTCGCCAGGCCGCTTCAGGCGCGCCCGGCGTACATGTAGCGACGTGACCAATCGATCTGTTCCGCGCGACGTCCGGCCTTGTGGCAGAGGATCTGGTAGATCGACACCAGATCGTGCTCGAAGGCATGGGCGCAGCCGATCAGATAGACGCGCCAGATGCGGAAATTGGCATCGCTGACGAGACCACGGATGGTTTCATGCTGCTGCTCGAAATTCTGCGACCACAGCGTCAGCGTGCGGGCGTAATGGCGGCGCAGGTTTTCCACGTCGATCACCTCCAGCCCGCCTTGCTGAACGGCACGCAGCGCGAGGCTCAGATGCGGCAGTTCGCCGCCGGGAAAGACATAGCGGTCGATGAAGCTGCCGGCGCCGAAGGGCGTATCGCGGCTGGCCGGATCGCTGGTCGTAATGCCGTGGTTCAGCGCCAGACCATCGTCGGCCAGAAGCGCGTTGATGCGGCCGAAGTAGGCCGGCAGTTGCTTGAGGCCAACGTGTTCGAACATGCCCACGCTGCTGATGCGATCGAAGTGCCCCTCGATGTCGCGGTAATCCTGCAAACGGATTTCGACGCGATCCGCCAGCCCCGCCGCCTGCACCCTTGCCCGGGCACGCTCGTACTGATTGCGCGAGAGGGTCACGCCTACGCAGCGGGCACCATAGTGCTCAGCCGCGCGCATCACCAGCGCCCCCCAGCCACAGCCAATATCGAGCAAAGTTTGGCCTTCGCTCAGGCGCAGCTTGGTCAGGATGTGGTCGATTTTCTGGCGCTGCGCGCAGGCCAGGTCTTCATCGCCACACTCGAAATAGGCGCAGGAGTAGACCATTTCCGGATCAAGCCAGGTGGCATAAAAATCATCCGACACGTCGTAATGGTAGGCAATTGCCTGCGCATCACGCTGCCGGTTGTGGCGGAACAGGCGCAGGGCGCTGCCGAGCTGGCCAAGACGGTCATGCGTGCTGCGCGCCAATCCGAAGGCCAGCTCGATCACATCCGAGATGCGCCCTTCGATGTCGAGGGCGCCGTGCACATAGGCCTCGCCGAGGCGGTCCAGGCTGGGCCGCAGCAAACAGGCCAGCGCCGAGGCATCGTTGGCCCGCAAGGTGACGCGTGGTTCGCCCTGGTGGCCGATGTCAAATTCGCGTCCGTCCCACAAAGCCAGCCGCGCCGGCACGGCGATCTGCGGCCGCAACTGCGCCGCCCATTTCCCGAGTTGCCTGTCCCATGCCATGTTTTTCTCCCCCGCGTCAGGAAGCCATGACGGTCACCACCAGACGGCCCCTCACCCCGAGGAAGCCGCTGGCGCGCTCAACCCGGAATGCGCAAAAACTCCGCGCTCAGGCCTGCCACAGCGACGTTGCGTGTGCGCCTGAAAGCCAGGGACACGCCTGCTGAATCACATGAGTTGAACATAGCCAATCAGGATCGACTTGCAAGGCGCAGACGAGCCGCCGGACTTCAGGGCTGCTTTGGCGCGGGCAGACTCATTCGCACATCTTGCGAATTTCGTTCTCACGGATCGCCTCTTCAACCTGCTCCAGCACGGCCGCCACATCGACCACGCTTTCATCCAGTTCGACTTTACCGGTCAGCGGCGTTTCCGGAGTGAGCAGCCCGCCTTCGTACAGCGCCCAGATTTCCTTGCCGTATTGACTGTCTTTCAGACTCGGCGCGAAGGGACTGAAATAGCTGCGCAGATTGATCACATCGCGATCGAGCATCTCGGCCGCATTGCTGTGACTGGCGGCATCGATCGCCTGCGGCAGATCAATGATCACCGGCCCGTCTTCAGCGACGAGAATATTGAACTCGGATAGATCGCCGTGAATGATGCCGGCGCAGAGCATGCGCACGACCTGATTAATCAGGAAAGCGTGGTATTCCAGCGCGAGCTCTTCGCTGAGCGCCACGTCATTGAGGCGCGGCGCCACGTTGCCATCGGCATCCGCGACCAGATCCATCAGCAGCACGCCTTCGTGACACAGATGCGGCTGTGGCACACGCACGCCGGCGTTGGCCAGGCGATACAGGGCGTCGACCTCGGCGTTCTGCCAGACCTCTTCCTGCATCTTGCGGCCGTAGCGGCTGCCCTTCTCCATCGCCCGCGCCTGCCGGCTATTCTTGACCTTGCGGCCTTCCTGATAGGTCGCGGCCTTGCGGAAACTGCGCTGCTCGGCGTCCTTGTAAACCTTGGCACAGCAGATCTTCTCGCCGCAACGCACGACGTAAACCGTCGCTTCCTTGCCGCTCATGAGCTGGGCAATCACCTCGTCGATAAGGCCTTCCTCGACCAGAGGCTCGAGTCTTTTGGGAGTTTTCATGGGAAAAGAAGAAGATCCAAGCGGAAGCGCACTGTACAGGACGACAGGCTGAAGAGGCTCACTGCGCGGGCCTGTACAAGCAAGCAGGCTGGACAGCAAGGCGGGGAGCGGCTCTGCGAGACATGCTCAATTCAGAACAAGTCGATGCAAAGCACAAGGAGAGAAAGGAGAAAGTTGCGGGCTCCGGTATAATCCGCGCCTCGTTGCGAGGCAAGCCTTTAAAGCCTTAAAAATGGTGCCGGGAGGGGGACTCGAACCCCCACACCTTGCGGCGGCGGATTTTGAATCCCATTTGAAGCCCAAGCACACCAAGCATTTTCCTTAAGAATCAGCAAGTTGGCTTACCTCTAGTTCCTCCATTCTACCTAAAATTCCTTGTTCTTTGTCGCAAATTTGTCCCAAATTTGCGCCCTGCCCGTTTATTTTTGTCCCAAGTTTCCAACGCACCCTATCTATTTGAGCAAAAACGCAGATCGGTTTACCGGCGTTCAAGAGATGGAGCTATACCCCCCATAGCCCCGCTGGGGCGTGAATTGGAGATTACGCGGTGCAAGCATTACTCAACATAAAGGAGCTCGCCCGGTGTACGGGCTTGGCAGTCCAAACTATCTATAACAGGCTCAACACCTGTGGCGACTTGCCACCAGCCATACGACTCGGACGATCCTTGCGTTGGCGTGAGGAAGATGTTGAGTATTGGATCTCAACAAAAGTCGAGTTCTCTTCAAGCCACAAGCAGCAAGGCTTCGCCGCCCCCCTCTCCCGCCGAAAGCGTAGCTGAACCACAGCAACAGAGTCGTTCGCCTCGTAGATCTGCATGACCAACGAAACAACTCAGCACGCCACCTGTGCTGCACTTAATCTACAACACGCGTCAGCTTCCACTTTGCGGGTGCCAGCCGCACGCCTACCAACGCTGGGGCCGGCAGTCCGTCCATTTGCGAGCAAGGCGAGTTGGACGGATTGACCGGTGGGCGCTAGCCCACGGTCCGGCGGCAGCCGGCGGGGAGCCGCAAACGAGGAGCCGCTTCTGCGAGCGTAGCGAGTTGCGGCCCGCAGTGCAGTGGGGCGGAGCCCGACTCCCGGCGCGCTAGCGCACGGGCAAGGCGTTTCAGCCTCGACCGTCAGGGAGAGGGCCGCAGGAGGGGCGCGCAGCAACCCCTGGAACGCCTTGCCCGTGCGCTAAAGCGTCTCCGAAGGAGATGGCCGCAGGCCACACGGGAGTCGCGCAAGCGTCAGCGCGCAGGGGCGGCAAGGAGCGCAGCGACCCAGCCCCGAAGGCAAGCCCGGCAAGGGCGCGCAGGGCGGCAAGGAGGCTTTGCCGACCCAGCCCGGAGTCACCCGAAGGGTGCCTCTTGATTGCACTAGAGGGCCTCGAAGAGGCGGACTCTTCGCGCAAACCAGAGGAGTCACTATGCGAGCGCGCTGGATAGGCTTGAGGGTCACGCTTATTTGGATGTAGCAGGACGAGCTAGCGCACGGCCATTGAGGACGTTTTCCGCAGAAGTGGTTATGTCGCTATACGGCAGGGAGGGCCGCCGCCCGAACCTGAAAGATCTCGCCATGAACACATCCCTTAGCCACGACTCCATCCATCTGCGCCTGCAAAACGATTTGCAGGGTCTAAGTCACATTCAGAGCTTTGGGTGGCTTCGAGCGTCAGAGCTCGGACAGTTTATGTTTGCCCATACGAAATATCCTCGGCAAGCTGCCGAGCGCATGGTTCGCGGCTGGCTAGAACGCAAACTTATCATTGAGCGCCCCCTGCCCTCGATTGCTGGACGCGCACTCGTGCTCAGTGAAGCGGGAGCCCGCCTGCTACGCCAGCATGGCTCAGAAACAGCCAAGACGAACAAAGACTGGGGCCGCTTCGATGGCGGACTGTGGCATCCCGACCAGCAATGGGAACATGACCTGATGGCGGCGGGCATCCTTGCAAAATTAAGTGGCGATTTCCGCTCCGAACGAGAAGTTATTGCGACAGCAACGGCACGTGGCGTCGATCTGAAAAAAATACCAGACGGCCTCATTTGTATCGACGACACTTGGCTAGCGCTTGAGGTCGAAAATGCGAGCAAAACGGGTAAGGACATGGCTCACCTGGCCCACGGCATTGCTTGGTTTTGCAGCGGTACTGTGCCAGCACTTGGGGACATTCAAATCAAAGGTGCGGTTATTGCCCTAGACAAACACGCACTTGATGCAAGAGGCTGTCGCATCAACCACATGGCCCGGGTGACTAGCGCGCTGGAAAATATCATCTCGTCGTCGGTGGATGTGAAATTCCTGATTTTCGAGCGGCAAGGCTTTAGCGTCAGCAATTTCGTGATACTCAACGTCACCATTGAGTCTGTATCAGGAGCGCGAATCCGTAATTTTTTGGATCGAAACAACGCCTGGAATTTGGATTCTGGATACGAGTTGTGGGAAGCCACTTATATGGACGTGCGCGCAACTGTCTGGTTTGCCGCAGATAACGGCGAATGCTGGTGGGTGAATATAGAACCTAATGACCAGTGTCGGTATGAAATAAACACAATCGCATACCCCGTTGAAAGTGCCGACGCTGGAAAAATGAAGGCGTGTGAGCTGCTGTCGAAGGTGAAGTGGAAATAGGAGCTGGATGTCGTGCCACACATCAGACTCAAGTTTAGGTAGTTGCTGCCAACCAAGAAATGAACAAATCCCCGACAAAATACACCATTCGTCCTGGACTCTGTTCTTGTCCGCTTGCGACCCAGACCGTGTAAAAACGCAAACTTTCCTCGCAGTGTTGGCGCGTACTAAAAATAACTCAGGTTGCGTGTTTTCGTGTAGCCAAGAAAAATGAGCTTAAAGCCGAGAGCTGACTTCAAATCCTCCCTGAATTATTGGGTCGATGAAGACGCATTGCCTGGTTTTTTAAAATCGCGCAAAAAACACTCTCTTTGTTTCATAACGCGTTACGAAAACGCATTAACTATTGTGTTGGGTCGCAACAATTAACTCATAATTGCGCGCTGCTTCGGCCAAATTCTTTACACGGCTCTGGTTTGCGGTGCTATCCGAAAAAATGTAGGCGCTTATTTTCATAACGCGTTTCATCAGGTTAAATATTTTCGTAACGTGCTACGAAAACAACATTTAGTAGCGCAGAATTTAATAACGCGTTACGAAATCATCCTTAACGGCTGTGTTGCGCAGCAATAATTATTTCATCGTTTTGTGCCATTTTGGTCAAATCCCTTACACGGCTATTATTTGCTGTGCTATCCGCAAAATTGAGGCTTCGATTTTCATAACGCGTTTCATCAGGGCCTATGTTTTCGTAACGTGTTACGAAAATAACATCTCAGATTGCAGAATTTCTGAACGCGCTACAAAATCGGCATGAGTCTTTGTGTCGCGTCGCGAAAAGAATTTCATCGTTTCGTGCCATTTTTGGCTAAATTTTTTGCACGATTATTGGCTTTGTGGCTATACGCAAAAAGGAAGCCTCTGATTATCACAACGCGGTCGTTGTATCGGAGCCCCGCGCTTTCATAATAAATTATGAAAGCAGGCGTCAACTACATTAATAAATTAGCTGATTGGACGATAGCATGAAAGACCCTGAAGACACGAAAACGCTGGAACTGGGGGCCTTGGAACAAGCCGTGACACACCTTGGGCGCCCGAGGGTGCACGTTGACGCGGCGGCCCGACAACGGGCTTACCGCGATCGCAAGCGCGCCCAGAAAATGCCCGAAGCGATACCACCATTCCGTTGTTCTCCAGTCTGATTGATCTGAGCGTTCTGCCGGCGTGGCGACGGCGGTAAGTCCGTGTGGGTGTTATGAGTGACTTTGGTTCAGATTGCGACGGTAGGTGCTATAGGCGTGTAGAAACCGCCTCCTTTATATGTGCACACGCCGACGAGCGTTTTTTGGCCAGCACCGACATTCAACTGGATGATCTATTCCGTCTGTACTGTGTTGCTTACCGAGCGCTCAGTTTTGATTGAAGCTGAAACTCAGTTTTTCGATCCTTCGAACTCACCCTTTCGACCCTTTGTGGACGGACGGCGAAAAGAAAAGCAGACCTTCAGAAACCGTAGCCCTGCAAACCAAGCCACAAGCGCCTTTACATCAATGCGGGTCAGGCTGACGCAAACCAGTGGGAAACGGCCCAAGAAACGAGTTCAGATCAAGCACCCAGGATGAGTTCCGTAATACAAAACCAATCGCCCGTGGCTTTCCACTTCGGAGAATGGAATAAGTGACTCTATTCGTATCATAAGGCCGCGTCGCGCCCCAAAGGTCCGCAGCCTCTTCCTCGGAGATCCGCTTTGCTTCACGGAGCGATCTGCCGGCCTCCGCCCACCACTCGTCGGTTTGAGACTCATAAAACCGAAAACCGCCCCATGGATCGCTGATCAGGGCATATACAGCCTTTTTGTCTTTGGCGGAGAAAGCATCCGCCAACCGCTGTCTGGCGTCCAATACAGAGGGATCTTCATTCATCCCCCAGGCAAACGGTGTTATCGCAACCAACGCAACGAAAAGAAATGACCTTAGGCCGTAGGCGAATGACATGGGGCTTAATCTCCAATCATTGAAAAATGGAACACAGGGTTGGCGCGATCAGGAATACATTTCGAAGAGCCGCATGCACCCTACGAATATCCGCTTTCGGCTCTCAACAACGACCGTCCGTTCCAGGCCGACCTCTGCCTGATTGTACGCATTGGGCATCTGTTCCGCAGCCTCAGAGCCACCATAAGCTGTTTTCCAGGCCAAGCTGACTCTTTGCTGCCATTCAGACTTCAGGAAAGCTGACGCTCACGGCACAAATATGCGAACTGTTATAGCGTTGTTACTTGAACGACTTAATAGGGTGTTCCATCTTTATGCATGAACTGCCATTTTCCTTCGCTACCAAAAATAGCCTTTAGATCATCGTCAGGATAACTTACGGAATCTCCCGCGCTGCGGTCACCGATTTCGAGATATAAAACATTTGAGTTTGTTCTGTTGACGAGTTGATGGCCATTGCCAGTGCCAGCTTTAAATCCAGAACACATCCCCGGAGCAAGGGCCGTTTCACCTTGATCGGTTACGAGAACTGGATGGCCTTCAAGAATGTAAAGAAACTCATCCTGTGTTGCATGTGCGTGGCGAAGAGCAGAACCAGCGCCCGGAATCAACCGAGTGAGGTTGACGCCGAAGTTGGACAAACCAAAAAAATCAGCCAGAGGACGTTTTTCTCTCCCTGCCATGCGTGAGGCAAAAGGCTCTGGATAGTTGCTCGGCTTTGTTCTTGGTGAAATCTCCAAGGCGACAACTGCAACTGGCTCTTCCGTTTGAGACATAGAGACTCCGAAGACAGAAATATGCTAACGAACACACAACCGATTTCAAACCGGTGGTCAGTCGTATGGAAAGCCGACGATTAGCGATAGTAAAAGATAATGTTGTTTATGCCCGGAATGTCCCTGAACGGCAGCTTTGGACCCTAACCACGACGGTCCGCTCCTGGCCGGCTTCCGCCTGATTGTACGCATTCGGCATCCGTTACGCAGCCCCCAGGCCCCCACCTTCCGCTCCCACTGTCCGCATCCAAATCAAGCCAACCCTTTGCCGCCGGTCAGGCTTTTGGAAAGCGGACGTTTTAACGTTTGACGTGAGGGGCCGCCGTAGCGGCAAAGCCGCGAAGGAAACCTGCAAGTGCAGCTTGCAGGCGGTCCGTCTCGACGGAATGGTTAGGCATTCGCATCGTCACAAGCCCGCCACCATTGTGGCCCAGACGTGATCATCGATTTCGCGCGACTCAGACCTTGCGTTGTACGAGAGACGAATCAAGACCGAACCCGATGCGACAGCCAACGAGTAAATCTTTCGCGAGCCAATCTCAAAGGTTATAGAGGCAACTGGCACCCCGCGTACTTCCTGCTTTGTCAGCTGGTAGTTTTTGGCCCCCGCCGCTGCGATGCTCTGAGTTGCTTCTGGGCTTTCAAACGAAAAGACTCTTCGCTTTTCGTCGTAGTAATCGGATGGCGAGGGGCGGATCGAGACTACGGCGCGTTTCGCTCCGTTGAAATCCCCGTTATCCTTCAGTTGTGATTCATCGTCTTTCGCGCAAAACACAACTACGCCCTTAAACTTCTCTACGCGCACGTAATCCGCAGGGAGCGTAAGAGTAAGTGGAAGATTCACGCCCAGTTGCGAGAACGGAACTGGGCGGTTGTCTGGTTGTACTTCCTGGGCCAATACTGCGGAAGGCAGGGCAAGTAGCGCCAACAAAAGGAGCAGATGTCGAATTTTCATGGTCAATTATGTGATGCCTAACGTGGAAGTAAGCGGACGCCGGAGCGCGAAGCGCGGAGGGAACCACAAGCGCAGCTTGTGGCGGTCCGCTTGACTGTAGGGTTGGGCGTCATGACCTCACTCCACCGCGCCCCGCTCTTTGACGATGCTTTGTGCAAGTTTCAATAGTTCATATGACCAGTCAAAGTAGCCTTCGTAGGCTTGCTTGATGGCCTCTTGCTTGTCGGGTGCTAACGACGACAGCAGATCCAACATCTCAGCTGCCGGAATGTCACTGTTCTGCGTATTCCATTCAGTCGTCGAGTGTCCCTTTGTCCAAACGACTCTTGCCTTAAGGACGTTCGTTGAGCGGCCACCAGCGAGTTTCTGTGGTTGATCCAAAATTGCTTTTACCGCACTTCTGATTCTTGTCGCTTCATCAATAGCAATTGGCCGCGGACTGCCCTTCCTTGCATGTGCCCCTATACCAACTGCGTCTCCTACGCAGAGCGTCGCAGTGTCGCCCTCGAACTCGACAGCAAAAACAAAAGCTTCACCGCTAAAACAGCCTTGAACTCCAGCTTCGACGAGGAGGGATTCAAACTTCGGTTTCATGACGCCCAACGTAGAGCTAACCGGCGCTGCGCGGCTTTATCGCGCAGCGTCCAGCGACCAAAGGGAGCGAGGTTGAGCGCCGGGTTAGACGGTGAGCCAAAGCAACGGATGAAGTTTGGCTGGCAGATAGAAGTGATGCCCAAGATGCGATGGGATAGTGAGGATTTTGTTTCTGAATTTTTGATCATTCGCCAACTGTGTCTATAAGATCGGAGAGGAGTTCTTCAAATTCATCATCACCGACAGAGTTTACTTCTTCGGGAAGGAGATACACGCTCCTCGCGTCAAGATTAGCAATTAGAGCTTCTGATACTCCCTCGTTAAGTTTCTGTTCAGACCAACGTCGATAACTGGGAATCTCGACGAGTGCGTAGTCTCGTGCTCGCTTTTGCAGATCGAGGACGCGAATTGCGATTTCTTTGTCGGTAGCCATATATGCTCCGTGTAAATAAGTGGCCGTCTAACGTAGAGCTAACCGGCGCTGCGCGGCTTTATCGCGCAGCGTCCAGCGACTGAAAGGAGCGAGGTTGAGCGCCGGGTTAGGCCGCATTTGAGCGCTCCGTGGCCCGCGTCTTGGCAACTGCAGCCCATGTAGCTTCATCTGGGTCAAGTTCAGGAAATGCCCGAACGGCGGGGTTAATGATTTCTATAGTCACCTCACCCATCACGCGACCAAAGGCACACCTCAAACTCTCCTGATCCTGTGGGGGAAGGCCAATAAGCGCTTCGCACAGTGCGTCGTTCAGCGCCGCCATTGCATCAATTCCGCCATCGCGTACAAGCCGAGCACAGTTGAGAGTAGGTGGTGTCATTGGTGATACCCGGGTGATGTGGATTAGCGTTGCGGCCTAACGTTTGAGTTCAGCGGACGGCATCTTTTCGCCGGTTCGCTGGAATGATGAGTTAGGCCAATTTTAAAAATTATTAATAAACGTTTTTTTATCTTGAGTTTCGGGGGCGATTTCTCGGCGCACGAAATCTCTTTCATCTTGATCGGAGAGTGGATTGTTTTGATCTATTTTTTTGTTTGCATTGAGCATTGGGGAAAATGAAAAAATAAAAATTAGTGCGATGATTAATAAGAAAATTGCCGGTGCTACTGCGGCGCCGAGTATTATAAATACAAATGTGACCTGAATTCCAACAAAAAACACAAGTGTCGCCAAAAAAACAAACCTTCCAGTGCAATGAAGTAGCAGTCTAAAGAAGCCTATAGCTGTTTTCTTTTCATAAAAACGAGGGAGGTTTGCTCCGGCCAGCGCTGCGCCAAGTAATGTAAGTGTTAGCCATGCCGAAGGACCAGCATTTAGTATCGAATTGATTGTCTTCATGATGGCCGGAGTCGATTTTTCCTAACGTGGAAGTGAGGGGGCGCCGAGCGTAGCGAGGGAAGCCAGCTTGCTGGCCGTCCCCTCGACTGCAGGGTTAGACGTCTTTGGCGCAACACTCATTGTTTAGCGACCTTATCGTGGCGGTGGTTCTTTGCCCGCTGCGATTCGATTAAAAACCAGATCCGGATCTTTTTGGCACCAGTAATCGAAAGTGAGGCTTGGTCTTGTGGTGTCCAGAACCTCACTGACGACAACACTCAAAGAGACTCGTAGTTTTGGTTCTTTCCATTGTTGAGCCAGTACCCCTAGCGGGCTTGGTCCTTTGCCAGAACAGCTAATGATCCATGTGGCTTGACCGCCTGCAATACCTGGCAGATAGCTACGCTTAACTTGCTCTAGAACCTCACCAATACTCACTTGGCTTTCAACTTGGATAGTTGATGCGTGAGACTCTAGATCGTCACCGGGATGAACACTATCTCGATTTAAGTGAACAGTAAGCGGCATATCGGAAACGGAAGACGTCTAACGTTTGACGTGAGGGGCAGCCGGAGCGCGTAGCGCAAAGGGAACCAACAAGCGCAGCTTGTGGCTGTCCCTCTCGACTGTAGTGTTAGACCGCATTGTCACGGAGTCTCTGCTCCACTAATGGTCCGATGGCACACACAACATTGTGATGTGTTTCGCATATAAGCCAACTCAGATCTTTGGCAACCAAATAATACTCGAAGGCATAGCACTGAGAGATAACCTCAGAAGCAATACGTGGTGTTGTTTCGAATACAGGATAATGCGGAAGTGCGCTCTCTTCAGCAACAAACCAAACCTTTTCATTTTCGCTTGGTGCAATACTCGGAAGGTACTTCCAGCCATCACCATTGCTGAATTGAACGGAAGCTCCTGGTTCGCGAAAAGATTCCCACCACCATGCGCGATCACCTCCGGATACAAAACGGTTCAACGCTGAATTAAAAACTTCAAGGCTCTGACCGTCTGGAAGCAAGCACATTGCATCTTGCGGCAGCTTCAAGACGGCAACCGCGTTTCGGATTTCATCGACGACAGTATCCATTTTTATTGCGGTCTAACTATCTATTTGAACAGCAATTCTGCTGTATAACTCCGGCAACTGCTGGATAACATTCCAACACTGACCGGCCGGAGAGTGGCTTGCATTTTTACTCTTGGCGACTAAGCTGTATTTTTATACAGTATTAAATAGGTCATGAAAAGCAGCACGCCCGTTTTGCCACCCTTGACCAAGGTAAAAGTGCTCGATCAGCTGCGCGAGCGCATCCGCTACCTTCACTACAGTCTAAGGACTGAGAAGGTATATGTCTATTGGGTGAGGCTGTTTATCCGCTTCCATCGATTGCGCCATCCGGCGGAGATGGGCGCTACCGAGGTTGAGCAGTTTTTGAGCTGGCTTGCGTCGGAGCGGCAGTTGTCTGCGGCCACACACAAGCAGGCGCTGTCCGCCCTTCTGTTTTTCTACGGAAAGGTGCTTGGCGTAGATCTGCCTTGGCTAAATGAAATTGGCAAACCTCGCGTAAGGCATCGCTTACCGGTTGTTTTATCGGCTGAGGAAGTCGCGCGCATCCTATGTCTGCTGGACGGTGAGCATCGCCTGTTCGCGCAGTTGCTCTACGGCACCGGCATGCGCCTGACAGAGGGTTTGCGACTGCGCGTTAAGGACATAGATTTCAGCCACAACGCGATCATCGTGCGCGAGGGTAAGGGCGGCAAGGATCGGGTGGTGATGCTGCCACAGCGTCTTATACCGAGCTTGCACGAGCAGATGGCACGGGCTCGGGTTCTGTGGGAGGCCGACCAGGCGGCGGGAAAGGGTGGGACGGAGATGCCGTACGCGTTGGAGCGCAAGTATCCGCATGCAGGCGCCTCTTGGGCCTGGTTCTGGGTGTTCCCCCAGGATGCCCTATCCCGTGATCCACGCTCCGGCATCGTGCGCCGGCATCACATGTACGACCAGACATTCCAGCGTGCTTTCAAGCGTGCCGTGCAAAGTACTGGCATCGCAAAGGCCGCCACGCCACATACCTTGCGGCATTCCTTTGCAACCTCGCTGTTGCAGTCCGGCTACGACATCCGGACCGTGCAGCAGTTGCTGGGTCACGCCGATGTAAAGACGACGATGATCTACACCCATGTGCTGAACGTCGGAGGAATGGGGGTGCGTAGTCCGATGGATGCGCTGCCAGTGCTCAGTCAGCCGGGACATGCAACATAGTCCCAGTGCCGTTGAGGCGACCGCTCAGTGTTGCGCAGCGGACGTTCCTTTGGGCGACTTCGCATGGAGGCTTTGGCAGAGCAGCACGCGTAGGCTGTCTGGCTGGTTTCAAAGTGAAGCGGCCATCTGATTGGCCGCTCTGGGGGATGTGCGACTGGCAGCTCATGGCCGATTGTACGCATTCGGAATGCTCCCCGAAAGCAGCCCTTCGTTCATTGTGCCAAGAATAAGACTCCGATCAACAAAAGGAGTCATGTCATGGAATCAACACTTCATCGGGAACCGTGGAACAAAGGCAAACTGATAGGACAGAAGCCTCCGCTCAAGCCCAAGGACATCTGGGCAATCCGGATCCATCTACAGAAGGAAGGTCTGGTTCGGGATCTTGCCATGTTTAACTTGGCAATCGATAGCAAGTTACGTGGTTGTGACCTCGTCAACCTGCGAGTGCGCGACATCACCCATGGTCATCAGATTCTTATGAGGGCAATGGTCGTGCAGCGAAAGACTCAACGCCCCGTACAGTTTGAGCTGACGGAACCAACCAGAGCCGCAGTGACCGCATGGATTGAGAGGGCGCATTTGCAACCCGAGCAGTATCTGTTCCGCAGTCGTCTCAGGGCATCAGAGCACGTCTCAACGCGCCAGTACGCAAGGATTGTCCATCAATGGGTAGCCGCCGTTGGGCTTGATCCGACGGTCTATGGCACGCACACAATGCGACGAACCAAAGCAACGCTGATTTACAAACGCACGAAAAACCTGCGCGCAGTTCAGTTGTTGCTTGGGCATTCCAAGCTGGAGAGTACCGTTCGCTACCTTGGTATCGAGGTCGATGACGCCCTTGAGATTTCGGAGCAAACAGAAATCTAGCCCATAAGGGTCAGCCGCTCGACGAACACGAGCGGCTGCTTTCAGGAACGATGCTGAATGCGTACAATCGGCCAGAAGCGGCCGGTCGACACTTCTACGAACTTGCCATTCGGATGACCGTTTCAATTCAGTTAGCCGCTCTTCACCTTGCAGGTAAAATGTGGCCCCAAGCTTGCATTCGTTCAGTGCCGATTAATAATTATTGCCGAGGAACATCATGTCTTGGGAAGCGCTAGCCCTTGTTTTAGCCATTCACGCCGCTGCTCTTATCTCACCGGGGCCGGATTTCGCCATCGTCACGAGGTTGTCTATCGTTTCGGGGCGTCGCACGGGGCTCTGGGCTGCTGCGGGTGTTGTTGTAGCAATAGGAGTTTATGTCTTAGTTTGTGCTCTTGGATTATCCGTTGTTATTGCAGCTCTGCCGTGGCTCTCAAAAGCATTATCAGTGACCGGAGCCCTATATCTTGCATGGCTCGGCATGCAGTGTTTGCGCTCCAAGGGGGAGTTACCGGAAACCCGTTCTGAAAGTGCTGGTAGCAAAGCGTTCATCACGGGGTTCCTCACCAACCTCCTCAATCCTAAGGCCATGCTTTATTTTGGCTCCATCCTCTCTCAAGTGCTGACACCCGACCTCAGCACAACAGATACGACAATTCTCTGGGGGCTATTGGTTGGCGAATCCTTTCTATGGTTCGGACTGGTCGCTGTTTTATTTTCATCACGTCGGGTTCTCGAATGGCTTCGTGGGCGGTTGATCTGGTTCGATCGACTTATCGGTTTGGTGCTCATAGGTTTGGCTGCCAAAGTGGCAATGTCGGCATCCCGATAAATTTTCGTTATCAGGAGATCGTAGTCGCAAAAAAATTCGAGCGTTTTCTTTTTGCAAATTCAACCGCTGAGGCGCAGAAATTTGTCACGCAGCTTGCAGGGATGAAAGACTGCTCCATGGTGCGGAAGTTGCCGTTGATAGAGAACGGAGACGAATGGCTCTTGTGGGTCGGCTTGATTCTGATGCGGACAATGGAAGCAGCCAGTGGTGGCCTAGGGCATACCATTCCACACAACTCATAACGCATAAATCGCCTTCAGCTTCTCAGCCCCTCTGGCGAAGCTGCTGACTCGG
>NZ_JBEWZI010000014.1:0-95880 GCF_040566545.1 Uliginosibacterium flavum
CGAGTCAGCAGCTTCGCCAGAGGGGCTGAGAAGCTGAAGGCGATTTATGCGTTATGAGTTGTGTGGAATGGTATGGGCTCAATGACCGCAAAGGGTCGGGAGTGTGAGTTCGTCAGACCGGGAAGCGGTTGTTCAATCCGATTTTGGGCTGAGCGGAGGGTAAGCGGCACATTGCAGACTTAGACCAGCTCGCACGTGAACGAGCGGAATGGGCCGAATACCTGCCCCTAGGTTTGCGGGGGCAGCAATAGCCCAGTTCTGATGCCGATGTCAGCCTGCGTAAACGTCCAAACGAACCGTTATTAGATGCTCGTTACTCGGTAGTCATAGCGCGGGATGTGGGACCAAACATACGGTGTAAAACGCTGGCACAGAGCGAGATTTTCGAATAGACTGAATGGATCGGGCTTCTACACAACGCGCCAATATTAGGTGTGTAGAAAGCTTAAAAACGGCCAAGAATCATGGGGTTATCGGCGTAAAGCCAGATTCCCCACCCTCTCCGCCAAAGAATCAAGCACTCAGGCCCGTTTCGAAAGAAGCGGGCCTTTTGCTTTCATGGCCTCCACAACTTCCGCGCAGGCGCTTGCTGGCGTTTCATTTTTCACGACTCAACCACGCCACCGCGGCCTCGAATTGCGTATCACGGCCACTGGCCAGATCGGCTGCACTCGGTCGCACCGCCTCATCGGGCATCAGGCCAATTCCTTCGATGCGGCGACCGTCGCTGAAGGTGAAGCCAATTTCGCTATATGCCAGCGCACCGCCACCCGGCACCTTGGCGTAACCCAGATAGCCGAGCAGGCAGCCGCAGGAGGTGTCGCCGATGATGTGGGCACGGCCCAGGCTTTGCAGGGCGGTGGCGGTCAGTTCGCTGGCACTGGAACTGGCGGAGTTCATCAGGATCACCAACGGCTGATTCAGTGGTTTCTCGGGCCCATCGAGGATGAATTCAGGCTTGATCAGATCAAGCATGCCGAAAAACAATGTGACGGGTTTGCCACTGCGCGTATTGATGCGGGCAACTTCATGCTTGCCGGTGACGAACTGCTCGGCAAAAGCACGCGCGAAAAAGGTGGAGCCACCGCCGTTGTCGCGCAGATCAAGGACGATGCCTTGCGTATCACGCAAACCTTCCAGCGCCTTGAGTGTCTCGCTGCGAATGGATTCGTCAAAAGAAGAAAAGCGCAAATAGCCCAGCCCGGATGAAAGCTTGAGGGCGAGCACTCCGGGCTTACCGGAAACCTTGTTGCGCGCAATCTTCGTGGCGACGCGGCTGCCATCAGGGCGCTCGAACTCAATCGCCACGGCCTCACCCGCCTTGCCCGTATTGAGCGCGCCATTGGCATAGCGCTGGCGACTTAGCGGCGTCGAGCCTTCACGGGCCGCATTCACGGTGCGCCGCCACCAGCCCAGCGCCGGCTCGTCGGCGATGCGCAGCACGCGGGCGCCGGGGCGCAAACCGGCAAGCCAGGCCTCCGAGCCCGATCCCACACGCTCGACGAGCAACAGCCCATCCAGTTCCACGAGCAGCACGCTCAGACTGATGCCGGCCTGCGCCCGGATTTCCGCATAACGCTGCGGAGATTCAACACGGGTGTGGGCGTCGCGCAGTTCGCCCGTCATGTGATCAAGCTGTTTCCAGAATGCGCCATCATCAGCTGCGTCCAGCGCCAAGGGGCGATAACGCTCGCCCACAGCCTTCCAGTCCACGCCTTTGAAGGCGGGATCGAGATAGCCCGTGTTGATGGTGGTCCACACGAAATCGAAAGCCTCGGCACGCGCTGCCGCATCCAGCTTGCCGCTGGCCGGGGCAGCGTTGCCAACGCGACGCGAAATCACTCCGTGCGGATCAAATGTCGCGCAGCCACTCAGTACGGAGCACAACGCAAACAGAACAATGAAAAGTTTCATGTCAGTCTTTGCAAGGATCAATCAGTTTGCGGGGAAAAATTGAATTCCATGCGCCAGCGCGCCTTCACCGGCAAGCCATCACGCAAGCCGGGATGAAGCTTCAGGGCATCCAGGCGCTGGATGAAACGGCGCGTGCCGCGAGGTGTGAGCTCCGAATGCTCGATCACCACGCCATCCACCTCGCCATCCAGCCCGATCAGCACCTGCACGACGATCCGACCGGATTCGCTTGCCTCCAGCGAAGCGGGAATGTATTCACTCAAATCCGCCAGAAAACGCGGCTTCGTGCTCAGCAATTCCACCGGAACATACTCGGAGAGCCGCCCCCCGCCTGAGTCTTCAGATAGCCTATCCGCAGAGACTTTCTGCGCGGGGCTCTCTGGCATGGCCTCGCCAGGAGCCTTGACCGGAGCGGCTCTCCGGGCAGAATTCTCTACGGAATCTTGCGGCGCAGCAGCTTGCTGAGCAAGCGGAGCCTGACTCATCACCGGCAGCGGCGTGGCAGGTATGGAACTGATTGTGGCCCGCAACCGGGCCGTCCTCGTCTCCGTACCACCATAGCCAGGCCACAACCAAACAAGCATCAGATGCAACAGCAAGGAGGTGAGTGCGCACACCCCCAACACCAGGCGGGTTTCGCGCCGGGCACGGCATTCAGGATTTTCGGGCGGAGGCGACAACGCGTTTGGCATGAGGCGAGTTTAACGCACTCGCCCGCAGCATTCATTTCTCCACTGCCTGCCCGGCACGCAGTCCCCGGATTGGCGTTCAAAAAGCCCTCAGCCTTGCGCTCTATAAACCTCATAGCCCCGCCAGCCTTCGAAAAAGCGGCCTTTTATGGTAGTTTCCGAGGTTCGCTGGCACGGCTGGCGAAGCCCTTCAGACTCTCGACATACGATCATGAATACCAAGGTTTTTGCCTACGACACCACCCTGCGCGACGGTTCTCAAGCGCAAGGAGTTTCCTTTTCGGTGGAAGACAAGCTCAGGATCGTGCGCAAGCTCGACGAGCTGGGCATTGCCTATATTGAAGCCGGCAATCCCGGCTCGAACCCGAAAGATCTGGAGTTCTTCCGCCGTCTGGGCGAGCTGAACCTGCAACACGCAAAGATCACCGCCTTCGGCAGCACCTGCAAGGTCGGCGCCAATCCGGCCGAGGACGGCCAGCTCGCGTCCCTGCTCGGCGCCAACACGCCAGCGGTGGCGATCTTCGGCAAGACATGGGATTACCACGTCACCGCCATCCTGCGCACCACGCTGGATGAGAACCTGCGCATGATCCGCGAGACCATCGCCTTCCTGAAGGCTCAGGGCAAGGAAGTTATCTTCGACGCTGAACATTTCTTCGACGGCTACAAGGCCAACCCGGATTACGCCCTGCAGGCGCTGGCCGCAGCGGTAGAGGGTGGCGCGGACAACCTCGCCCTGTGCGACACCAACGGCGGCAGCTTCCCGGACGAGATCTTCGCAATCACCCAGACGGTCGTCGCACGCTTCCCCGGCGTGTCGGTCGGCATCCACTGCCACAATGACTGTGAACTGGCCGTGGCCAATTCCGTGCGCGCGGTGCAGGCGGGTGCGACTCATGTACAAGGCACCATCAACGGCATAGGCGAGCGCTGCGGCAACGCCAATCTATGCGCGATCATCCCGAACCTGCAGTTGAAACTTGGCTGCGAGGTCATCCCCCCCGCCAACATGCAGACCCTGACCACGCTGGCGCGCTTCGTCTCCGAAGTCGCCAACATGGAACACAACGACAAGGCCGCCTACGTCGGCGGCGATGCATTCGCGCACAAGGGCGGCATGCACGTCGATGCAGTACACAAAAATCCGATCAGCTACGAACACATCACCCCGGACACCGTGGGCAATGCGCGCAAGATCCTGATGAGCGAAGTCGCCGGGCGCGCCACCATCCTCGGCAAGATCAACGAGATCGACCCGACGCTCACCAAGGATTCGCCCGAGACTAAAACCATCATCGAACGCCTGAAAGAACTCGAACACGAGGGCTACCAGTTCGAAAGCGCGGAGTCGAGCTTCGAGCTCTTGGTGCGCAAGATGCTGGGCAAGTTCACGCCATCCTTCGAGCTGCGCGAATTCAAAGTCGTGGTGACCGAGCCCAGCGGCAACGGGATCAACTCGTCAGCTATGCTCAAGATCCACGTCAATGGCGAAGACGAAATCACCGCTGCCGACGGCGACGGGCCGGTCAACGCACTGGACAAGGCGTTGCGCAAGGCTCTTGATCGTTTCTACCCTGAGCTACGCAAAGTGAAGCTCACCGACTACAAGGTGCGTGTCCTCGACTCCAGCCAAGCCTCTGCAGCCAAGGTGCGCGTACTGATCGAATCCACCGACAGTGAAAGCTCATGGACCACCATCGGCGTATCGACTGACGTGATCGACGCATCCTGGCGCGCGCTGGTGGACGCGGTGGAGTACAAACTGGCCAAGTCTTGAGGCTGCGCCTCATAGCGCGTTTTCGGGCCAGAAATACAAAAAGCCAATCACCGCAAAGTGATTGGCTTTATTTCGATCCAAGTGCCTGAAGCACATAGCAAAAAGCCCAGTCTTTCGACCGGGCTTTCTACTTACATATTGGGTTGCGGGGACAGGATTTGCGCGTTATTCGACGCCCATCCTCCTCAGAATCACGGGACTACGGTAGCCACGATGCAAAGCGATAGCTTTCCGCTTTGGTTATCAGAATCAAGCGCGAGCTTTACTGCGATAAAGCCTCATCCTCCGCGCCTCCAAGCAAAACATCAGCAACTCCAAACACTGGCGCACATGCATATGTGATCAATATGCTTGTGCCTGCTTACTCATCTCCATGGAGGTAAACACGTCATGAGCTCCTGTCAGTTCATTCACTTGGAAGTCTATGCGCGTGTAGCGGGCTCAACCAAAAAAGGTGGTCACAACCTCGACAGCATCGTGGCAGAAGCGGAGCGTCATCCAAGCGCCTGCCTACACGTAACCAAGCCCAGGCCCCCAAGCCTGCTGTATGGATTCATGCCGAGCAAGGCTGCCGAGAAGGCTTCAGCATGGGCGGAGCACGCCTTTGATAGTCGAGGACGCCGCCTTCGTCGAGATGGGCTGTGCCTGCTTGCAGGCGTAATCAGTCTTGAGCAACAGCGAATCGAAGACTGGCCAGCGTTCAGACAAGCCACACTCAAGTGGCTGATCGACTTCTTTGGAGATCGACTCGTCTCCGTCATTGAACATACCGATGAAGAAAACCCTCATATCCACTTCTACTGTGTAGCTCACGCAAGAGAACGATTCGAATGTTTGCACCCCGGTAGGAAGGCGGCCCAAGAGGTGAGAAATGCAGGTCAGCTCAAAGGAAGAGGAAATTCATCAGCGCTACCTTGAGGCCAAGCTCAAACACCCGCAGGTGCCTATTGAACAACCCCTTCCAAGTCCTCAAACAGAGGACATCCCCACTTCACTACCGAAACCAGTAACAAATTCCCACGAGACGCCACGGCCCAAGCTGGGTAACAAAGACCACTCCTCCAATGACATGTCCATGGACATGTCTTGACTGAGTCAATCAGCCATCCATCAACGGAACCAGATCACGATATGCATCGGCTAATCTCGTGAGGCAGCACAACCGGTTCTTCTATATTTATTGAAGACGCACCAACGATTGAACCAATCACTAGACATTCATAGTCGGTCACTATGTTTATCTAAAAGCAACTAAAGGCGGATCAGTCAGATGCTTATGCTTTGATTTTGTTATTAGCAATTGCTTTTTTATTCGTTCTCTTGATAAGCCGACTTTCTTAAAGTGTCCTGATTGCATCACTCAACAACGAAAGGACGCACTAATGAAGTTCTCCCCACGCAACAAGCTGCTTGCCGCCGCCTTGATCGGTCTGCTCAGTGCTGGCCAGGCCCTGGCGGACGTCACTTTGCTGAATGTCTCCTACGACCCGACCCGCGAACTGTACGAAGATTTCAACAAAGCCTTTGCCGCTGACTGGAAAGCCAAGACCGGCGAAACAGTCATCATCAAGCAATCCCACGGAGGCTCGGGCAAGCAAGCGCGTGCCGTGATTGATGGCTTGGAAGCCGACGTCACCACCTTGGCTCTGGCGTATGACATTGACGAGATTTCATCCATTGCCAAGACAGTTCCGGCCGACTGGCAAAAGCGCCTTCCCCACAATGCTTCGCCCTACACTTCGACCATCGTTTTCCTGGTTCGCAAGGGCAACCCAAAAGCCATCAAGGACTGGAATGACCTGACCCGCAAGGGCGTCGAGATCATCACGCCGAACCCCAAGACCTCGGGTGGTGCGCGCTGGAACTACCTCGCTGCCTGGGCTTACGCACTGGCGCAGCCGGGCGGCAATGATGCCAAGGCCAAGGATTTCGTGAAGAACATCTTCATCAATGTGAAGGTGCTCGATTCCGGCGCCCGCGGTGCCACCACCACCTTCGTCGAACGCGGCATCGGTGATGTGCTGCTGGCCTGGGAAAACGAAGCCTATCTCGCAGTGAAGGAGCTCGGTCCGGACAAGTTCGACATCGTCGTACCCTCGCTCTCCATCCTGGCCGAACCGCCAGTCACTGTGGTAGACAAGGTTGTCGATCGCCGTGGCACCCGCAAGGTGGCCGAAGCCTATCTGAAGTATCTCTACTCCCCCGTTGGCCAAGAAATCGCGGCCCAGAATTACTACCGCCCGATCGATCCGACTATTGCCAAGAAGTATGAAAAACAATTCACCAAGGTAAAGTTGGTGACCATTGACGAAGTTTTCGGCGGCTGGCAAAAGGCTCAGAAGACTCACTTTGCCGATGGCGGCGTGTTCGACCAGATCAGCGTGCGCTAATGCAGTATTTCGTCTTATAAAAACAAGCCGAAAGGGCTGCGCGAACTGCGGTTCTCGCAGCCCTTTTCCCCTTGTAGGAGCCCCCTCCAATGTCAAAAATCCTGATCGTTCCCGGCCTGAATGGCAGTGGGCCATCTCACTGGCAGAGCTGGTTTGAGCAAAAGCTGCCAAATACCTTGCGCGTCGAGCAAAGCGACTGGTCAGACCCTTACCTGCCACGCTGGGCCGGTGCTGTTCGCCACGAACTGGATCGCGCCAAAGGCCATGTCTGGATCATTGCCCACAGCTTTGGCTGCCTCGCGGCCGCCCATGCAGCAAGCGATTATCGCGACAAGATCGCAGGCGTGATGTTTGTCGCACCGGCAGATCCCGAAAAATTCGAAGTTACCGACATGCTGCCCACGCAGCGCCTGGGTTTCCCGAGCGTGGTGGTGGCATCCAGCACGGATCCCTGGATGCGCCTGACGGCCGCCGCTTACTGGGCAGATCTGTGGGGGTCCCGCCTGATCAGCATTGGCAATGCCGGGCATATCAATTCAGAGTCAGGGTTTGGGCCCTGGCCCGACGGGCTGGCGATCTTCGAACAACTGCGCCGCACACAATCGGACTTGCCGCTGGGCTCGCTGGATCCGGATTTCCGCTTTCCTGCGTGCCAGACGTCCGGCTTGAAACGCAAACAGAATGCCCTGAAAAAACGTCTGGCACAGAACTGGAAACAATGGATGCATGGCCTTTCGGCGGATGACTTTGAAACTAAGCCTGTTTCGGCGGACTGATGCCGTAACCGTGCTTTTCCAATAGGCGCTGAGCCCGGCTCAGACGGGCTTCCAGTCGACAGAAACGCAAGACTTGATTGAAGTCGGATCCTTCAGCCTTGGCCAGATTGAGCAGGCGCGCACGTACCGAGGCGGCGAGGTTTGCGTTCATTCCAGCGCCTCCAGGTAGGGTCGCATCACATTACTCACCCGGCACACCTGTGCGAACTGCCAGATCTCGTCATTGCTGGCTTTCCGCTTCGCAATCACTTCCCGCAGAGCTTCCAGCGCCACGTCCAGGCCGATCTTGTTGCGATGCTTGAAGCAGTCCGCTACGGTTTTGGCGACACTGTAGACGCGCAGATTTACCTGATCACGCTCGACGACCTCAATCCCCTCCGAATATGCAGCACCTGAAAACTGCAGCATCTTCACCGGTGGATAGTCAATTTTCGGGGTATGACTTCCACGCGGCATGGCAATCCACACTTGACGCGGCAGCTGTGTCGTCAGCTCATGGAATTGCAGTGCACTCAGCAGACAGATCACCGCTTGAGGCACCTTGCGTGCAATCTGAACAAGACTGTCGTGTTCAGACACTTCAGAATTCGGCAGGCGATACAGGCCACGTCCTACTCGCTCAAGCTGACCGCTCGCGGCAAGTCTCGTCAGCACGACACGTGGCAATCCCTGTGGCGTCAGATCGGCAGCACGCAGCGTCCCCTTCTGATGGGCCAGTTCCAGAACTCGCTGTGAGTGAGAGAGGTCGCGCATAATAGGTACAGTATGTTCCACATATTCGTCAAATACAATTAGTTGACGACACAAAGAAACAAGCTCTCACTCAATGCCGTGCCAAGGTAATCGCACGCGCATCATCGTCTCACCAAAGACCCTGAACCATCAGCAGCGATGCAGTGGCGCGGCAGGGTTATCCACGGGGCCGCCGACGGCAGACTCAAACATGCCAGAGGAGAGCGGCCCGGTGGGTAACCCGTGTAACGGCCGATGCCACAGATCAAGGCACAAATTAGGCACAGGGCCCTGAAATGCAAAAAGCCAATCACCGCTAAGTGATTGGCTTAATTACATAAATCGGGTTGCGGGGACAGGATTTGAACCTGTGACCTTCGGGTTATGAGCCCGACGAGCTGCCAGACTGCTCCACCCCGCGTCAGAGAAAAATCATTATGGTGCAAAATCACAACTTCGTCAAGTATTTAAATATATACACTTGATGCCACCTGCCGAGCTCGAAACAGACAAACACCCACTGACTGAACTCAAGCGAAATGCCTGAAAACTGAACGCTCAACAACAACCCCGGTCTGGGCAGCTAATGCAATCCAACACTGCACTCCGTCACTCGCCGCAGACAAGCGCCCATCCTCCTCAGAATCACGGGGCTAGCCTCTCAAACAGCGCCGGAGGGAGTATAGCGTGGGTCAAATCTCCCCTCCCAACAAAGCCACCACTCGCGCCTGATCCTGAATCCGTGCCAGTTGCAGCGGTGTATAGCCTTCTGAGCACTGATCCGTGCGCGCACCGCGCTGGATCAGCGCCAGCGCCATGTCTTCGTGGTTTTCCAGGATCGCCCAGAACAAGGGGCTGCGCTCCGTCTCGTCACGCCGATCCAGATTCAGGCGTCGTGGCAGCAAGGCCGCGAAGCCACTGGCGTTGCCATAGCGCACCGCCACCAGAATTGGCGATTCGCCCTCGCCATTGGGCACATTCACATCAGCACCCGCCGCCAGCAACAGCGCCACGATGTCGTCACGCTTGAGCATCAGCGCCAGATGCAGTGGCGAATCACCATTCACGTTGCGGATGTCCGGCCGCGCAGCCGAGTAGCCATCGCACCGGCTTCCGAGGCGCGGTACTCGGCCAGCCCGGCTTCGCGGCCCCGGCGCAAGCCACCGAACACGTCCAGCTCCCATCTCGCGCCAAGATTCGCCTCATAAGCATTGCCGTAGCGATCGAAACCGGGCGTCGAGTTAAGGACTTGCCCCAGCGGGGTTTCGACCGACTGGTATTCTTCGCTATCCCCTGAGAGCCGACTACCCGGTTTCGTGGACTTCCCATCTGGATGTCGCCGAGGCGGTCGAGCGCCTGCTGACCGATTCTTTCGTGAGCGGCGTCGTCGGGGTCGGTCAATTGCCAGGCGTTACTGGCGCTGAGCTTGCGAAGGGTTTCTCGCATTACCTCGGCCGCTTCGTGTCGTTCCAGAGCGTCGCGCCAGAAAACTTTGGAGAGTTGATTGCTCCGGTTTTCGGTACGGGCGCTGCGGCCGGGGTTGGCTGAGCTTTCCGCCTGACCAAGCGTTTCAGACCAATGTGCCATTGGAGCAGATGAGTCTTTCTGCCCACAGGCTCATTACACCGTCGCGAATGGAGCGGTCGATTTCTGGCGCTGGGATTTTTAGAAGGACTTAGTCTTGATGCCTAGTACTCTTCGACCGATCTCCGTGGCGCTTGCTGGACTGGCGCTATTTTTCACTAAATATTGAGCAAATCATTGACTGCTTAACGGCATAAAGCGGTCAAGCGTGCGAGAGATGTCAGGTGACGGCTTTGGCCGATCTGCGGAAATCCCCGATAGATACGTTCGCAGCTTTCTTAAGTCCATCCACTTCTCTTCACAGCCGCTCCTACCGCCTACACATCACTTTCGCATATCGGTGATGGGCCCACCGACTGATTGTGTGATGAGGACGCTTTCTCCGTCGGAATAAGGCAACTTCCCTTAAACATCCTGAACAAAGGCTGCAGAAAATACAATCACACATTTACGTGCTACACTTATTTATGTGCAAACACACGGGAGTTATACATCATGGCATCAACAGTCAATTTCACCGGATCAGTTGACCGCGATCTACTCAAGCGCGCCAAGGTCATTGCAGCCAAGACTGAGACATCGGTCAACGCTCTCTTCAATGCCGAGTTGCGCTATCTCGTCGAGACTTACGAGTCCGCCGAGAGATCCCACAACCAGAATTTCACAGCCCTACTAAACTTCTCCCTTGGCAAAATCGATGATCTGACTACGATGTCGACGCTTGGCGTCGATAGCGAGGAAGATCTTTTCCTTCTGATGGCACAGGCACGTCTTCCGATGCCACGCTTGTCGGCAGCATCCACAGAGGAAATGGCTGATAGCTTGAGCAAGCTTGTATCGTGATCCAGCGCCCCAACACACTGCTGCTGGCCGACGCAGGACCACTGATCACGCTCGCTTACGCAGGGGCGCTGGATCTTCTTTTCAAGCCGGGCTGGCAGGTCAAACTTGTCGACATGGTTTTGCATGAGGTCACCAGGAACCAGACGCCAACCAGCCAGGCAATCAAATCTTGGGCATCTCAGCATCAACTTGAGATCCTGCCAACCAAGACCTTCGAGCATTACAAGCAGGCGCTCAGTGCAGGAACTTTGTCCCGGAAGTCGAACCTTGGAGAGCTTGCAATCCAAGAGACCATGAATACCCTGGCTATCAGCTCACAGAACAGCACAGGCGTGTTTCTCTTCGAAGACCACAAGATCGCGCGAGCAAGCTTCTTGCTGCCAGACAATTGCCGCAAGGTCAGCACACGGGCCTTTCTTCTCTTCTTAGAACGGCAAGAGTGGATAAAGTCCGCAGCCGAAATTGAGCGTCAAGCTGTGCTCAAAGGACGGCAGTTTTCAGAGCTAAAATTTCCGCCATAGGCTCAGTTACCAACGGTAACGAAGCAGCCTCTATGCTTTTATTTTGGAGACAAAAGCATTGAACGCTTCGGCCCTGGAGGCTTTTTGCACATCAGACGCGGCTAGATCTTTCTTCTTGGCCTTCACTTCAGCCAATAGCTTGCTGCACTCATCCGCCCAAGCCTGCAGCATACGCTTACGCTCTTTTGCAAAATCCGCTCGGTTATAAGCTGCCCGGACACGATCCCCTTCCTTATGGGCGAGCGCAGCCTCGATCACGTCAGGCCGAAAGGGCCCAGCTTCATTCGCCCAGGTCGAGGCGACAGCACGTAAGCCATGAATTTCCATTACCCCATCAAACCCCCAGCGTTTGCGCCATGCAGATAAAGTCATCCTGCTCATGTGATCTTTAGGCTTACGGCGGTTAGGAAAGAGATACTGGCCATGTGATATCTGTTGAAGAAACTGCAGTCGCTCCACAACCTGCCTGCTCAGATAGACGGAGTGCTTTTCTCCAGACTTCATGCGTTCGGCTGGCACCTCCCAGACCCCCTGCTCTAGGTCGAACTCTTCCCAGCGCGCTCCGACCACCTCGGCGGTTCTGCTCCAAGTCAGAATGAGCAGCCACAGCGCAGCCTTGGTAAGCGGATCGCTTGCGGGCGCCTCATCGATTTGCAACAAAAAGGCACCTAACTGAGACAAAGGCAAGGCTTTACGTGGCACGACCTTGCGTGTCGACTGATTGGGCAAGGAGGTCGCCTTGGGCGTTGGATTACCCTGGATCAGCTCAGCATCCAATGCCCAGTCAAAGATCTGCTTGATGTACTGTCGGCAATGCTTCGCTGTAACAGGAACCGTCTTGTCCAGTCCCAGTAGCAGTTCGCGTAGTTCCTTACGCGTAATCTCTGCAATTGGTAGATCTCCCAGCGTGGGAATCACGTGGGCATCGAGCATCTGTTGACGATGCTTGGACGTTCTTGCTGACAAGCCCAAGCTAGTTGCCTGCTGCCACTCTTCACTCAATGCCCTGAAGGTATGAAGTTTGGCCGCATCTTGCTCAGCCTGCCTTGCGTCGGACTCTTGCTCGACAAAAGACAGAGGGTGGGTTCCCCGCTCAACCAGCCATCGCGCAGCTCGATGCGCAATGCGCGCCTGCTCAAGACTAATTTCCGGGAAGGAACCTATCGTAAGTATCTGTTGTTTCGAGCCTAGCCGATATCGGTAACGCCAAGACCGCACTCCGCCAGGAGAGATGTAAAGGAGGAGCCCACCACCATCCGCAAGCTGAACAGGTGCAGCACCTGGTTTCGCATGCCTGACCTTTGCTGCACTTAGCTGGCGTGGAACGCTATCAGACGAGAGTCCGTGCTGTTCGGCGACCGCCGAAAGGATGGAGAAAGTGCATTGCATGGGGTGTGTATCCGCATCAAACTACACACAATCATACACACAATCATACACACAATCATCTTGGAACACCTAGTACAACCCAGAACAACAAACAACAACAAATCTCAAAACATCAACAACTTAACACCACACTCAACACCTCTTAGAACAACCTTAAACCTGCATATTCATGATGTCCTGATAGGCCGACACCAGCTTGTTGCGCACCTGCACCATCTGCTGGAATGACAGATTGGCTTTTTGCAGATTGACCATCACGTCCTGCAGATTCACTTCCGAATTGCCGGCGGAAAAATCCTGAGCCATTTGCTGGGCGGATTCCTGTGCCTGACTGACCTGTGCCATAGCGCTCTGCAAGGCCGATGAAAAGTCCGCGCCGCCTGCGGCAGAGGTGGCCGTGCTCTTGCTGGCAGCAACATCGGTTGCTACACGCATCTGGCCAAGCATCTGTTCAATCGCGCGAGTGTCCATGACAAGCTCCGTTTCAGTACGGGAATAAAAGCAGTTTCTGTGCCCAATTGTAAAAGTGGTCGCTCAATTCCCTTTCGGCTTTCAATTTAGCAGACTCCTTGAACTGACGCGATCAGGGTTCAACCCAGCCTTCGTCGCGATACTGCTGCAACTTGTAACGCAAGGTACGTTCCGAGATGCCGAGTTTTTCGACGGCCTTCTTGCGCGAGCCGCCCACGGCACGCAGCACGTCGAGAATGTGCTGTTTTTCCAGATCTTTCATGTTGGTCGGCACCGCCTCAGCAATGCCTGAAGAGCCGCCACTGACGGGCATCTGCAAGGGCATGCCTGAAGAGACTTGCTGGTAGCCGCTCTGCGGGCTGTTCTGCTGGGCATTCTGAACGTAGTTCTGGATGCTTGCAGGGGGCAGACTGCCATCCCAGCCGGGCAGGCACAGCTTCACGTCGTCGGCGACGATGGTGTCGCCACTGGCGAGGATCAACGCGCGCTGAACCGTGTTTTCCAGCTCGCGCACATTGCCGGGCCAGCGCCAGGCGGCAAGAATTTCCGCTGCATTGCCGGCAATTTTTGCCGTTTTGCCGATGCGCTCGCCGTGGCGGGTGATGAAATGCCGCGCCAGCGGCAGGATGTCGGCCGGGCGCTCGCGCAGGCCGGGGATCTCGACGGGGAATACGTTGAGGCGATAGTACAGATCCTCGCGGAAGCGGCCAGCCTGCACTTCGCGCAACATGTCGCGATTGCTGGTGGAGAGCACACGAATATCCAGCGCGATCGGTTTTTTGCCGCCCACGCGCTCAACCTCGCGTTCCTGCAACACACGCAGCAGCTTGGCCTGCAGGCCCATGGGCATTTCCGAGATTTCGTCGAGCAGGATCGTGCCGCCCTGCGCCTGTTCGAACTTGCCGGCCTGTGCCGTCACTGCGCCGGTAAAACTGCCCTTCTCGTAACCGAAGAGCGTGGCTTCGAGCAGGTTTTCTGGAATCGCCGCGCAGTTGATGGCCACGAAAGGACCGGTCTTGCGCCGCGAGTGCTGATGGATATAGCGCGCGAAGACTTCCTTGCCGGTGCCAGACTCGCCGGTCAGCAAGACTGATGCGTCGGTTTCGGCCACGCGCGCGGCCATCGCCAGCACGCTGCGGGTACGCGGATCTTCGGCCACCATGTCTTCCTGGCTGGGCGTTACCGTCGCGTAGCGGCGCACTTTCTCGATCAGCACGGTCGACTCGAAAGGCTTCATGAGGAATTCGCAGGCGCCGCCACGCATCGCCGCAACCGCCTTGTCGACGTCACCAAAGGCGGTCATCAGCAATACTGGCAACTTCGGATTGGCCCCGCGGATATTGGCGAGCAACTCCAGACCATCCATCGGATCCATGCGCAGATCGCTGATGACCAGGTTGAAGCGCTGCTTCTCCAGCGCGGCCAGCGCCTCCGGCCCGCTGGCCGCGAGCACCACGCGATGACCGGCGGATTCGAGAATCATGCTGATGGCGTCACGCAGACTTTCATCGTCGTCAACAACCAGAATGCTGAGCGTTTCAATCATGGGTTTGCTCCGGTTTTATCGATCTCTCCGGCATTGGCCAGAGGTAGAACAAAAGAAAATTCAGTGCCTTCGCCCGGTGCCGATTTGAGGCTTATTTCGCCACCATGGGCACGCGCCACGCCGCGCGCAATCGCCAGGCCGAGGCCGGTGCCATCGGCGCGAGTGGTGTAAAAGGGCTCGAACAGGCGCGCCTGGAGTTCCAGCGGAATGCCGCGGCCACTGTCCTGCACCACAAACACCGCATTGCCGCCTTCCTCGCGCGCAGTGAGCTCAACCGAACCGCTGTCGCCCAGCACCTGCAAGGCGTTTTCGAGCAAATTGAGCAGCGCTCCGGCAATCTCCTTGCGATTGCCAAAGAGCAAACGCGCACCGGCCGTGCAATCGGCCGAGAAGGCCACTCCGCGCCGCTGCGCCACCGGTTCGATGGTATGGGCCAGTTCGGCCACCAGATCGCAGACGCCGAAAGATTCGCGCCCGAGGGCTTCGCCGCGCGCAAAGATGAGCATGTCCTGAATCAGTTTTTCAAGGTGGCGCAGGCGTTCCAGCGCGCGATCCGCGACCTTGCTACGTGCTGTGGGATCCATTTCGGTGCTGGCCATGTGGCCGGTGTAAAGCAGCGCAGCGGCCAATGGCGTGCGCAACTGGTGCGCAAGACTCGCCACCATTTCACCCATCGCCGCCAGACGCTCGTTACGTGCGGTTTGGGTGCGCAGGGTCCATGCTTCGGTCACGTCATGCAGCAGCACGATGCGCCCGCCGCGCGTATCAGCCGGCGTTTCCGACACAGCCACGCGCATCGCGTCTCCATCCTGCGGCAGGAAGACTTCACCCGGAGTATCGGTCGATTCAAAACGCTTCAGCATGAAGGACCAGGGCGTGCCAGCCGGCACCGCGCCGAGCATGCCGATGGCCGCGCGATTCAATTGCTCGACCGCGCCATTCGCGTCCAGCAAGACCACTCCGGCCGGCAGCGCCGCCATCAGGAAAGTCAGGCGCTCGGTCAGCGCACTCACCTGCCCCTGCAGGCCGTTGTAGGCCTGGGTCAGCTCGTCGGAGGCACGCGCAAAGGTCTGAAAAGCTTCAGCCAGGCTGGCGGCATCCATCGGTGGCGGGGTCTGGTTCATGATCTCGGCGCAATACAGGATGGTCGTCACTTTAGCGCCGACGATTCGTGATCCAGCAGCGGATTAACCGGCAAAAACTGCCGCTTATTCCACGCTCGTGCTTGCCGGAGGCCGCGCACAATGCCCCTGTGAAAAAAGGCCCTTGAAGCCTGAACGGAGCACGAGACATGGCCGAAGAAGTACTGCCCACCCCGCCAAGCTCGCCAACAGCTGTGGTGATCGACAATTTCAACCGGCTCACGCCGCGCCAGAAGATGGCCGGTGCAGCGGCACTCGCCTTGGCGATTGCCCTGCTCGCTGGCGTGTGGATGTGGAGTCAGCAGCCGGAGTATTCGGTGCTGTTCTCCAATATTGAAGAGAAAGACGGCGGCGCCATCGTCACCGCCCTGCAACAGCAAAATATCCCCTACCGCGTGGAAAGCGGCGGCGCCACCATCATGGTGCCCTCCACTCGTGCCAATGAACTGCGCCTGACTCTGGCGGCACAAGGCCTGCCGCGCGGAGGATCAGTCGGCTTTGAACTCCTTGAAAACCAGAAACTGGGTCTGTCGCAATTCCACGAGCAAGTCAATTACCAGCGCGCACTGGAAGGCGAACTGGCCCGCACCATTCAATCCATCGGGGCGGTTGCCGGTGCACGCATCCATCTGGCGATTCCCAAACAAAGCGCCTTTCTGCGCAATGAACAAAAACCCACAGCCTCGGTGGTAGTAAGCCTGCGCGCTGGGCGCACACTGGAGCCAGCGCAGATTGCCGGCATCGTGCATCTGGTGTCCTCCAGTGTGCCGGGTCTGGCGGCCAATCAAGTAAGCGTGATTGATCAGAATGGTGCCCTGCTGGCGCGCCAGCGCAAGCAGGACGGCCCGGCCCTTGACGACACCCAGCTCGAATACGTACGCAACGTGGAAGACAGCTACAGCGCGCGTATCCAGAGAATTCTTGACCCGATGCTGGGTGCCACCAATTTCCGCTCCCAGGTGATGGCAGATGTTGATTTCGACGATGCTGAGCAGACCTCGGAAACCTACACACCAAACCCGACGCCGAAAACGTCAATTCGCAGCCTGCAGACTGCCGAAAACATCGCCAACAATCCCGGGCCAATTGGCGTACCGGGCGCCCTCAGCAACCAGCCACCGGTGCCGGCGACAGCCCCGATTACCTCGCCGGTAGTGCCTGGCGCAGCGCAGTCTGGCCCGATCCCGCTGAATTCCAGCAAGACGGCCACCACCAATTTTGAAGTCGACAAAACCGTACAGCACGTGAAGCGCGCGATGGGTCAGGTCAAACGCCTGTCAATTGCGTTGGTGGTCAATCACAAGAGTGAAAAAGACGCCAAGGGCAACTTCAAAAATGTTCCATTGACGGAAGCTGAGGTAAAGAAGATCAATGATCTGGT
Organism: Uliginosibacterium flavum; assembly: GCF_040566545.1. NCBI lineage: Bacteria > Pseudomonadati > Pseudomonadota > Betaproteobacteria > Rhodocyclales > Zoogloeaceae > Uliginosibacterium > Uliginosibacterium flavum. The sequence continues at coordinate 17,156 of NZ_JBEWZI010000014.1, forward strand.
TCGCGAAGCTGTTGGCTACAACGAAAAACGCGGCGACACGATCAACGTGACCAACACTGCGTTCACCGACCCGGCCAAAGAAATCGTCGCCAGCACGCCGATCTACAAGGATCCGGAAATGATCGCGATGCTCAAGGAAGCCGCACGCTGGCTGGTGCTGGCACTGGTGCTGCTGTTCGTGATCAAGAAGGTAATCCAGCCACTGATGCGTAGCGTGGCGCCTGTTGTGCCCGAACCGATCGAGGCCGAAGACGAGAACGCGCCGCTATCGGCCGAAAACCTGGCCGAACGCGCCGATCAAATGGTGGATTCCGATGTTTCGCCCGAAGTTTTGGAGCTGGAGCTGGCGAAAATGAGTTACGAGAAGAAGCTGGCTCGTGCCCGCGACGTGGCCCGCAAGGATCCGAAGATGGTGGCACAGCTGATCAAGGAATGGATGGGGGGAGGCACAAGTGGCGAAGAACGCTAACGACGGACTGGAAAAGAGCGCTCTGCTGCTGCTCACCCTGGGTGGCGATGAAGCCGCAGAAATCCTCAAACACCTGTCACCGCGCGAGGTGCAAAAACTCGGCTCGGGCATGGCGCGAATGGTGCCGCAATCGCGCGAGCGCGTCGAAAAACTCCTCGAAGAGTTGCAGATGCACGCGGCGCGCGGTTCTCACATCGAACCGGATGAAGAAGCCATCCGCGTCATGCTGACTAAAGCACTCGGCGACGAACGCGCAGCCAACCTGATCTCGCGCGTACTTCAGGGCTCGGACACCGCCGGTATCGAATCACTGAAGTGGATGGATGCAGCCACCGCAGCGGATCTGATCAAGAACGAGCATCCGCAGATCATTGCTACGATCCTGGTGCACCTTGAATTCGATCACGCGGGCGAAATCCTGCGCCACTTCAACGACCGCCAGCGCAACGACATCCTGCTGCGCATTGCCACCCTGGATGGCGTGCAGCCGACTGCGCTGCGGGAGCTTAACGAAGCCCTGGCCCGCGTACTCTCCGGCTCGGCGCAGAGCCTGAAAAAAGCCTCGATGGGCGGCACGCGCCACGCCGCCGACATTCTCAACTTCGTGGGTAATGCCGCGGAAACGGCAATCCTCGACAACGTGCGCGAATACGATCCGGACCTGGCCCAGCGCATCCTCGACGAAATGTTCGTCTTCGACAATCTGATGGACTGCGACGACCGTGGCATCCAGACCATCCTGCGCGAAGTGCAAGGCGACCAACTGGTCGTTGCCCTCAAGGGTGCGGCGCCCGAAATGCGCGAAAAGATATTCAAGAACATGTCCAGCCGTGCAGCCGAGATGATGCGCGAAGATCTCGAATCACGTGGCCCGGTGCGTCTGTCGGAAGTGGAGGCCGCGCAGAAAGAAATCCTCAAAACGGCCCGGCGCTTGTCCGAAGAAGGCCAGATCATGCTCGGCGGCAAGGGCGGCGACGATGCCTTCGTCTGAGCGTGCATTTCTCGCGGGCCTGCCGGGAAGCTCAAAAGCCTTCACCGCAAAGACGCAAAGACGCGGAGCGCCGCAGAGAAAAGGCATGCCACGAAGATCCGCGCGGGAAAATGCTCTTCATGGCATGCCGCTGGCAGCCGGCTATGCTCGCCGGCGTACAGCCAGCCATCATGAAGAAGCCCGCCAGACGCCGCTTTCCAGCCATACACGACTTGCGATTTGCGATTTGCGATTTGCGATTTGCGACACCCCGACACGAAAGGGGCTGCTAGATGGCTGACGTCATTCCCCGCAATCAGGCCTCGAACGCCTACCAGCGCCTGGCATTTGATCAGTTCGATGCGCCGCCAGCAAAGGCTGCGCCAGCCCCAACGGCAAAGCCCGTCGAAACGGCGCCCCAGGTCAGCAATGCACCGCTGGAAATCGCCCCTGGCATCAGTTTGCCCACGCTGGAAGATCTCGACCGCATCCATCAGGAGGCCCACCGCGAAGGCTACGCCGCCGGCTATGAGGAAGGCAGTGCGCGCGGCCGCATGGAAGCCGCTGAATTGCACCAGATGGTCCAGGCGCTGGATGTCGCGATGAGCGAACTTGACCAGCAAGTCGCCGATGAAATCCAGGCTCTGGCCATCGAGATCGCTCGCCAGGTGGTGCGCGACACCCTTTCAGCCAAGCCTGAATCGATTCTTGTCGTGGTGCGCGAAGCGCTGCAGAACCTGCCGCAGCAAGGTGCAGTGATTCATGCTCACCCGGCAGATGTGCAATTGCTGCGCCGCTATACGGAGGAGCATTTTGAAGGCATCGGTCACCGCGTCACCGAAGATGACAGCATTCAACAGGGCGGCTGCACCATCGAATCGGCGGGCGGACAGATCGATGCGCAGATCCAGACGCGCTGGCGCCGCGTGGTGGAAAACCTGTCGCGTGAGGCAACCGAGTTTGGTGAAGACTGAGAGCTCGGAAATGGTCTTCAGGCTCCAGTTCTGCGCAATTGAACACAGCCGGTTGCACGAAATGAAACGGAATTGTGATGAGTTCGAGTGAACATTTCGGCAAGGTCTGGTGCGGCTTTCTGACTGACTGCCGCAAGATCGTGCGCGCCACCCCGCCCTATCAGGTGCTCGGACGCCTGACGCGCATCAATGGCATGGTCATGGAAGCCGCCGGCCTGAAACTGCCCCTTGGCTCCGGCTGCCGCGTGCTGGTGCCTGGCGGTGGCTCGGTGGAGGCCGAGGTCGTCGGTTTCAATGGCGACAAGCTATACATGATGCCTACCGACGACGTCTTTGGCTTGGCGCCCGGCTCGCACGTCATGGCCACCGAGCCGGTACAGCCCACCCCGAATGCCACGGAACGCGTCGAACCCCGCCGCCGCGTCTCGGATCGTGCCAAACACCTGCCTGTTGGCGAACAATTACTGGGGCGCGTGCTGGATGGGGCGGGCCGGCCGCTGGATGCGCTAGGGCCACTCACCACCACCCAGACGCGCTCGCTGCAGAGCCGTCCGATCAACCCGCTGGCGCGCGCCTCGATCAACCAGAGCCTGGATGTGGGGATTCGCGCCATCAACGCTCTGATGACCGTCGGACGCGGCCAACGCGTGGGCCTGTTTGCCGGCTCGGGCGTAGGCAAATCCGTGCTGATTGGCATGATGGCGCGCTTCACCTCGGCCGATGTCGTGGTCGTGGGGCTGATCGGCGAACGCGGCCGCGAGGTCAAGGAATTCATCGAGCAGAACCTTGGTGCCTACGGCCTGGCACGCTCGGTTGTCGTCGCGGCCCCGGCCGACACCAGCCCGCTGATGCGCCTGCAGGCAGCCTCCTACGCCACCACGATTGCCGAGCACTTCCGCGATGAAGGCAAGCAGGTGCTGCTGATCATGGATTCGCTGACCCGCTATGCCATGGCCCAGCGCGAAATCGCCCTGGCCATCGGTGAGCCTCCGGTGACACGCGGCTATCCGCCCTCGGTATTCGCACGCCTGCCGGCGCTAGTCGAACGCGCGGGTAACGGGCCAGATGGTGGCGGTTCGATTACGGCCTTCTACACCGTGCTGGCCGAAGGCGACGATCAGCAGGACCCGATTGCCGACTCGGCGCGAGCAATTCTGGACGGCCACTTCGTCCTCTCACGTACGCTGGCCGACCAGGGCCATTACCCGGCCATCGATATCGAACAGTCCATCTCGCGCGCCATGCACGGACTGATTCGCCCCGGCCATTTCGAGCTTGTGCGACGCTTTAAACAATTGTTTTCACGCTACCAGCGCTCGCGCGATCTGATCGCTGTAGGCGCCTACCAGGCGGGCGGCGACCCCTTGCTGGACGAGGCTGTACGGATGTATCCGGCGCTGGAAAAATTCCTGCAGCAAGACATCGAGGAGCGCGCGGACTATGAAGAGAGTCTGGGGCAGTTAAACGCCCTGTTCGGCCAGACGATGTAAGCCACACATAAAAAATAGAACCCGAGAACCCGCGCATGAGCACCAGCCACAAGAGCCTCAAAACCCTGCAAGATCTCGCCCACACCCGCGTAGACGAAGCCACCAAACACTTGGGCGAACTGATTGCCAGCAAGCAAGCAAGCGAGGTCAAGCTCGCCATGCTTCAGCAATACCGCACGGAATACCGCGACCGCTTCATGCAGACCGCCCGTAGCGGCATCGAGCCGAACGCCTGGCGCAACTATTCCGCATTCCTCATCAAACTCGACGAAGCCATCGCCGCGCAGCAAATGAGCGTCGATCACTCGCACAAAGCCACCGAGCACGGCCAGCAGAAATGGGTGTCCGAACACACCCGCGCCAAGGCCTTCGACACGCTCTCGCTGCGCCAGGAACAGCATGAGCAACTCCGCCAGAATAAGCGCGAGCAAATCCAGAGCGACGAGCATTCAAGCAACAAATTCCGCAAGCAACAGGAAGAAGGTGGCAGCTGAGTCAGCCTGCTCAAGCCCTGATTTGTTGTCCCATCACCACCGCCTCGCCATAGGCCGGATGCAGTTCGGCACATGGAAAGTCTCGAAAACCCATCCCCTGCCAGAAGAGCCGCGCTGCGCCTACCGCTACGAGCCGCATGTCTGCAAAGTCACGCCTGGTGGCACTCTCCAGCACGGCAGCTTGAAGACGCTTGCCCGTAGAGGCTCTCCGACAAGCCGGACTCACCGCAAGATCGTGGATGAAAACATGTTCAGGCTCAACGATCGGCGCCAAAGGGACATGCAAGGCAGGTGGATCGCCCACCCAGGGATGGGCGAAGACATAGCCCGCAAGCTGCCCGGCCAGCTGCGCCACAAAACAGAATTCAGCCCCGGCAGCCAGCCGACTTGCCAGCGCTTCGACCGGCTCATGATATTCCGCTGGATAGGCACAGATCTGCAAAGCAAAAACGGCCGACAAGTCTGTCGGCCGCATCGTCCGAATCTGCAGTTCAGGCATGGCGCTTGAGGATACGCGCGGCGTCCAGCGCGTAGTAAGTCAGAATGCCATCGGCCCCGGCGCGCTTGAAGGCCAGCAGCGCCTCCATGAACACCGCCTCTTCATTCAGCCAGCCATTCGCCGCAGCGGCCTTGAGCATCGCGTATTCGCCGCTGACCTGATACACATAGGTCGGCACGCGCAACTCGCTCTTCACGCGGCGCACGATATCCAGATACGGCATGCCAGGTTTGACCATGAACATGTCCGCGCCTTCGGAGATATCCAGCGCCACCTCGCGGATCGCTTCATCCGAATTGGCCGGATCCATCTGGTAGCTGTATTTGTTGCCCTTGCCCAGATTGCCGGCCGAGCCCACCGCATCACGAAACGGCCCATAGAAGGCCGAGGCATATTTCGCGGAGTAAGCCAGGATGCGCGTGTGAATGTACCCCGCCGCCTCCAGCGCGGCGCGAATACGCCCCACACGACCGTCCATCATGTCCGACGGCGCTACCACGTCAGCGCCTGCCGCCGCGTGACACAGCGCCTGTTTCTCCAGCGCGACGAGCGTCTCGTCGTTAAGCACATAACCCTTCGCGTCGATCAGGCCATCCTGACCGTGGCTGGTGTAAGGATCGAGCGCCACATCGGTGATCACCCCCAGTTCCGGAAACCGGGCCTTCAGCGCCCGCACCACGCGCGGCACCAGCCCGTCCGGATTCCAAGCCTCCTCGGCCCCCTCGCTCTTGCCGGATTCGATCACCGGGAACAGCGCCAGCGCGGGAATCTCCAAGGCCACGGCTTCAGCTGCAAGCAGCAACAATTTATCCAGCGACATGCGCGACACGCCGGGCATGGACGCCACCGGCTCGATGCGAGCTTCACCCTCGAGCACAAACACCGGGTAAATCAGATCATCCACAGAGAGACGCGACTCACGCATCAGGCGGCGAGAGAAATCATCGCGGCGCATGCGGCGGGGACGAATATTCGGGAAAGCAGCTGAAGGAAATCGGTTCTGACTCATGTTCAAAGCTCGTTTCAAAATGGCGGGGATGGACGGCCAAAAAGACCTTTACACTTCTTTACAAACAAAACACTAAACTTTTCCGGCACGGCGCCGTCAATAGCTACAGACGGTGCAAGCCGTCACCTGCTTCACCTCCCTGAGCAGGTACCTGCATGAACTCCCCCGGGTCATACAGGTCATTCAGACCCCGGCGCGCCCCCTCGTGCCGGGGTTTATTTTTGTCTGCTACGCCAGTTTTTTCACAAGCGCTCAGTCAACATCCAGATCGTCCGGCATGCTGACCAGACCATCCCGCATTGCCTGCTCGTGCTCCAGCCAGCCCGCAACCACCTTCTCCGCCTCATCCATGCCCTGCTTCTTCAGGCTGGAGAACAACTGCACCGTAATCTGATCGCCCCAGGCCTTCAGTTCCTTGCGCACCTTGGCCAAGGTCTGAATGGCCGGGCCACGCGTCAATTTATCCGACTTGGTCAGCAACACATGGATCGGCCGCCCGGTTGGCGCAAACCAGTTCAGCATCTGCTGATCCAGCGGCGTCAGCGGATGACGTGAATCCATGATCAGGATCAGGCCGATCAGGCTCTCGCGCCGCGACAGGTATTCCTCAAGCAGGGCAACCCACTGCTTGCGCACAGATTCGGGCACCTTGGCATAGCCATAGCCCGGCAAGTCGACCAGCGCCGCGCCATTGTTCATGCGAAAAATATTGATCAGCTGGGTGCGCCCCGGCGTCTTGCTGACAAAGGCCAGCCGCGTGTGGCCCACCAGCGTATTGATTGCGCTGGACTTGCCGGCGTTGGAGCGCCCGGCAAAAGCGATCTCGGCCCGATCAGGGGCAGGCAGATCTTGCGGACGGGCAATGGAAATTTCGAAACGGGCAGCACGGAACAGGGACATGGAGGAAACCAGAGACAAACGAAAGCGGGATTCCGCGCAACGCGCGCGGCGGTATAGAATATCAGGATTCAAGAACGCCACGCCCCAGAGGTGACAATGATCGCGCGCATTTCAATCCTGACCCTAGCCCTGACCATCCAGACCGCCTTCGCGCAAAGCGCGCCGGCACCCAAACCCGACCTCGCCAAGGCCAAACAGACCGCAGAAACAGTCTGTGCAGCGTGCCACGGAGCAGATGGCAACAGCCCTACCACTGCATTCCCGAAGCTTGCCGGCCAGCACGAAGCCTATCTCTACAAACAACTCAGCGAGTTCAAGAGCGTCGGCGGCAAACCCGCCCTGCGCGTGAACGCCCTGATGCAAGCCCAGGTTGCAGCCATGTCTGACGCCGACATGCGCGGTCTGGCGGCTTACTTCTCGCAGCAAAAACAGACGCAGGAAGTTGCCAAGAACAAACAAACCATCGAATTCGGCCAAAAACTCTGGCGTGCCGGTGACAAAGCCCAGGGCATCCCCGCCTGTGCCGGTTGCCACGGCCCAGCCGGCCTGGGCATCCCCGGCATGTACCCACGCCTGCAAGGCCAGCACGCCGACTACATCGAAGCCCAGCTCAAAGCCTTCCGTGCCAGCAAACGTGGCAATGATCCAGCTGGCGTGATGCGCGGGCTGACCGTGCGGATGACCGATGCCGAAATGAAGGCGGTGTCGGATTACGCGGCGGGTCTGCGTTAAACCGGAAACATTCCGAAATACAAACGACAAGGGCGCCAAATTGGCGCCCTTGTCGTTTGTGCCTCAGCAATTCATCAGAAAGCCACTGTTGGGCTTGTACAACTCTTTTGCGTTGCAGTGAAAGTACCTGCGCTTGCCGCAGTACAGACCTTTCCGTCACAGCCACAGCGCGTTCCGACAGAGTTGATTCCGACCCAGAGCTTGAAGCGCTCCGTTTTCTCAACCACTGTCAGCGCGTAGTCCCGCTTGCTGTCAGCGCGCGCGTAAGTGTAGGTCAGCAAGTCCTGATAAGGCTTTCCCAGCGCATCCACATCCGCCTTGGCTTCGTATTCCGTCGCTTGGGACACCTTACGCTCCAGGATTGAGGCGATCTGCATCGCCCCTTCCTTGGCCTGACCGAAACGCGTTTTGCGAATACTGTCCTCATACGACGGATAGGCAATCGCTGCCAGGATGCCGATGATCGCAACCGTAATCATCAACTCGATCAGGGTAAAACCCGCCTGCTTCTTCATCGAAATCATCCTCATCAGAAGAAGTTGGTCAGCTCGCGCCAGTTCAGGCGTTGCTTGATCTGGCCCGCGCCCGGCGCCAGCAGGCCCGTATCCTTCGACGAACCTGTCAGAACACCGGTTTTGCCGTTAAAAATCGTTCCCGAGCCACCTACCGCCTGACCGTCCCCGATCAGATTCATCAGGTTGTCAGCAATATTTTCCGTAACCTTGAAGGTCGACCCTGCCGGCGCGGCAGCGCCCGTCAGCAAATCCAGCGGCCCGAATGCATAGCCCTTGGTTTCCGTCGTACAAGAGTCGATCACCTTGGTCTTCGTCACGTACATGATCACTTTGCCATTAACGATATCCGGCGCCGCCGTAATCTTTGTCGTATAGCCCGCACCCGTTACAATTTTCGGCACATTCTCACCGGACGACTCAGCATCACCACTGGCGCTCAAGCCCGTCCACCACACTGGCGCTGTCCAAGTACCGCCCACGTATTTCAATACGGTCAGGCGCCGCGCGGTTTGCGCCGTCAGCACGACCCCAGAACCGTTACCCGAGGCAACGGGCGCGCCATTCACATTCAGAATCGCATCAGTAGCCAGCAGATCCTTGTCGCCCGGTGATGCAACCAATTGCCCGGTCGTATCGCTGCGCTCAACCCGGCCGGAACTGGTGCCAAAGTAGATCGCGTCGTCCGTCACATACAGCAAGTTGCTCGACACCTTGACCACCGGTGCGGCCGCGGCCGGCAAAACAGCGAGCCCACCGCTGGCGGTCTTGAATTTAACGGCAGTCGGCACTGAAGCGTCTTTGCCATCCAGACGGCGCACCATCAACTCCACTCCTGCAGTTGAATCCCCGTACACATAGGCTACCTTGAGCGGATCACCACCTGAATCGGCGGCTGCGGGGGTGGGTGCGGCGCCACCGGATGGCCCACCTGCAATTCCTTGCCAGTTAGCCGACATGGCCTTCACACCAGCTGCATCCCCAGCCAGTGAGGCCGAACCTGGTGAAAACTTGCCCACAGAATCATCCAGCCATGACACGCCCTGCAGCACATCACCATCAGCACTGACCTTGATGGAAAAGTGCACTTGCCCGCCCATTGCCGTACCGACAACATAGGTTTCGGTAACGTAATTATCCGAAGAGTCTTTCACTGTCTGGGTAATCGCCGCGATCTGCCCCCACGGATGTTTCAAAGCCAGATCGGCGTACTTGGCGGTATGCGGCAGCAACTGACGCGGGATCCAGCCCCAGTTCAGGGCGCCGCCACCATCAGCCAACTCGCCCGCCTTCACCGAATAAAGAATGCCGTCATCGGTCGCAAACAGGACGGACTTGCCAACGATGATCGGATTCGTCCGCCAGGGCGTCCCCAGCAGCGCCGTCTTGTCGCGTCCGCCCAGCTTGGCCGCGTAAGCCGCATTGGTCGGATCGAGAATCTGCGCCGCCGAACTGGTCAGCGTCTCGACACCAACGGTCCCCGTGAATGCCGCGGCGGCAGTTGTACTCAGAAGCTCGAAATCCGAGGCTGTGCCCCCAAAACTGCCGGCCACCTGGGTCCGGATTTTTTCATTACGGTTTGTAACGTTTTGCCGATCCGCCGCATCCCAAAGTGGAGCAGTTTCCTGGGTGCTATCGCTCTTGAGTTTGAAGGCCTTCAGATGCCCAGAAGTGCCGAGGGAACCATCCGCCTGATAGTCGGCCTGCATGGTGCGATAAATGATTGATCCAGTCTGGCTGATTTTTTCAACAGCGGGCGGCGAGAGTGAATACGCGGACATATCCGTGGATCCACCGGCCTTGGATTTAAAATAAAACTGGGTTTTATTATTGGCCTGCATGCCGATATCGCCAGCCGCGGTAATCGAGCCCACCAAGGTAAATGGCCCGGTCCCAAGATACGCACCTGCGTGCTGGACGTATATATTTGCTGCAATTGAGATGCCAGCCTGAGCGTCCAATGCTCCATTCAGCACATTAATTTCTAGATTATTGGAATTTTGTTCGCCCATTGCCCGCGGCGCTTGTGCCTGACCACAGTCAACTCCACTTGCAGGCGCGTAATTTATACAAGTAGGCCCTGCTTTAAGCTGTACACCCTTTATGGACGACGATGGGATGTTTCCAAGAAAATTCAGAACAACCGGATCATCTGAGCTTGCCAGCGGATCTGTAATGATGGGACAGCCTGCGCTATGACTAAATTCATCAATATAATTCTGCCCCTTTGCAAAGACGACACCGCCAGAAGATGTGCAGTACAAAGTCTTGATTTTTACTGGGCCCGAAAAAATAATTTTGGTTTTCGCATTAACAGAGATCTCGCCATAATCTCCACCAGGCATCGTAACCACATAGCTGGAGCCCGCTGTGGCAAGCGAACCCTGCCCACCCGAACCAGGCAACTTTAGCGCGGCATTAAGATTAGCGTCCGATGCTGGAATATTAAGATTCTGCACATTCGTCGTATTCAACTGCCCATCGGTCGACAGCCTTACATAAAAACTAGACGAGCTCGCCAGAAACGGAATCTCTGGTCGCACAGCAGCTGGAGAACCATCGGCTTTTACAGCAACGCCAGTATCCCCACTAACATCCGTATTGATGGACTTGCACTCCTCGTCGGAGTTAACCGTTGTCGTATCAATCAGGGCCTGTAAAAGACGGCCTTTATTCGCCGACACCGTCGGAGAGTTATATAAAATAATTTTATTCGTACAGCTATTATTACCGCCAGAACCGCTAAAATCAATCTTATGATCGCCGATTACCGACAGTGCTGCATCCGGCGCCGTGCCGCAAGTCGCCGCAGCCAAGGCCGCCGAACTGGCAAACAAGTACAAACCCACCATACCTGCCGCGCCAAGCCTTCTAATCTGTGCATGCATCATCATTGCGCTCCCGGTATTACTCAGAATTCTTTTGAAGTTGACAGCACCACATAGGTGCCTTGCTTGATGCCGCCGGCTTTGGCGTAAATCGTGAAGCGCGGCCGCACAGAAGTCTTGTTCACATTGCCATTACTCGCCTGAAACGCCTGATCAAGCTGAGGGGCCGTCCCCTCATAAACCACCATGTAATACAGTTCGGTCACCCGGTCAGCCGCCGTCGCCTTGATCGATTTACTCACGTCCCAGTCAGAATTCATCTCGGGCACGACATCTTCATGGCGCACGAAATAACCCGTACCTTTGTTTTTGACAGCAAGGCGCACGTCCTCAACCGCAGCAACAAGCTTCACTGCAGCCTCAGCCTCCTTGAGCACACCTTCAGCCGCAAACATGGCGCGCTGACGATCGCTCCAGCCCGCTGCTCCGCGCGCCTCGGTGGTGGCAAGGAAAAACCCGCCAGCCGCCAACAGTGAAACCATGATCAGCATGATCAGCGCAACAACCAGCGCTGCGCCGCGTTGCTTTTGGGAAGAAAAAAACGCTTTCATCATATTCACTGATTCCGTACAGCAACATTCATCTGCAAAGGCAGATAAAGATATTTATCAGTCGGCACGGTCACCCCGGCAAACTCGGTAACGGAGACCTTGCCGCCTGCATCAGCGGTTTTTTCAGACTGCACCAGCATCTGAAGACTGACCGAACGAACCTTGGGCCAGTCAGTCAAGCCAACATCACTGGCCTTGTTATCAAGATCATCCGCAATCGCGTCGTCATTGGTATCAAGATCGTAGGTGAGCTGCATCGCGTAGATGCGCGCGGACACCAAGGCTGGCGCACCATCTCTGGCACTCAAGCGATACAAACCTTTTTGATTATTCACCGTGCCGATAAACCACCACACGGAATCGAGCCGCCCCACAGAGGAATCCTTGCGGAATTTGGCTCCGATATTGCCATCCTGATTACCCTGCCCCCAGACGCCCGACAAGGCACCACCGGCATGCTTCAGGTTGACCTTGTCGGCAGAACCCGCAAGCACATCTGTGACCTGGAATTTGGCCCAGTTAACACAATCGGTCACCACAGCAATGTCATGTGCCTTAAAAGGCTCCAACGGTGTTTTAACGACCACGTCGACCGTTCCGTCAGCCATATCGTCAGAGGTGCGCGTCAAGGTGCCGTTGATGCCGGTCACCACCAGCACGCCAGAATTGGCATCGGGATTAGCTGCGCGCACCACATCCAGCCCGTAGGGAGCATCTGCGGCTCCTGCAGCAGGCAAGGTAGTGCCATTCAGGTAGGCCTTGATGCCGCCTTTGGTTACATCAAAAACCATCTGATTCAAACGGCCATCAATGGGATTGGCTACGGGCCAGCAACCGAAATCGCCGGCAGCCCGAATATCGCGAGCCATGCCATCCATGGCGATACGCCCCTCCGCCTGAACATCCGACATCTGCCCGGACATACGGTTAGTAACACGCTGAGTTACAAACAATGCCAGAGAACCACCCACGACGATCAGCCCCAGCACTAGGGCGATCATGAGCTCGACGAGCGTAAAGCCGCCATTGCGGCGACGAAGATCAGTTGTCATACATGTCGTACCGGGCAGTAACTTTGTCCCGCCCTGGAGGCGTCCATGAGATCAATACCGAGCAGGCCTTGTTAACACAGCCAACGGCGGCCTTGCCGTCCGGCAAATCACGTTGAAGCGCAGCTAACCACTCTCTGGCACGCCCCTCAGAAAGGCTGTTTGCGACAGTGCCTTCGACAATGCCGGTCCAGGTCGTCTTGTCGTTAAACCGATCAAAGGCCAGCGCATCCATTGCGTCGTGCGCAAAGGTAGAGGCCAACACCGTATAACGCGAGTCCGAATTCAGGCGCACGCCTTCGACCTGCAGCTTCAGGGCGCCCAGCAAACCCAGAGACAACACCAACACCGCAATCAACACCTCAATCAGGGTGGAGCCGCGCTGCGCTGCAAGGGCTTTAGATGACTTTGACTGTTCCGCCAACATTGATTGTTACCGTCCTGGTTATATCGCCCGATTTGAAGGTATAGCTCAGCGCCTCGGCATTGTTCGCAACGCCATTAGGTAGAAAAACGATGGTCTTCCCCGCGTCACCCGAAAAACTGGCGCCTTCATACTTCGAGCCAAAATCAGCTTTCGTCAGACACCCCAGCACCGTTGCACCCTGAGTAATTGCCCAAGCGGCGGCATCGCCACAGTCCGTGACAGGGCCGTTGATTGAAAGGGTCGTACGGCGCCCAGTCTGCGAGGCAATCGCCCGAGCATTAGCCACCGTGCGCGCTAGGCCCTCTGAAGCCATCATGGCCCGACCGGCACGGACCTGGCCCGTAAAACTGGGTACAGCAATCGCCAGCAAAACGGCCAGCACTGCCACGGCGATCATCAACTCAACCAAGGTAAAGCCATGTTCACGCCTACCCACCTGAAAGGAGGACCTATTTTTACGGGTTTGAAGCACGATCAACCACCCCCACGAAAACACCGACAAATCAGCCAGACAGACGCCACCAACAGATCAGGGTATACATCTAAGCATCTTCCTCTACGGGAGTCATCATGCAATAACCCAATCCATGCCGCAAGGGTAATTCTGACAAAGAATATGGCATGAAAGACAAACGGCTCCCTGCAAGCAACGACCGAAGGCTCTCGTTTGTTCAAATTTTCAACAAATCGCTCAGCAAACACCAAGCTCCGTAACGCCTTGCCTTTTGGCGTCACAAAACCTCTAGAAATGAAAATCCGCCGAGACCTGCCCAAACGGGCAATCGACGAATGGCGCGTGCCTTACATCCCCGGCAGCATTCCTTTGAGCCCCCCCATGCCGCGCATGAGCTTGCCCATTCCACCCTTGGAAAACTGTTTCATCATTTTTTGCATCTGCTCGAACTGATTGAGCAGGCGATTGACTTCCTGCACCTGCACACCGGCACCAGTTGCTATCCGGCGTTTGCGACTAGCTTTGATCAGATCAGGATGGGCGCGCTCAAACGGCGTCATGGAGTTGATGATGCCCTCTACCCGACCCATGGCTTTTTCTTGTGCGCCACCTTGCATCTGCTGAGCGGCTTGGGCGAATTGCGCTGGCATTTTGTCCATCAGACTTGAAAGCCCCCCCATCTTGCGCATCTGGCCGATCTGCTCCTTGAAATCATTCAGATCAAAGCCTTTGCCCTTTTTGAGCTTGTTGGCCAGATCCATCGCCGATTTCTCGTCAACCGCGGAGCGAGCCTCTTCGACCAGAGACAAGATGTCGCCCATACCGAGAATCCGGCTGGCCATGCGATCCGGATGAAACTCATCCAGACCACTGAGTTTTTCACCCACACCGGTAAACTTGATCGGAGCGCCTGTGACATGGCGTACCGATAGAGCTGCACCACCGCGCGAATCGCCGTCGAGCTTGGTCAGCACAACACCCGTAAGCGGCAGCGCCTCATTAAAAGCTCTGGCAGTATTGACGGCGTCTTGCCCGGCCATGGCGTCGACGATGAAGAGGGTTTCGATCGGCTTGATCGCAGCGTGCAGTTGCTGGATCTCCAGCATCATCTGCTCGTCAATCGTCAAACGGCCTGCAGTATCGACCAGCAGCACATCAAGGTAATGGCGCTTGGCAAAATCAATGGCTGCCAAAGCAATATCGACGGGCTTCTGCGAGATTTCCGAGGGAAAAAACTCGGCTCCAGCCTGCCCTGCAACAGTTTGTAACTGGGCAATCGCCGCTGGACGATAGACGTCACAGGAAACAACCAGCACTTTTTTGCGCTGCTTTTCCTTCAGATATTTGGCCAATTTGCCAACGGTGGTCGTCTTGCCGGCGCCTTGCAGACCGGCCATCAGAATTACCGCAGGCGGCTGCGTTGCGAGATTGAGCGCTGACTGCGACCCGCCCATGATTTCGGTGAGCTGCTGTTGCACGACACCAACCAATGCTTGACCCGGCGAGAGCGAAGCAATCACCTCTTGACCCAGAGCTTTTTCCTTGATCCGGGCAATCAGATCCTTGACAACAGGCAGAGCCACGTCTGCCTCAAGCAAGGCCATGCGCACTTCGCGCAGCATCTCGGCAATATTCTCTTCGGTCAGTCGTGCCTGTCCGCGCAAAGTCTTGACAACATGCGCAAGGCGATTTGTAAGGTTATCCAGCATGAGGAGGCGATCCGGCAAATGATCAGGAGAGGCAAGTATTCCGCCTGCACCCGATGGGCGTTAAACTGAGGGAATGGGAAACATTCTACTGCATCTGCTTCCGGCCTTGCTTTACGCAACGCTGGCCGCAGCCTGCCTGCAAAACAACAAGAACCGGCGCGCATGGACCTCGGCTTTGCTGCTATCCGCACTGCTGGCCCATGCTTGGCTCCTCGAAAACATCCTGTTCAACCAAGGTGATTTGCACTTTGGCTTGAGTACAGCACTATCTTTGACCTTGTGGCTGGCCATGGCGATCTACGCGCTGGAAGCTCTGGTTACGCCACTTAACGGCCTACTCAAGCGCGCATCCCCCATCGCGGCTATATCCTGCCTGCTTCCCTTGATCATCACGGGCCACCCTCAAGCGCTAGTGCTCACGAACTGGGCATTCAAAGCCCATATCGTGGTTGCCATGCTGGCATACAGTCTGTTTACACTCGCAGTATTTCACGCGATTGTTCTGACTGCAGCCGAACACGAACTTCACCAACCACAAATTGGGGCAGAGCAAGACATGCCGCCATTGCTTACGCTGGATAACATCCTTTTTCGGCTGATTACAACAGCCTTCGTTTTTCTGACTTTAACAGTCGGCTCTGGCCTGTTTTTCTCGGAGAAAATTTTTAACAAGCCACTCATGCTGAACCACAAAACAGTGTTCGGCATCGCTTCCTGGCTGCTGTTTGCAACGCTTTTGGTGGGACGAAAGACTTTCGGCTGGCGCGGAAAAACAGCTACTCGCTGGCTGCTGGCTGGCTTCATTGTTCTCTTGCTGGCCTATGCAGGAACCCGATTTGTGCTGGAATTTCTTCTGGGGCGCAGTATCTAAGGCCAGACGCTTCAGCAATGTCGATCCTGTGCCGACAATATGAAGCATCTAGTCTGGTTAGTTTTTCTGCCCGAAGCCTTACCGGCCCCGACTATCGGTGTCGAAAATGCCACAAGGCGGTTTACAATCTCCAGAATTACAGTGCAACATCAAGAAAACCACGTAACCCATTGAAAGTTTTGTAGATAAAGCACCCCTAAATGGCTTCTGTTCAACAAACCTCTCTGAGCGGCCTTGCTCGCGCCTTGGTACAACACGGCCGACTGACGGAAGCTGATGCACAGGCCTGTACCGCGCAAACGGGAAATCCAGGCGGTTTTGTGGCTGAATTGGTGCAGCGCAGCCTGATGAAACCTGCAGAAGTGGCTACGTTTTGCTCAGTAACCTTCGGCAGCCCTTGGCTTGACCTTTCGGCCTATGACGAAAGCTACGTTGCGAAGGATGCGATTGACGCCAAACTGATGGCAAAACATCAGGTCATCGGACTGAGCAAGCGTGGCAACCGGATTGCCGTTGCTCTGGCAGATCCAACCAACCTTCGCGCACTGGATGAGATTCGCTTCCAGACAGGCTTGGCGGTCGACCCTGTTGTAGTAGAGGTGGACAAGCTTGGCCAATGGCTGAAAAAGCTCACAGAATCAGCATCCTCAGTCCTGAGCACACTGACGACGAATGACGAATTCGATCTGGACGGCATGATTGATGCACCAATCGAAGACGCCCAAGCGGATGCCGCTGCGGGTGAAATTGATGATGCACCAGTCGTTCGTTTCATCCAGAAAATGCTGGTCGACGCCATCAATGAAGGCGCCTCCGATATCCATTTTGAGCCTTACGAAAAGTTTTATCGCATCCGCTTCCGTACCGACGGCATCCTGCGCGAAATTTCTCAACCGCCCTTGGCGCTGAAAGAAAAAATTGCAGCACGGATCAAGGTTATTTCGAGACTGGATATTTCAGAAAAACGCGTACCACAAGACGGCCGCATGAAGCTGGTTCTGTCAAAAAACAAAGCCATCGATTTCCGGGTATCAACCCTGCCAACCATGTATGGCGAAAAAATCGTCATGCGGATTCTGGATCCTACCAGCGCCATGCTGGGGATCGACGCTCTGGGTTACGAGCCAGACCAAAAGGCAGCACTACTTAATGCGGTTGAAAGACCTTACGGTATGGTGCTGGTAACTGGCCCGACTGGTAGCGGCAAAACTGTTTCGCTATATACCTGTCTGAACATTCTGAACAAACCTGGCGTCAACATTTCCACGGCAGAAGACCCGGCGGAAATCACCCTGCCTGGCGTCAATCAGGTCACGATGAACGACAAGGCTGGACTCAACTTCGCCGTATCACTCAAAGCATTTCTGCGCCAGGATCCCGACGTCATTATGGTAGGTGAAATCCGCGATCTGGAAACCGCCGAAATCTCGATCAAGGCATCCCAAACCGGCCACATGGTGCTGTCAACACTGCACACCAATGACGCTCCGACAACACTTGAACGCCTGAAGAACATGGGCGTAGCACCCTTCAATATCGCATCAAGCGTCATTCTGATTACTGCCCAACGATTGGCCCGGCGCCTGTGTTCGTGTAAAAAGCCCATCGATATCCCGATGGAAGCATTGATGCAGGCAGGCTTTACGGAAAGTGATCTGGGTGGTGACTGGCAAGCTTATGGCCCTGTAGGCTGCGAACGCTGCAAAGGCACGGGTTACAAAGGACGTGTCGGCATTTATCAAGTCATGCCCATCTCAGACGAAATTCAGCGCATCATCATGACGGGCGGCAATTCGATCGACATCGCCACGCAGGCGCAAATCGAAGGCGTCCAGGATCTGCGACAATCAGGCCTTCTCAAGGTCAAACAGGGAATGACATCCCTGACAGAAGTACTCGCCACCACCAACGAGTAATTTACGGAAAACCGACATGGCCACAGCAACTCGCACCGTCCGCCGGCAAAGAGACGAACCCAAGGAAATCATTTTTACTTGGGAAGGCAAGGACAAATCAGGAAAAATTGTTCGCGGCGAACAACGCGCACTTACCGAAAAAGTGGTCCAGGCCACTTTGCGCCGTCAGGGCATTTCTGTAACCAAAGTCAAGAAACGTTCGTTTGGCCGCGGATCGAGCGTCAAATACAAAGACATTGCCATCTTCACACGCCAGTTGGCGACCATGATGCGCGCCGGGGTTCCGTTGCTACAGTCATTTGACATCTCCATCAAAGGCACCAGCAATCCAGCTTTAGGCCGTTTACTGAACGAGATCCGCACAGAAGTCGAGACGGGCACCAGCCTGTCTAACTCGCTGCGCAAACACCCGACCCACTTCGATGCACTTTACTGCAATCTGGTTGCAGCGGGCGAACAGTCCGGCGCACTGGAAAACTTGCTGGATCGCATCGCCATCTATCAGGAAAAGATGCTTGCGATTCAAAGCAAAATCAAAGCCGCTCTTTTCTATCCAATTTCCGTGCTGGTTGTCGCGTCAGGCGTCACCGCAGTTATGATGATTTTCGTCATTCCACAGTTCAAAGCTGTATTCACCAGCTTTGGTGCGGACCTACCAGCCCCAACTCTTTTCGTCATGGCAATTTCAGATTTTGTGGTCGCCAACGGCTTTCTGATTTTGGTCGCTATTATTGCTGCGGTTGTCGGTTTTTCCATGGCTTTCAAACGCTCGCTGGCTCTGCAAGCCTGGGTTGACCGTGCCAGCCTGCAGATCCCTGTGATTGGCGACATCCTGCGCAAAGCCACGATTGCGCGCTGGACTCGCACGCTGTCAACCATGTTTGCGGCGGGCGTTCCGCTGGTAGAAGCTTTGGATTCCGTTGCCGGCGCGGCAGGCAATCACGTTTATAAAGTTGCCACCAGAACCATCCAGAACGAAGTCTCGACCGGCACCAGCCTGACCGTCGCAATGCAGGGCGTTCAGGTGTTTCCAGCAATGGTGGTTCAAATGGTCTCCATCGGTGAAGAGTCCGGTCAGCTGGACAGCATGTGCGGCAAGGTTGCAGACTTTTTCGAACGTGAAGTTGATGACATGGTGGCAGGCCTTTCGCAACTGCTGGAACCTATCATCATAGTGTTCCTCGGCACCCTGATCGGCGGCATGGTTGTCGCCATGTATTTGCCAATCTTCAAACTGGGCGCTGTGGTTTGAGCTTCCTCCATTTTATTCAGGATCCGGCGCTACTCGTTTGCCTGTGCGCCGGCATCGGGCTGTGCGTTGGCAGCTTTCTCAACGTCGTCATCCACCGCCTCCCCAAGATGCTAGAGCGGTCTTGGCAAGAGGACGCAGCCGAACTGCGCGGGGAGCCTGCTCCAGATAGTCCAAAAATCAGCCTTTCAATGCCCCGGTCGCGCTGCCCGCACTGCGGACACCTGATTACGGCAATGGAAAACATCCCACTGCTGAGTTATCTGGTATTGCGCGGCAAGTGCCGACATTGCCGTGCGCCTATCGGGATTCGCTATCCGGTTATCGAACTGCTTACGGCCCTGCTCTCCGCAGCTGTCGCCTGGAAATTCGGACCAACATGGCAAACAGCAGGAGCATTGCTGCTGATATGGGCGTTGGTCGTACTGACATTCATAGACTTGGATACGTTCCTGCTGCCTGACGACATCACCCTGCCTTTGCTATGGCTGGGTTTGGCGCTAAACATCAACCAGGTCTTTGTCGCACTTGATGCAGCAGTTATCGGCGCAATCCTCGGCTACCTTTCGCTGTGGTCGGTGTATTGGCTGTTCAAGTTGGTGACCGGCAAAGAAGGAATGGGCTATGGGGACTTCAAACTCCTCGCCGCAATCGGCGCATTTCTGGGTTGGCAAGCCCTGCCTGCGGTCATAATGCTTTCGTCTGTCGTCGGCGCCTGCGTAGGCATCAGCCTGATGGTTTTTGCCAAGCATGGCCGCGAGACACCTATTCCTTTCGGCCCTTACCTTGCCGCAGCAGGCATTCTGGCATTGTTTTTTGGCGAAACGCTGAGCAAGCTCTTCGTACCAATCTGACGCAGCTTGAAAGCGCGTTAGCCCGCCCCAATTGTTGCTTGAGCCGAACCAGCATTGCAGCGCAATGCTGGTTACTGGTTTTTCCTGTCGCGCCAATGCGTTAGAATCCATCCTTTCGAGGAAACACATGCCTATTTACGAATACCGCTGCGCTGACTGCGGCCACAAAAAAGACCATCTCCAGAAGCACAGCGATGCGCCGATTGCCGCTTGTCCAGCCTGTGGCAGCCCCACATACGCCAAGCAACTGAGCGCTGCGGGCTTTCAGCTTAAAGGCAGCGGCTGGTACGCCACCGACTTCAAGGGCGGCTCAAAAAACAGCACATCTTCGCCAGCTTCCAACGGTACGACGACTGCTGCGGTGTCAGAACCAAGCACGGCGACGCCCGCCCCAGCCTGTGCAAAGAACTGCGCCTGCCACTGAGGTCTGAGTTTTATGAAAAAATATCTGATCACCGGCCTTCTGGTCTGGATTCCGCTTGTCATCACGGCGTGGGTTTTGCGATCCATTGTCAGCACACTGGATCAATCCCTGCTGCTGTTGCCGGCATCCTTGCAGCCCGACAACCTGATTGGCTTCAAGCTCTGGGGCTTGGGCACCCTGATAACCCTGCTGGTCGTTGTTGGTACGGGCATGGTGGCCTCCAACCTGCTAGGACAACGCTTGGTCAGGATATGGGAAAGCGTGCTCAGCCGCATTCCCGTAGTCAAACAGATCTACTCCAGTGTCAAACAGGTGTCTGACACGCTACTGGGGCCTGGCGGTCAGGCTTTTCGCAAGGCTCTGCTGATTCAATATCCACACCAAGGCAGCTGGACAATTGCTTTCCAGACGGGTCAGCCTATCGGCGAACTGGCGCAGCATCTGCCAACAGATTCAGTCAGCGTCTACGTACCGACCACACCCAACCCGACCTCGGGCTTCTTTCTGATGATGGCGCGCAAAGACGTCATCGAACTAGAGATGTCTGTTGATGAAGCCTTGAAATTCATCATCTCGATGGGCTCCGTTGCGCCCGAACAAGGCAAACACTAAAACCTCCGTCGACAGCACATGCTGGCGGCTTGGCAACATCATTCAAAACACAATAAACCACCGGATCACGGAGATCATTGATGCGTACCACATATAGCGGCCTCGTTTCCGCCGCTCACCTCGACCAGACCGTAACCCTTTTTGGCTGGGCTCATCGCCGTCGCGACCACGGTGGCGTTATTTTCATTGACTTGCGTGATCGTGAAGGTCTAGTGCAGATCGTGTGCGACCCCGATCGCGCCGAGACTTTCAAAGTCGCCGAAGGCGTCCGCAATGAGTTCTGTTTGAAGGTGGTGGGCAAGGTGCGTCGTCGCCCGGATGGCACGACCAACAGCAACCTGATCTCCGGCGAGATCGAAGTACTGGCCTACGAACTGGAAGTGCTCAATCCTTCGGTCACGCCGCCCTTCCAGATCGACGACGAAAACCTCTCGGAAAACGTGCGCCTGACGCACCGCGTGATCGACCTGCGCCGCCCTGCCATGCAGCGCAACATGATCCTGCGCTACAAGACTGCACGCGCATTCCGTCGCTACCTGGACGACGCCGGCTTCATCGACATCGAAACCCCGATGCTCACCAAGAGCACGCCGGAGGGCGCACGCGATTACCTCGTACCGAGCCGCGTACATGACGGTGAGTTCTTCGCCCTGCCTCAGTCACCGCAGCTCTTCAAGCAACTGCTGATGGTGGCCGGTTACGACCGTTACTACCAGCTCACCAAGTGCTTCCGCGACGAAGATCTGCGCGCCGATCGCCAGCCGGAATTCACTCAGGTCGATATGGAAACATCCTTCCTCACCGAGGACGAGATCACCGCGATCATGGAAGACCTGATCCGCTACGTGTTCAAGGATGCCATCGACGTCGAGCTGCCCACGCCCTTCCCGCGCATCAGCTACGCCGAAGCCATGACCCGCTATGGCTCGGACAAGCCGGATCTGCGCGTGACGCTGGAACTGGTCGATGTCGCCGATGCTATGAAGGATGTGGCCTTCAAGGTCTTCGCTGGCGCCGCCAACGACCCGGGCTGCCGCGTGACCGCCCTGCGCGTGCCGGGTGGTGCCGCCATTTCACGTGGCGAGATTGATGGTTACACCGAGTTCGTCAAGATCTACGGCGCCAAAGGTCTGGCTTACATCAAGATCAATGATGTCACCCAAATCAACGAAACCGGCCTGCAATCACCGATCGTCAAGAATCTGTCCGAAGCCTCGCTGAAGACCGTGATTGAACGCACCGGTGCGCAAAGTGGCGACATCATCTTCTTCGGCGCCGACAAGGCCAAGATCGTGACAGACGCGCTGGGCGCCTTGCGCAGCAAGATCGGCCACGAAAAGGGTCACGTCGACGGTCGCAAGTGGGCGCCGGCCTGGGTCGTCGATTTTCCGATGTTCGATTACGACGAAGAGAACAAGCGCTGGGTCGCCTGCCACCACCCCTTCACCAGCCCGAAGGACGAGCATCTGGAGCTGCTCACCACCGATCCGGGCAAGTGTCTGGCCAAAGCCTACGATCTGGCCCTGAACGGCTGGGAACTCGGCGGCGGCTCGGTGCGTATCCACCGCGCCGATGTGCAGGAGAAGGTCTTTGCAGCGCTTGGGATCGGCGAGGAAGAAGCCCAGCTCAAGTTCGGCTTCCTGCTCGACGCACTCAAATATGGAGCTCCCCCGCACGGAGGTCTGGCCTTCGGTCTGGATCGTATCGTTACCATGATGACCGGTGCCGAATCGATCCGCGACGTGATCGCCTTCCCCAAGACCCAACGCGCCCAGTGCCTGCTCACGCAAGCGCCCAGCCCGGTCGACGAGAAGCAATTGCGTGAACTGCACATTCGTCTGCGTACCGTGCCAAAAGCTGAAGAAACGGCCAAATAAGCAGCAACATCGCTAGCCATGCGAGGGCCGCAAGGAAATCTCCTTTGCGGCCCTTGTGCTTTTAATCCTCAAGGCACGCCACTTTGAAACTCGACCTCTCGCTTACGCCTCCCACCGCCCCCCAGCGCCCGAAAAAGCTCGTCGCCCACGGTCACACACGCATCGATCCTTACCACTGGCTGCGCAAGGTCAAGAGCGCCGAAGTGCTCGACTACCTGAAGGCTGAGAACGCCTACGCCGAAGCCGTGCTGGCGCCGCTCCAGCCGCTCCAGGAAACGCTGTACACCGAGCTGCTGGGACGCATTCAGGAAGCGGATCTGTCGGTACCGGTGAAGTTCGGCCCCTGGATGTATTACAGCCGCACCGTGCAGGGCGCGCAGTACGCGGTGCATGCACGCAAACGCATCACGGACGCAGGCTGGGAGACCTCGCCGGAAGAAGTCCTGCTGGATGAAAATCTGGAAGCTGAAGGCAAGGCCTTCTACGAGGTCGGCGATTACGAGGTCAGCCCGTCCGGCCGTTACCTGGCCTGGACTGAAGACACGCGCGGCCAGCGCACTTACCGCCTGCGCGTGCGGGATCTGATTCGCGGCAAGAACCTGAAGTTCAGCCACAAGGGCGTGGTCAGTCTGGCTTGGGCAGAGGATGGCGGCTCATTGCTTGAAGACCCGCGCCCCACCTTGTTCTTCGTCACGGAGGATGTACAGACCAAGCGTGCGAGCCTGTTCTGGCGGCAAGACCTTGGAGAAGCGCAGCCGACGCGGCTCTTCGAGGAGCGCGATGAACGCTTCAATCTCTACGTCGCCAAGACCCGCAGCCTCGGCCTGCTGGTCTTGAACTCGACCAGCCACACCACTAGCGAAACGCGCATTCTGCCCGCCGACCAGCCGAATGGGCGCTGGCGCATCGTGGTCAAACGCCGCGCGGGCGTGGAATACGAGATTGATCACCATAGCGACACGCTGTTCATCCGCACCAACGATCTCGGCCCGAATTTCCGCCTCATCAAGACGCCACTGGCTGACTGGCAAGCCACCAACTGGCAGGAAGTGCTGCCGCTGCGCGAAGACGTTGTTCTCGAAGGCATCGAACTCTATCGCGACACTCTGGTCTGCAGCGAACGCAAGAACGGCTTATCGCAGCTATCGATTACTGATCTGGCCAGCCAGCAAACCCACCAGATTGCCTTTGCCGATCCGGCCTATGTGGTCGATATCGAAGACCTGCCTGAGTGGGATTCGCCGATCCTGCGCTACAGCTACGAATCGATGACCACGCCGCCATCGATCTACGATTACGATCCACTGACGCGCCAGACCACGCTGCTCAAACGCCAGCCGGTGCTGGGCGATTTCGATCCGGCACACTACATCGCCGAGCGCATCGAAGCCACGGCTGCCGATGGCACGCTGATTCCGATTTCACTGGTCTATCGCAAGGGTTTGCCGCGTGACGGCAGCGCGCCACTATGGCTGGATGGCTATGGTGCCTACGGCATCACCAACGATCCGTGGTTTTCCTCGACGCGCCTGTCGTTGCTGGATCGCGGCTGGGTCTTTGCCGTGGCCCATGTGCGCGGCGGTGGCGACCTGGGTCAGGCCTGGCATGAGACAGGAAAGCTCCAGCACAAGAAAAACAGCTTCAGCGACTACATCGCCTGCGCGCAAACCCTTATCCAGCAAGCCTATACGCGTCG
Source organism: Uliginosibacterium flavum (assembly GCF_040566545.1). Lineage (NCBI taxonomy): Bacteria > Pseudomonadati > Pseudomonadota > Betaproteobacteria > Rhodocyclales > Zoogloeaceae > Uliginosibacterium > Uliginosibacterium flavum. Next base: position 41,782 of record NZ_JBEWZI010000014.1, read on the forward strand.
GGGCCGGATTCTAGCCAATGGAGGCAGTGCTGGTGGCCTGCTGATCGGTGCGGTGCTGAACATGGCCCCCGAGCTGTTCGGCGCGGCCATCCTCGAAGTACCCTTCGTTGACGTGGTGACCACCATGCTCGACGCCTCGCTGCCGCTCACCGTGGGTGAATACGAAGAATGGGGCAACCCTGCCAACAAGGCCGACTATCGCCGCATGCTGGCCTATTCGCCTTACGACAACCTCGCCGCCCGCGCCTACCCGCCGATGCTGGTGGAAGCCGGTCTGCACGACAATCAGGTAATGATCTGGGAGCCGGCCAAGTATGTCGCCAAACTGCGCACCCTGAAGACCGACACCAACCCGCTGCTCTTCCTGACCACATTGGAGGCCGGCCACGGCGGCGCCTCGGGTCGCTATGACTCCCTACGTGAACGAGCCCGTCAGTTGGCTTTTGCGCTAAGCGTTCTGGGATCTGCTGCCGAAAACTCAGCACCCTAAAGAAAATCGCCACCCTGCCGTTGCATAAGCAGATCGGGAACATCCCAGCTCCCGCTACCTACGGTGGACGCATGCCGCAAGATATCGAAGAGATTTCGGTACTGATTGTCGACTCCAATGCCAGCATGCGCACGCAGTTGCGCACCATGCTGGCCTTGTGCGGCATCACCAAACTGGCGCTGGCCGTCTCGGCTGGCGTGGCGGTACGCAAGCTGCGTGACCAGAATTTCGACATCATCCTGTGCGAATACCACCTGGGCGAAGGACAGGACGGCCAGCACCTGCTGGAAGATCTGCGCAGCCATCACCTGATCCCGCTCTCCAGCATCTTCCTGATGATCACGGGCGAAAGCCTGTATGAAAAGGTGGTTAGCGCTGCCGAACTGGCACCCAACGACTACATTCTCAAACCTTTCTCCTCCGACAAGCTGCTGAGCCGCCTGTCGAAAGCACTGGAAAAACGTGACGTTTTCATGCCTGCCTACAAGCTGATCGAGGCCGGCAATACACTCGAAGCGATTGAAGCCTGTCGCAAAGGCGAAATCGACAATCCACAATACCTGATTGATTTCATGCGCCTGCGTGCCGAGTTGCACCTGATTGCTGGCCAAGCCAATGAGGCACAGGAAGTTTACGCAGTAGTCGTCGAAAACCGGGCGGTGCCTTGGGCCAAGCTGGGCCTGGCCAAGACCCTGTATATGCAGAAACGCTTCGACGAGGCGGAAGAACAGCTGCAAGGCCTGCTCGAAGAAAATGCCATGTATCTGGACGCTTACGACTGGCTGGCGAAGACCCGTGAAGCCGCCGGCCGCTTGCACGAAGCCAAAGAAACTCTGGAAGAAGCCATCAAGGTTTCACCCCACACGATGCGCCGCCTGCGCAAGCTGGGCGAAGTATCAGCCGAGATCGGCGACATGGAGACTGCTTCAAAAATGATGAGTACCGTTGTCGCCAAGGGCAAATACTCGGATTTTCGCGACCCCGAAGACCACGTCCAGCTTGTCAAAGCCCAACTGGGTATGGGCGATACCGTGGGCGCGGCCAATACCCTGCGCGATCTCGACCGCAACATGGATGGCCTGCCCAAGACGGCTCTGTGCAAGGCACTATCCACGGCAATGGTCGCCACCCATGCGGGCGACTCAGATAAAGCCAACGCCGCGCTGGACGAAGCCATCCGCTTCAACGACCCACGGCTGGGAGCTTCGATTGGTCTCAAGAAAAATCTCGCGCGCATTTGCCTCGAAAACAAGCAGGATGACAAGGCCGCCGACGTGATCATGGATGTGATGCGCCACGCCGCCGACGATGAGGCCGTGGAAGCCATCAAGAACATGCTGGTAGCGCTGGGCCGTCCAGAGCTCGGCGCCGAACTGGCGACACGCGTACGCACCGAGGTGCGCAGCATCATGAGCGAGGGAGCCCAACTCGCCCAGAGCGGAGACTACGACGGCTCAGTACGCCAAATGCTCCAAGCAGTCGACAAACTCCCCGGCAACACACACGTACTCTTCAATGCCGCGCTGGCGCTGCTCAAACACATCGAAAACATCGGCTGGAATGACCACTTCGCCAGCAATGCAAAGAATTTCATCGAACGCGTTCGCAAACAGGATCCCGGCAACAAGCGCCTGGCTGCGCTGGTTAACTACTTCCACGCACTGCTCAAGAAAAACGGCATCAAGCCGGAGCAAGTCAGATAAGTGCTGAGTGCTGAGTGCTGAGTGCTGAGTGCTGAGTGCTGAGTGCGCAATATGCAGCCCCAGAGAGCCGCACCTGTCAAGCTTCTTCAGCCCTCCTGCCCGCAGAAGCTTATCGGGCGCGACTCTGCGAGCATGCCCACGCAGGAGCTAGCGCCGCTGGCGATCCACGCTGGCAAATCGCCAGCTGCGCTAGCTCCTACACCCCCCTTCCTCAAAGCCGCCTCCGCATTGCCTCTGCAACACACCTGCCCGAAGACCCAATTCGGAAGCGGCTCTACAAGCACGCCCACTCAGTCCTCAGTACCCATTGCTCAGTCCTCCGCCGCAAGCGGCAAGCCGCCACGCTGCTAAACTGCGGCTTTCCCTCGCGGCGTTACGCACATGTCTGTCCTGCGATCATTCTTCATCTGGCTGCTCCTTGCCCTGCTTGCGAGCAGCAGTGTTCTCGCGGACGCACGCAGTTTCTGGAGCCGGCAGGATGACCCCGCCACTATCCAGCGCCAGCAGCTGCCACTTGAAGCGCAAGAAACCCTCGCGCTGATTGAGCGTGGCGGGCCCTTCCCGTATCGGCGCGATGGCGTCGAATTTCAGAACCGCGAACACCGCCTGCCGCAGCAGACACGCGGCTACTATCGCGAATTCACCGTGCCCACGCCCGGTGCGCAGGATCGTGGCGCACGGCGCATCGTTGCCGGTGAGCAACGCGACTATTACTACACGCCCGACCACTACCGCAGTTTCAAACGGATCGCGCCATGAAAATCAACGCCCTGCCCGCCAATGCAGTCCAGCTCTTGCGCCGGCCCGAAATAGCCGGCGTATATCAAGCCACCGACGACACCGCCCGTACCCTTTTTCAGGCTGGCCCGGCTGCTGGTTTCAATGTCTATCGCATCGACCTGGGCAAAGCCCGCAACGCCGACTCCCTGCATCGCATCCTTGCCCGCGGTCTGCACTTTCCGGACTGGTACGGCGGCAACTGGGATGCGCTGGCTGACTGCCTGACGGACATGTCCTGGAACGAAGCCGATGGGTATCTACTGATTCTGGTGCATGCCGAAACCCTGCAAGCCGCCGACCCGGCCTGTTTCTCAAGCCTGCTGGAGGTGCTCAATGAAACCGTCACCGCTTGGCAAACCCAAAAAATCAGTTTCTGCTGCCTGCTGACCGGTACTCATACGGAATTGCCCGTCCTCGGAGTCAGCACTTGAGCGCCGGCTTCAAACAACCCGTTTCCGTATTGGTGCTGATCCACACACCGAACAAGCACGTGCTGCTGATTGAGCGCGCCGCTCATCCCGGCTTCTGGCAATCTGTGACCGGCAGCCGCGAGGGTGAGGACAGTCTGCTCGACACGGCACGCCGCGAAGTCGAAGAAGAAACCGGCATCCGCGCGCCAACCAGCGCCTTTCAGGATTGGCGCATCAGCAATCATTTCGAGATCCTTGAGCAATGGCGTCATCGCTACGCCCCCGGCGTCAGCCACAATACCGAGCACGTGTTCAGCCTGTGTGTGCCCGAACCGATCGAAGTGCGCCTGGCGCCCGACGAACACCGCGCCCAGTGCTGGCTGCCTTGGCAGGAAGCTGCGCGCAAATGCTTCTCGTGGACCAATCAGGATGCGATCCTGATGCTAGCGCGTCAGCCGGCACTGCGCAGCTCACTTCAATAACAAAATGCGATTGCGCGGCAAGCGGAGAGCCGCAGCAGGCGGTACTCTTCAGACATGCATTGCGCACAGCCAGACACACCGAACATCTCCAGCCACACAACCTGAAGAGTCAATACCCGCGCGGTTCTACAGCCTGTAAATCTCCATCAAAAGCGCTCAAATTTGAGTCACTTTTTGCCTTGAAAACTGACACGGACAGCCCTATCTTGATGGTGCGGGGGAGGCCAATCCCCTTCAAGCAGGAAAGGAGCACATCATGGCAAACATCGTACGTACTGATCCTTTGGAGGATCTGTTTCGCGGCTTCTTCGTACGTCCGCTTGATGTTGGCGCGAACTGGTGGGATGCGCCCAGCGTGAAGCTTGATGTTCGCGAAGCTGGCGACACATACATGATCGAAGCCGAACTTCCGGGCATGAAGAAGGAAGACATTCATGTGCAAATCGACGGCAGCGTTGTGTCGATCACGGGAGAACGGAAGCAAGAACGCGAAGTAAAGGAAGGCGAACGCCTGCTACGCATGGAGCGCAGCTATGGCAAGGTTTCACGGAGTTTTGATATGGGCGCCGACTTGGATGATGCACATGCCGTTGCCAAATTCCATGATGGCGTACTGGAACTCAAGCTACCCAAGAAAGCTGGCGTGAAAGCCAAACAGCTGGCCATCGCGTAATGCAGGTCTGGTGCAGGGGCGAGCCTGTTTGCACCCGCCACTTGTAGTCCGGCGTAGTCGGGCGGACAGGTTAGCCCCTGTGGCGGTCGATGAGGATCAACCGCCATTCAAGAAAAGGCAGCGTCCATGAGGGCGCTGCCTTTTTCATGCGCTAAAATCACGACTTCCTCAGATTCACGCTTCAGGTAAAACGTCCATGCCCGCAGAACTCCAGCAGCTTGCCCCAGCCCTCAAGGCCGAAATTCTGGCCGAGGCACTACCCTACATCAAGCGCTTCTTCGACAAAACCATCGTCATCAAATACGGCGGCAACGCGATGATCGACCCGAAGCTGCAGGAGAGCTTCGCGCGCGACGTGGTGCTGCTCAAGCTGGTCGGCATGAATCCGGTGGTAGTGCATGGTGGCGGGCCACAAATTGACGACCTGCTCAAACGTGTCGGCAAGCAGGGACAGTTCATCCAGGGGATGCGCGTCACCGATGCCGAGACCATGGACATCGTCGAGATGGTGCTGGGCGGGCAGGTCAATAAGGACATCGTCAACCTCATCAACAAGCACGGCGGCAAGGCTGTCGGCCTGAGTGGGGCGGACGCAGGCTTCATCCGCGCCAAGAAGCTGATGATGCCGGACAACGAACATCCCGGTGAAGTACTGGATATCGGTCAGGTTGGCGAGATCACCCAGATTGACCCGACCATCATCACCTTCCTCGACTCCGGCGACTTCATCCCGGTGATCGCGCCAATCGGTGTGGGCGCTGACGGCGAAACCTACAATATCAATGCCGATCTGGTCGCCGGCAAGCTGGCTGAAGTACTCAAGGCCGAGAAGCTGGTGCTGCTGACCAATACGCCCGGCGTGCTGGACAAGGAAGGCAAGCTGCTCACCGGCCTGACCCCGCGCCAGATCGACGAACTGGTGGCCGATGGCACGCTATCGGGCGGCATGCTGCCCAAGATCAGCTCGGCGCTGGATGCAGCGCGCAGCGGCGTGCATGCCGTGCACATCATAGATGGACGCGTTGAACACTGTCTGCTGCTGGAAATCCTGACCCATCACGGCGTCGGGACGATGATCAAGAGCAAATAAGGAATGCAGCCCGGATGAAGCTCAGCGGAGTCCGGGCTTGGCGCACAAATGAAAAACCGGATTGCAGCCAACTGGCCGGCATCCGGGTTCACGGCTGTTTTTGCAGGAGCGGCCAGAGGCCGCGCCTAGCTACCAAGACCCATCAAGCAGCCAACTTGTTCGCCACAAAAGCAGTCAGGGTGCCAACGGTCTCGAAGGTCGAGCCATCGATGTCATCGTCGGCCAGGTGAAAACCGAAGTGTTCTTCCAGCGCGGCAATCACGCCCACCACGGCCATCGAGTCCAGCTCGGGCACGGCGCCCAGCAAGGCGGTCTCGTCATTAAAATATGCGGCGCGGCCGCCCAGACCAAGACTTTCTTCCAGCACCTGTAGCACAGCCTGACGAGTAATATCGAGCGAAGACAAAATCGAATCCTTGGTTTTACGGCACGAAAGCGCGGCATTATAAGCCTTGTAGCCGACAACTCCCGGCAAGAAACCTCAAACCATGTGTGATTCCTGGCTACTTCACCACCTCATCGAACGCAGCGCGGCACGCGCCCCTGCTGCGCCCGCCCTTACGACAGCCAGCCAGACGCTTGATTACGCGCAGCTGTGGCAGGCCGTGCAAGGCTTTGCGAACAGTCTCGCGGCACTCGGCATCAACCGCTCCGGGCGCATCGGCATCTATCTGGAAAAACGGATCGAGACCGTCGTCGCCAGCTTTGGCGCCAGCGCGGCCGGCGCTGTCTTCGTACCGATCAACCCGCTGCTCAAAGCCGAGCAGGTCGCCTACATCCTGCGCGACTGCAATGTGCAGATGCTGGTGACTACGGCCGAACGCCTGCCGTTGCTGGCTGAAGTCCTCGCACAGAGCCCGGACCTGCGCCACGTCGTCCTCACCGGCAGCCTGACCCGCGCCAGTGAAGCCCCCTACCAGACCCACACCTGGACTGATCTGCAAATAGATGTAACTGCGGACGTAAGTGCGGTTGCCACAGCACAACCCGCACCGACTGAACTCGACATGGCGGCGATCCTCTACACCTCCGGCAGCACTGGCCGCCCCAAAGGCGTGGTGCTGTCGCACCGGAACATGGTTGTGGGTGCCAAGAGCGTGGCCGAATATCTCGGTAATCATGCCGGCGACAGCTTGCTCGCTGCCCTGCCGCTATCGTTTGACGCCGGTTTCTCACAGCTCACCACGGCCTTTCATGTCGGCGCACGCGTCGTGCTGCTCAATTACCTGATGCCACGCGACGTGATCAAGGCCATTGAGCGCGAACGCATCACCGGCCTCACCGCCGTCCCGCCACTGTGGATACAGCTGGCTGCACAGCCTCTCCCAGAGGGCATCTCCAGCCATCTGCGCTACATCGCCAATACTGGCGGGCGTCTTCCGGCAGCCACCTTGCAGACCCTTATCCAGAGCTTGCCTTCAGCCACCCCCTATTTGATGTACGGGCTCACCGAAGCCTTCCGCGCAACCTACCTTGATCCGGCCGAAATTGCCCACCGCCCAGACTCCATCGGCAAGGCCATCCCGAACAACGACGTCTTCGTGTTGCGCGGTAACGGCACAGAATGCGCCGCCGACGAACCCGGCGAGTTGGTACAACGCGGCCCCCTGGTGGCCATGGGCTACTGGAACGACACAGAGAAAACCGCCGAACGCTTCCGCCCCCTGCCCGCCGCGCTGCGCCCCGCTGGCCTGACGCTGCCGGAGATCGCCGTGTTTTCTGGCGACACTGTGCGCCGCGACGCAGAAGGCTTCTTGTATTTCATCGGCCGCAACGACGAGATGATCAAAACCTCCGGCTACCGCGTCAGCCCCAGCGAAATCGAAGAAGAAGCCTATGCCACGGGGCTGGTGAGTGAATGCGCGGCCATCGGCGTGCCCCATCCAACCCTGGGCGCGGCCATCGTGCTGATTGCAACACCTGCGCAAGGCACCGATACGGCCAGTCTGCTCGCCGTGCTGAAAGCCCGCGTACCAGCCTATCAAGTGCCCGCCCACATCGCCCTGCGTCACGAAGCACTGCCACGCAATCCCAATGGCAAGATCGACCGCAAAATGCTGGCGAGGGATTTTACCGACCTGTTCGAGGGCAACAAATGAACACCCCGGTCAAACCCCGCCACGCCCCCATGAAGCAGTTCCCCATCGTCGATGGAGAACTGCAGATCGGTGGCAAGCCCGTTTCACAACTGGCTGAAGAACTGGGCCAGACGCCCTTCTACGCTTACGACCACAGCGTGATCGACGCGCAGATCGACAAGCTGCGCGCGGCGCTACCAGCCAGCATCCAGCTGCATTACGCGATCAAGGCCAATCCGATGCCGGCGCTCGTGCGCCACATGGCCCAGCGCCTCGACGGGCTGGATGTGGCCTCCGGCGGGGAACTGGCCGTCGCGCTGGCCACCGGCGTCAGTCCGCATGAAATCAGCTTTGCTGGCCCGGCCAAACGCGAGCCGGAACTGGAAGCCGCCGTGCGTGCCGGCGTGCTGCTCAATGTCGAATCCTTCCGCGAAGTCGAGCTGCTCGCCAAGCTCTCGCAGCGCCTCGGCCTGCCCGCGCGTATGGCAGTGCGGGTGAATCCCGATTTTGAACTCAAGTCATCCGGCATGAAGATGGGCGGCGGGCCAAAACCCTTCGGCGTGGATGCCGAGGAAGTGCCCCGCCTGCTCGCCCGCATCGGCGAACTCGGTCTGGCCTTCGAAGGGTTTCATCTGTTTGCTGGCTCGCAAAACCTGCGCGCCGAGGCCATCATCGAGGCCCAGCAACTCAGCTACGCACTGGCCCTACGACTGGCCGAACATGCGCCAGAGCCGGTACGCACGCTGAACCTTGGCGGCGGCTTCGGCATCCCGTATTTCCCCGGCGACACACCGCTGGATCTCTCCCCCATCGCCGCGAATCTGGCGCAACTTGTTGAGCGCGCCAGCGGCGAACTGCCGCAGACCGAGCTGGTCATCGAGCTGGGTCGCTATCTGGTCGGTGAAGCCGGTGTGTATGTGTGCCGGGTCATCGACCGCAAATTCTCGCGCGGGCAGACTTTCCTCGTTTGCGACGGAGGTCTGCATCATCACCTCGCCGCCTCGGGCAATTTCGGCCAGCTGATCCGCAAGAATTACCCCGTCATCATCGGCAACAAGGCAGAACCTGCAGAAACCGAAGTCGCCTCGGTAGTCGGCCCGCTGTGCACACCGCTGGATATCCTAGCGGATCGCATGGAGCTGGCCGTCGCCGAGCCGGGCGATCTGGTGGTGGTGTATCAGAGCGGCGCCTACGGTTTCACAGCCAGCCCGCGCGGCTTTCTGGGACATCCGCAGGCAGTGGAAATCCTGCTCTAGGCCTTCCTGCCTTACCATTGCATATCCCCCAAATCAGGAGCACACGATGGCCCACCCCCTTGCTGGCAAACCGGTTCCCGCCGACATGTTGATGGACGTTCCCGCTCTGCTTGCCGCCTATGCAGAAGTGCCGGACGTGAGCATTCCTGAGCAGCGCGTCGCCTTCGGCACCAGCGGTCATCGTGGCACGGCCTTCAAGCGCAGCTTCAATGAGGCGCACATCCTTGCCATCACCCAGGCCGTGTGTGAATACCGCGCGGGCCAAGACATCACCGGCCCACTGTTCATCGGCAAAGACCCTCACGCACTCTCCAGCCCGGCGCAGTGCTCGGCGCTGGAAGTACTGGCCGCGAATGGTGTGGCCACACGCATGCAATCCGACGATGGCTATGCCCCGACGCCGGTGATCTCGCGCGCCATCCTCGTCCATAACCAGGGCCGCACCACGGATCTGGCCGACGGTCTGATCATCACGCCATCGCACAACCCGCCGCAGGACGGCGGCATCAAGTACAACCCGCCCAATGGCGGCCCGGCCGACACGGATGTGACGGGCTGGATCGAGCAGCGCGCGAATGCGCTGCTAGCGACCGGCAATGTGGATGTGAAACGCGTCCCTTATGCTGAGGCTATCAAGGCTGCCTGCATCACGCAGGAAGATTTCACCGAAGCCTACATCGCCGATCTCGATCAGGTCATCGACATGGCGGCGATTCGCGCCGCGAATCTGAAGATCGGCGTTGATCCGCTGGGTGGTGCCGCCGTCGCTTACTGGCACCGGATTGCCGCGCGTTACGGCCTGAACATAGAGGTAGTGAATCCGAATGTGGACCCGACTTTCGGCTTCATGACCCTAGACCACGACGGCAAGATCCGCATGGATTGCTCCAGCCCCTACGCCATGGCCGGGCTGGTAGGCTTAAAGGATCGCTTTGACATCGCCTGGGGCAATGATGCCGACGTGGATCGCCACGGCATCGTCACGCCGACCGGGCTGATGAATCCGAATCACTATCTGGCCGTCGCCATCCAGTACCTCCTGGGCCATCGCCCACGGTGGACCAATGCTGCGGTCGGCAAAACGCTAGTGTCCTCCAGCATGATTGACCGGGTGGTCGCCGGGCTGGGCCGCAAGCTGCTGGAAGTGCCGGTGGGCTTCAAGTGGTTCGCGCCGGGCCTGCTCGACGGCAGCCTGTGCTTTGGTGGTGAGGAGAGCGCCGGGGCGAGCTTCCTGCGCCGCGATGGCACAGTGTGGACCACCGACAAGGACGGCATCATCCTCGGCCTGCTTGCGGCCGAAATCACCGCAGTGACCGGCAGGGACCCCGGTCAGCATTACGCAGCGCTCACCGCCCAGTACGGCTCGCCGCACTACATCCGTATCGACGCGGCCGCCACGCCGGCACAGAAGAAAGCCTTCAAGCTACTCACCGGCGACAAGGTCAGCGCCACCACATTGGCCGGTGAAGCGATCACTGCGCGCCTGACCACGGCCCCTGGCAATGGCGCGAGTATCGGCGGACTGAAGGTGACGACAGCGAACGGCTGGTTCGCCGCGCGCCCCTCGGGCACCGAAGACATCTACAAGATCTACGCCGAAAGCTTCATCAGCGCCGAACACCTGCAACAGATCGTCAAGGAGGCGCAGGAGATCGTCACCGCAGCACTGGCAGGGTAGGCTGGAAAGCCGCACGCAGCATTGCTCTTCAAGAGACCTGTCCGCATAGGCACGTAACGCGGGCCTCTACACACAGGTACTCCATAAACCCAAGTCAGAAGCGCGTCTGCAGGCAAGCGCCAAGAAAAAGCCGCGCAAATCGCGCGGCTTTTTCTTGGCGTCTATCCCAATCTCAACCGCGCCACTCCGTCGCCACGCTGGCCCCAGCCGTCATGGTGGTGGTCGTGTGCATGTCCAGCGAGGTGATCTGAGCCCGTTCAAGCAGCAGGGCCAGCTGCATGTCGATACGGAACTCCTGCTCCATCATTTCCAGCAAGGGCAATACCGTCTGCACCAGCTCACGCAAGCGCTTGCGCGGCTCGTCCTTGCTGCCAGTACGAAGCTGCGTCAGCGCATGATCCACACTGACCGCCAGACGACTGAAGCGCCCGATGCTGTCCGCATTGATTTCGCCCGACTCGGACACCACGCGATTGCCGCCCATCATGGTGCCATCAGCCACGCGCGAAACCGCCAGTTGCAGCAACTCTTCAAGTGAGAGATTCGGATCGCCATGCGCGCTGGCCAGGCCAACGGTCAGGCTGATGCGGATGCGATGCTCCTTGTAAGTCATTACAATCGTGTCGATGGCACGACGCAGCCGCAACGCAAAGGCGCCGCAAGCATCCAGATCCGCAGAGGGCGAAATGATCGCGAACTGACCTTCAGCCAGATGCGCAATAGTGTCTTCCTTGCGCACCTTGGCCGAGAGCAGCTTGGAGAGCTTGCGATGCACCAGCTGGCCAACACTATGGCCGTAGGTCTCGCAAAGCTGGTCGTAGCCATCGACCTGAATGACCATCACGCTGACATCGCCACGATTGCGGCGCACCAGCTGTTCGCGGCTCTCTTCGAGTTCACGACGAGTCTGAGCCAGTTTCGCCAGGGCTTCGATTCGGGCGACCAGTTCGACACGCGGCGTAGCCTTGGTGATGAAGTCAGTGGCGCCCATGGCCTGGGCTTTCATGCGCACTTCGTTCTCGTCATCACCCGAGATAATCAGCACCGGCAAGGTATTCACGCGCGACAGACGGGAGCCGCGAATCCGCTGCAACAATCCGAAACCATCCAGGCGTGGCATGCCGATATCGGAAATCACCACTTCGATAGTTGGATCAAGCAGCAAACTCTGCCAGCCAGCCTCACCATCGGATTCCTCGCGCACATCGAATTTGTCGCGAATCTGCTTGATCAGCGAGGCGCGCACCATGCGCGAATCATCAACGATCAACACACGCGGCAATTGCGCAACAACGTCACTCATGGCTTTTCCTCTGTGTTGCCCGACGGGGCAATCTGTACAACAGTGCGGCCTGTCGCCCGCGCTGCAATGAAATCTTCAAACACCAGCGGCAAGTCGTCAAAACCAATCACCCGGGTAATCGCATCCAGATGGCGCGGACGCAAATCCGCCGACAAACGCGCCCACGCCTTTTCACGCACGGCAAATCCAGCATAGACCGAATCGATCCCGAGCAGACTGACGCCTCGCAAAACAAAAGGCAAAACGCTCGTATTCAGTACAGTATCGGCGGCCAGACCAATACTTGCTACTACGCCGGTCGGTTTACTGCTGGCGAGCAGCCAGGACAGCACCGCACCACCCAGGTTATCCACGGCACCCGCCCAGATTCCTTTATCCAGCGGCTTGATCGCATCCAGCGCCAATTCGCTGCGCAGCATCACCCTCGCCGCGCCCAAGGAGCGTAGCCAATCGGCTTGCTCCGGCTTGCCAGTCAGCGCGACAACCTCATAGCCGCGCCCGGCCAACATGTCGATAGCCAGGCAACCCACGCCACCGCTGGCGCCGGTCACAATTACGGGGCCATTTTCGGGCTTGAGACCGTTATTTTCCATGCGGGTAATCGCCATCGCAGCCGTCAAGCCGGCGGTGCCGATAGCCATGGATTCCTGCAGACTCAAACCTGCCGGCAAAGGCAAGACCCAACCGCCGGGCATCAAGGCATATTCGGCATAGCCGCCGTGGTGCGCGACACCGATTTCGTAGCTGGTGGCAATCACCTTGTCGCCCGGTTGGAATCGCGGCGCAGCGCTCTTGACCACAGTGCCGGCCAGATCGATTCCGCCCACGCAGGGGAAACGCCGAATGATGCGTCCCTCGCCCGTCGCGGCCAGCGCATCCTTGTAATTTACCGAAGAACACTCCACACGGATCAGCACATCGCCATGATCAAGTGCCGTTTCGTCCATCTGCACAAAACGCCCGGTCACGCGCATGGGCGTTGAATTTCCAAGCTGTTCGATCCGGAAAGCCTTGAATGATTCCAAGAGATTTTTACCAGCAAACAATACGAGGGCAGGATAGTGGCGCGAGTCGTGCCACATGGCAATCGGAGCTGTTGTTTTAGTGCCAAAGTGGTAGTCCGACAAGCCATGTTCCGGCGCGCGCAGGGCTTCACACGACCAGCGGCACGCGGCCCAAGGAAACCGAATCATCAGGACGACTAAAGTTAGTCCGGGCAAAGCCGTAGAAACCTGCACGCAGCCGACACCCCTTATGGAACGGACCATGCTCAACGCACCACTCGACTCAATCGAGAGCTACATCAGCTACTTCAGCAGCAAGGAAATTCCTGTGCTCCGCCGCAGCATGCGCGCACTGAACGAATTGCAAAAAAACGAAGACGGCGTAAGCGGCAGAGCACTCGCCAATGCAGTGCTCGAAGACCCGATGCTGGCACTGCGTGTGCTGGTTTATCTCGAAGCCCATCGCAACCACCGCCAGAATCACGACATCACCACCATCGACCGCGCCATCATGATGATGGGCATCACGCCATTTTTCGAAAAGTTCGGAAATCTGGGCACGGTCGAAGAAAAGCTAGCCACCCATCCCAAGGCATTGATTGGCCTGCTCAAAGTCATCAACCGTGCCAAGCACGCGGCCCACTGGGCGCGCGAGTTCGCATTGATGCGCCATGATATCGATGTGGACGAAGTCACCGTCGCCGCCCTGCTCCACGAGGCCGCTGAAATCCTTTTCTGGTGCTTTGCACCGGAGTTCATGCTCAAGGTAGAACAATTGCGCCACGACCATGCCGGCATCCGCAGCGCGGTCGCTCAACAGGCGATTTTTGGAATCACCGCCCGCGACGCCCAACTCGCCCTGGTGCGCGAATGGCACCTTCCCGAGCTATTGATTACCCTGATGAGTGAAGAAAACGCCGAAAACCCGCGTGTTCGCAACGTCATCCTTGCTTGCGACCTGGCCCGCCACGCCGCCAACGGCTGGGATGATCCCGCCCTGCCGGATGACTACACCGCTATCAGCACTCTGTTGCGGGTGAAACGCAGCGTGGTCATGCAACGCATCGGCGCCCCGGAAAAATACTGGCTTGCCATCGCAAGCGAAGAAATCGAAGCGGAGTAAACGCCCCGCCAACGAACACAAAAAAGCCGAGGTCGCAGCCTCGGCTTTTTTATTTCACTCAAGCTATCAAAGCTTGCCAGGGCCTGCGTTGGACTTCACAGCAGCAGGTACATCTGAAGCCGGAAGAACTTTGTTGACGCCATACAGCGTCGGCTTCCAACCAACGTCGGGCGTCAGCGGCTTGCCAATAAGTTCCTTGCTATCAAAAGGCTTGCCATTGACCACCGAACCGACATCCACAAACACTGTTCCGCCCATATTGACCGCGGCCTGTGCAGAGTTGCCGTTCTTGATATCAAAAACATTGGCTTCGGAGTAGATCGCTGAGTCCTTACCCACGCCCAGAGCCTGCCGGAGGATGCTACCAGCCGGCTTGGCTTTCAGTGTGTTCAGGTGGTTCTGGTAAGAATCGAGTTTCGGATCGTCGTTGCCCGCCGCATCACCCACAAAGTAGTTGTTGTACACATGCACTTTGCCAAAACGTACTCGCGGCATGCGCTGACCAACATTCTCAAAATAGTTATTGTGAAGAGTGACATTGAGCTTGCCTGTATCGACCTTGGAGCTATCGCTGCCGCCGATCAGGAAGGCTTTGTCGTGATCCTTGAAGACGCTGTTCGAGATCGTTACGAAGTTGGCGCCATTGGTGACATCCACCATGCCATCGTGATGCTGAACCTTCTGGGTGATTTCGTTGTGCGGAAAAGGGAAAACCGGTGGAAACAGCTTGTCGGAGCGATCGCCGTCATTGAACGAGCAATGATCAATCCACACACGCTTGCCTCCGTTCACCGAAATCAAGTCGTACTCGGAATTCCAGCGACCGCCCGGGCAATTCTGCGGGCCTGTCTTGGCATCAACAAAAGCTTCCTGACAACCCGGATAGCTCTTGTCGATTTTGAAGCTATCGCCCGGATCCCAGCCAGGAAAATAATCGAAGGCATCCTCAAACGCGATGTTACGGATGATCACATTCTCGGAATCCGGCCCGATCACCAGATTGCCCTTGACGATCTTGGCGTCCTTGCCCAGACCGACGATGGTCGTGTTCGACGGCACCTGAATCACGATGCGATCTTTCTGTCGCTTGGAAGAGGCAACCCGTGCATCTTCCTGCGGACCGGAGAGCTTGCGCTCCGGGCGACCCTTGACCAGATTCTGATTCCATGTGGCCGGCGCATAAGCCTTCATGTAGTCATTGAAGTTATACGGCGCGACCGTGTAGTCCTTTTCGGTCAGCTCCTTGTTGTTGTCATCGGCAGAGAGATTGATCGTGCCCTTCACGCGGATGATCTTGGAGGCGTTTGCTGCCTTGGCCAAAGCATCCACAAACTCTTTGCGCGTACTGACGGTGAATTCATTCTCGGCCTTGGCGGCAGAGCCACCGGTCACAGCGCCTTCGGCTGCGGCCCAGCCATCATTGGCGGCCAACACGGCACGCCCGATGTCGGCAGACTTGCCAGCGACAGCAGCTTTCTCAGGGCCACCGCTGGCACAAGCGGCCAGCAAACCGATTGCCGCCAAAGAGACGGCCAACACGTTCTTCTTCATACTCTCCTCCGAGTGGAATGAATCACAGGAAACGCACACTTCAAAAAACAGGTTTATCCATGCCCTGGGCGACATGCAGACGCTTGGGACAGGCGCGCCGAGCTTGGTTCAACCCAGCAGGGAAACATACCCCCAAAGCGTTTTTTTTGCCAGCCTGAAACCTTATGTTTTGGCTTCAAGCGCCTCCCAGCGCTCCAGCAAATTAAGCAACTCTTCATCAATCGCCGCCAGCCGCGTATTCATCGTCGTCATTTCCGCGCCACGCGTGCGGTAGATTTCCGGATCGGCCAACTGCTTTTGCAGACCGGCTTGCTCGGCCTCCAGTGCCGCCATTTTGGCGGGCAGGCCTTCAAGCTCGCGCTTCTCGTTGAAACTCAACTTGGCCTGCTTCGCGACAGGCTTGCGCTCTGCCTCTGCAGCCTTGCTGGCTGTAGACGCGCTTCTGACGGCCTTCTCCGCGGCATCCTTCTCAGCATTTTTGACCCGCAACCAGTCGTAATAACCACCTGCGTATTCGCGCCACTGTGCATCGCCTTCAAAGGCAATGGTTTGCGTCACCACGTTGTCGAGGAAGGTCCGGTCATGACTGACCAGAAAAACCGTACCGTCATACGACTGCAACAGCTCTTCCAGTAACTCCAAGGTTTCTACATCCAGATCATTAGTCGGCTCGTCCAGCACCAGGATGTTTGCCGGCCGGGCAAACAGACGGGCCAGCAGCAGGCGGTTGCGCTCGCCGCCGGACAGTGACTTCACCGGGCTGCGCGCACGCTGTGGTGAAAACAGGAAATCGCCCAGATAGCCGATCACGTGTTTTTTCGTATTGCCGATTTCGACGAAATCCGAGCCGGGGCTGATGACTTCGGTTAGCGGCGCCTCCTGATCCAGCGCCGTGCGGAACTGGTCGAAGTAGGCCACCAGCTGCTTGGTGCCTCGCCGGATGGTGCCGGAGTCGGCCTCGTGATCACCAAGGATCAGTTTGAGCAGCGTGGTCTTGCCGGCACCATTCGGGCCGAGAAAACCGATCCGGTCACCACGCATGATGCGCGCCGAAAAATCACGGATCACCGTCTTGTCGCCAAAGCTCTTGCTCACATTCGTCAGCTCGGCCACCAGCTGGCCGCTCTGCTCGCCGCGATCCAGTTGCAGGTTGACGCTGCCGAGCCGGTCACGCCGTGCCGTACGCGTTTTGCGCAGCTCTTCCAGACGCAGCACGCGCCCTTCATTGCGCGTGCGGCGCGCTTCCACGCCCTTGCGAATCCACACTTCTTCCTGCGCCAGAAACTTGTCGAATTCTGCGCTGCTCTTGGCTTCCATCTCCAGCATCTCGGCCTTGCGCTGCTGATAGGTTGCGTATGAGCCGGGGAAGCTCACCAGGCGGCCACGATCGAGCTCGATGATGCGCGAGGCAGTATTGTCCATGAAAGCCCGGTCATGGGTGATCAGCACCACGGCGCCACGGAAGGCCTTGATCAGCTCTTCCAGCCAATCAATGGCGGCCACGTCCAGGTGATTGGTCGGCTCGTCCAGCAGCAGTAAATCCGGCTCGCCCGCCAGCGCCCGGGCCAGCGCCACGCGCTTGATGCCGCCGCCGGAAAGGCTGGAGACCAGCGCCTCACCATCCAGCCGGAGACGATCGATCACCTGCTCCACCTTGTGATGCAAGGCCCAGCCATTGCTCGACTCCAGCGCGTGCTGAAAGTCTGACATGCGATCCATCGCGGATTCGTCGCCATGCGCGAGCGCATGCGCCGCCTCGTGATAACCCGCGATCAGACGCGCCGCATCGCCCACCCCATCGGCCACCGTGGCGAACACGTCGCGCGCCAGATCAAAATTGGGCTCCTGCGCCACGTAGGCCACCTTCAAACCTGGCTGTCGCCACACCCGGCCATCGTCGAGACTCTGCTCGCCCGCCAGGGCACGCATCAGGCTGGATTTACCCGCCCCGTTGCGCCCGATCAGCGCCACCCGTTCGCCGGGCTCCAGCACGAGTTCGGAATGGTCAAGCAAGGCCACATCGCCAAAGGCAAGGCAGGCGTTTTCTAAGGTCATCAAAGGCATGGGATTCGTCACGGTGAAGCAAGGAAGGGCCGGATTGTACCCCGGCAAACCCAGCCCCCTGCCTCATCTGCCGCATGGTGCGAGCCTGTTCAGGCAGGCAAGCCGAAGAAGCCCCCACCATACGGCTCTTCGGGTACAGCTATTTCTTGGCGGACTTCCTGGCAGGCTTCGTCACCGGCTTCGCGCACATGCCGGTTTTCGGGTCGTAAGGATCGAACCACAGCTCCTTGCGCTGCAGCGGAGTTTTCTCTGACACCAGATGGTTCTCGATACGAAACAGCCGCCGCGCACAGAAATTCGCACGTTTGATCATATCGGCGTAGTAGTCCATGACCATTTTGCGCAGCGTCCCATCGCGCACCATGACTTCCATGCCCTCACTCAAACGCTGATGCAGACGCGGCGCTTTGGGCGAGACAAAAATATAGGTCGGCAAGGGGTATTCGAGCACGATGTCACTCTCCACCACCAGTTCGGGATTGTCTGCGGATCGCGCGTCGAACTCGACAAACACCTCATTCACGCCGCGCGGAAAATAATCTGAACGATCCGCCAGCAACATGCGCAAGATCGGCTCGAAGTTCTCGCCGATAACAAGGTTGAATCCATTCGCATCCATGATCTTGCGTGATGACCAGGCCGCCCCTATCCCGGCACGCAAAGCCTTGAGTTCGTCCAGTGCACGCACCGCCGACAACCGGGGCTGTGCGGCCTTGGTAGTCAGCGAAATCCGGTAGTTCTGTAAACCCATATCCACCGGAATCCAGATCGGCAACAGTTGCTCTTCCCAGCTTGGCTGGCTGGCCACGATCGTGGTGTTGTGCGTTTCGCCGCTGACCAGTTCAATCAGGGAACGCTCGCGGGCGATGGTGCCGGTCGTCCATTCAATCCGGTACGGACCGTATTTTTTCTGCGTGCGACGCATCGCCTCCTCCAGCACCAGATCCGAAAACTCCAGGCGCTGATTAACCCCGACATTGGGTCGGTTGCGGATCAACACATCGTCGGCCTGTGCTACTTGTGGCCCCAGCAAGGCCGACAGCAAGAACAAAAGGCCCGTCAGCTTCGCTTTTGCACTGAATGTCTGCGGCACACATCCTCCAGAAGACCACGCACGATTACCCTAACCGTCAGAATAGGCCGGCACAAGGCTCCCTGTCTGTCATATTTCTTGTCGCGCCTGTATGGAACGAAATGAAGGCCTTGAAGAAACCTGTCCCAGCTTCAGCTAGGCGATCCGGACTCAACCCGCCCTGATTTCTGCCCTTGCCCGACGCAACATTTTTCATCATCGCAGTGACAGACAGGCACAGCCAATGCGGACGCGGGCCCTGGGTGCGATAAACCGTGATCATTGCCTTGCGCGAAGGCTCTCAGGTACACAAAGACAGCTTCCGGTAACTAAACGAAGATCTGGATCTGATCGCCGAAGTCTGTACCGAAGCCATGCGCGAGCCACTTTGGCAGTTTCACCCGGAATCTGGACAAACCGTAAGCGCCACGCTGTTCAGAACCACCGCTCCGAGTTCGCACCAGCTCCTTGAGAAACGAGCGCGCCCGAAACATTCCATTTGCAGAGCAACACTGACCCAAAGACAAAGCGCAGACGGAGTTGGCACACGATTAGCCGAAGTCGACAAATGCTGTATTGGTCTGAAAATGGAATTACAATGCGCGCCTTCTTGCCACCATAGTTGAATGGATACAACGGCCCCCTCCTAAGGGGCAGGTACAGGTTCGATTCCTGTTGGTGGTACCAAAATAAAAGCCCGCTTCACGCGGGCTTTGTCACATCCACAGGAGCATGACCGAATCCTCTTGTGAGAATGGCTTCAGCCGCGAATTTTTGCCCGGCACTCGCGGCTGAAGCCGCTCCTACACTGCCCTTCCACGCTCCTGCCGTTTCCCGCAAGGTCTATTCGCTGGAGGCGGCCTCCGGCTCACGTGCCAGCATTTGCCCTTCAATCTCGACCTCGGCCGCTTTCAGGTCGACCACGATGCTGCCCAGCTCGATGCGGATCCGCGCCGGCGCATTGCGCCAGACCGGCGCCAGCCAGACGTCGATGATCGAGCCGTTATTGCCGCGCGTCGTGAAGTGCCGCGTCTCGATCTGGCCGGCGGGCAAACGCAGCATTTCCTTGCCGCGCGCCGTCAGCACGGAATCGGCTACCCAGAAATCGCCGACGACGAAAAAGGCAGCCTTGTCGATGCCCTCGTCCAGAGTCATCAACAACTGCGGCAGCGCCGAAATCGCCACCGCCAGACCTTTGATCTGACGCTCGCGCGTATCAGCCGCGCGCTGCAGCGTGACCTTGCCGCCGGCCTGATCAATCAGGCTGGTGGAATGTTTGCTCAAGCGCAGGTCGCTGGTGGTTTCGCTGATGATCTGGGGGCCGATCAGGCGGCCGGTGGAACGGAAATCCAGCGAGCTATCCAGACTGCTCAGACCGGCCGAGAGGCGACTCTGAAAGCGTTCGCCATCATGTTCCCAGCTGGCCTGACCACGCGCGCCGAGGGCGATGAAAGCGCCTGCCGTGCCGGTGTAAAGCACCCGTCCCTGCCTTGGCAAGCGCTGTGCAACGGGCGCCTGCAAAGGGGTATCGCCAAGAGGCCCAGAGGACGGGCCTGTCGGAGCATCCTGCCCGGAGACGTCCGCCAGTTGCGGCTCTGCAGGCAGGCTGTCCGTGGGCGCCGGGCCGCTGGCTTCAGCTGTAGCGGATTCCGGCGTCTTGTCCTGGGGTAGCTGAGCAGTGGGCGCATCCGGCGGTCGGGGCGCAGGTTTCGGGCGTGGGCGCGGCTTGGGCTTGAGCTTGGGCACGGCAGCTTTGGCTGCCAGTGAGGCCATTGCAGACGGCGCGCTGAGTTTCGCTTCGAGACGCAAGGCTTCGCCGGGCGGTTCAGGCGTTTCGGACAACTCCCATCCCGGCGATATGAGCCAGGCGAAATGCGCCGCAATGGACAGCAGCAAGGCGACGATCAGGCGCCGTCGCACAGGCTCACCTCAGGCTTCGACGGGCGGCACGCTCCAGCCCTCGGGGCCGGTCGGTGCGTCCAGCAATTCGACCCGCCCGGCAGCATCCAGGCGCAGACGATCTTCCACGAACCAACGCACGGCTTGCGGATAGATGCGGTGTTCCTGCAGCAGCACGCGCGCAGCCAGACTGTCTTCATCGTCACCAGCCAGCACCGGCACCACGGCCTGGATGACGATGGGGCCGCTATCCAGTTCCGGCGTGACGAAATGCACGGTGGTGCCGGCCACTTTTACGCCTGCTTCGATGGCGCGACGATGCGTATGCAGGCCGGTGAAACAGGGCAACAGCGAAGGATGGATATTGAGCATGCGGCCCGCGAAGTGGCGCACGAAATCGTCGGTCAGGATGCGCATGTAACCGGCCAGCACCACCAGATCCGGTGCGAAGCGGTCGATTTCCGTGGCCAACGCGGCGTCAAAGGCTTCGCGCCCGGCAAAGGTCTTGTGGTCCAGCGCCATCGCTTCGATGCCGAAACCGCGCGCAATATCCAGCCCTTTGGCATCCGGCCGATTGGCGATAACAGCGACAATCCGCGCGCCGGGAATGCCGGCACGTACGATC
The DNA here is from genome assembly GCF_040566545.1 of Uliginosibacterium flavum. Lineage (NCBI taxonomy): Bacteria > Pseudomonadati > Pseudomonadota > Betaproteobacteria > Rhodocyclales > Zoogloeaceae > Uliginosibacterium > Uliginosibacterium flavum. The sequence goes on from NZ_JBEWZI010000014.1 coordinate 63,063, forward strand.
GCTTCCATGTTGCTGCCACGGCCGGAAATCAGGATAACTATGTTTTTCATGTATTCAATTAATGCGGGGTTGCTGGCCGGGGATGGCAGCCTTGAAAAAATTGAAATCAGCGTTTATTGAGCTGATCCGGATGGCTGGCGGTAGCCCATGCCCATCACCGTTCCGCCATCCGGCGCAGCAGTCACGAAGGCATAGCGCACTTCGCTGGCGCCATCATTGATGCGCCAGTAACGCACAATGCCGCCGTCTTCCTTGAAAGCGCCGATATAGTCCAGATCGGCAGCCTTCAGGGAATTCTTGTCAGAGATCGTCTGCCCCGACTGATGGCGCAGGTTACGCGGCAACTCGCGTTCAAGCTCCGCGGATAAACCGGTCTTGCCGAACCACGCGGCTTTTTCGACGATCTGATTGTCCTTCTTGATCAGCGCCTGCCGCTCCTGAGCAGCCTTCTTGAATTCGGGACTGTTGATGTCAGGCGCGGCGTCCGAAAACAGCTTGTCGCACCCCGAGCACAGCAGTGCAGCACACAGGGCAATCATCAAACCAGCGCGAGTATTCATATTCCCTCCGGGGAATCAAGGCTGCGCAGTCTGTGCCTTGCGGCTGCGCAACCAGGCTACAAACAAGGGCATCAAGGACACAGCAATGATGCCCAGGACGAACACACTCAGATTATTCTTGATGAAGGGGATATTGCCGAGGAAGTAGCCCGCAAAAGTCAGCGAAAAGATCCAGATCGCACCACCCAGAATATCCAGCGGCAGAAAGCGGCGATAGTCCATCTGCGCAACGCCGGCCACAAAGGGGGCGAAGGTCCGCACGATGGGCATGAAACGCGCAACGATGATGGTCTTGCCACCGTGATGTTCGAAATAGCTGTGGGTCTTGTCGAAGGCCGCGCGGTTGAACAAACGCGAATGCTCCCACTTGAACACGCGAGGGCCGAGCGAGCGCCCGATCCAGTAATTCACGTTATCGCCCAGCACGGCGGCAAGAAAGAGTGAGCCCGACAGGGTAAAGATGTCCATACCACCCAATGCGGCCACCCCGCCGGCCACAAACAACAGCGAATCACCGGGCAGGAAAGGCGTCACGACCAGTCCGGTTTCGCAGAAGATGATCGCGAACAGGATCACGTAAATGTAGTTGCCGTACTCGGCGACAAGTTGCGGCAGGAATTTATCGAGATGCAGGACGATGTCAAAGAACTGCATGATCAGCTCGAAGAATTGCGTGATGAGTTCCATTGGGGTGCGGGCTTCGTTTCGGTGGCCGCAATGATACCGGAAGCGCCCGCGCATCAGCCCTGCATGTGGGCCAGAATCCGTTTGCGCGTATTCCGCGCATGCGGCACCCAGCCCAGCCAGACCCAGCGTACGGCCATGATCAGGCCGCGACAGCATTCATCCGCCGCATAGCCGATCCAGATGCCGACCAGCCCCATGCCGAAATGCACGCCCAATAGCCAGCCCAGGCCGACGCCAAACAGGAACACCGAGACGACGCTGACCTTGACCGGAAAGCGCGCATCGCCTGCAGCACGCAAGCCGCTGGTGACCACGATATTGAACGAGCGACCCGGCTCCAGCACCAGCTCCACCCACATGATCAAGCCGACCAGCGCCAGAATCTGCGGATCGCGGGTAGCCTGCGCCACGGCCAGTGGCGTGGCGAAAAAGCTGATCGCCGTGCACAGCAGGATCGCGCCGAAGCCCCAAGCCATGGCCTGCCACAACACGCGATTGGCCTGTTTCAAACGCCCGGCGCCGACATAATTGCCAACCATGATTTCGGTGCCGAAACCAACCGCGCCGGTAAATAGCGTCACCAACTGCACCGCTTGCCACACGTAGGCATGGGTCGCCAGTGCGGCCTGCCCCATGCTGGCGACCATCGAGATGCTGATGATGAAACTGATGCGGAAAGCGACTTTCTCGCCCGCGCCGGGCAAGCCGATATGCAATATGCTGGACAGCGGTTTCCAGCGCAGACGCAACCAGTCCGGCAGAGCGATGTACACGCCCAGCTTGCTGCGCCACACGCGCCAGGCCAGGCCGATAGCCAGCAGGCGCGAAAGCGTCATCGCAGCCGCCAGCCCGACCAGCCCCCAGCCGGCCCAGGCGCCAACACCGAGCATCAGCGGCACACTCAAAACCACCTGCACGAGGTTCATCACCAGCACGATCTTCATCGACTCACGCGTGTGCGTGTAAGCGCGCAACACTGCCACCATGCACATCGAGATCGCGTCGAACAACAGTGCCACGCCCAGCGCAGCCATGTAGGGCTCGCCAATCGGCATCAGTTCTACAGGCAAATGCATGGCCGTGAGGATCCAGCTCGCACCCAGACTCAGCAACAGCAGCGTCGCCAGTCCGACCCAGCTGGATGCGGCCAGACCCGCCTTGGCCACCTGATGTGCGCCTGCCTCATCGCCCGCGCCGTGATGCTGGGTCACCACCACGCTGGTGCCAATGCTCACCACGCGAAATACGATCTGCAGCGCGCCAAGGATCTGCCCGACCAGCCCGAAGGACGCCACCGCGCCATTCGAAATGCGGCTGGTCAGCCACAAGCCGAACAGCGCCATCAGGACCATCAACAGGTTTTCAACGAAGATCGGCCAAGTGATCGAAAACAGGCGAAGTTGCTTGGGTGCAGACATGCCGCGAAGTTTAGCGCCAAGCGCAAAAGTTGTCTGACAAATAGTGTGACTGAGGTATCAATCCGGGCCTGCACTGAAAAGCGCCCTCACGACTTGCGACTTGCGACTTGCGACTTGCGACTTGCGACTTGCGACAAGGTATCCTCACGGGTTCAAACTTTGGCAAGGAAACGGCAACATGTTCAACGATCTGAAAGGCAAGCGCGTCCTCATCACCGGCTCTACCCAAGGCATCGGGCTGGCGGCCGCAAAAGCCTTTGCTGCAGCCGGAGCGAAAGTCGGCATCAATGGCCGCAAAGCCCCCGCCGATCTGGACGACATCCTGAACGGCCTGCGTGATGGCGGCGAGGCCGAATTCTTCGCTGCTGACGTGTCGCACAGCGCGGCCTGCGAAAAACTGGTGGCAGATTTCGTCGCGCGTTTTGGCGGCATTGACGTACTGATCAACAATGCTGGCGCACTGGTCGCGCGCAAGCCGTTGCCTCAGATCGATGACGCGTTTTTTGATGCGGTCGCAGATGTGAACATGCGCTCGGCACTGATGTGCACCCAGGCCGCCCTGCCCCATCTGAAGGCGTCAGCGGCGGCCAGCGGCCAAACCGCCGCCGTGATCAGCGTCGGCTCGATTGCCGGCCACACCGGTGGCGGCCCCGGCGCTTCACTTTATGGCGCAGCCAAGGCCTGGCTGCACAACATCCACAAGAACTGGGTCGATTACCACACGGCCGATGGCATCCGCTTCAACATCGTTTCGCCAGGCACCGTGGACACAGCCTTCCATGCGGACAAGAGTCAGGAAGTGCGTGACCGGATCAGTGGCGGCATCCCGATGGGCCGTTTCGGCACAGCGGCGGACATCGCCCCGGCCTTCCTGTTCTTCGCCTCGCATGCCTGCAGCGGCTACATCACTGGACAGATTCTGGATGTGAATGGCGGGCAGTTCATGCCTTGAAATTACTCCGCCTGAAACTTCTGCCGGCTTTGCCGATGCGGTTTCAGGCGACTTCTGGAGACATGCCATGCACATCGCCCATCTGGCTCTATGGGCCCGCGATATCGAGTTGCTGAAAGATTTCTATGTGAAATACTTTGGCGCGCAGGCGGGTCGCCGCTACGCCAACCCGGTCACGCAGTTCCAGTCCTATTTCCTGAGTTTTGCCGGCGGCGCGCGGTTGGAGTTGATGCAACGCCCGGATGTATTCGACCATCCTCCCGCCTTCCCGCTGCAGCAATTCATCGGCTACGCCCATCTGGCGCTGGCGACGGGTTCTGAAGCGGAGGTGGATGCGCTGACGGCACGCCTCATAGCCGATGGCATCACCCGACTCGACGGTCCGCGCCGGACGGGTGACGGCTACTACGAAAGCGTGGTGCTGGACCCGGAAGGCAACCGGATCGAAATTACGGTTTAAGGGCTAGCCGGAGATCCGCTTGCAGTCAGCGTCTACAGGCCATACGCCGAAAGAGCCGCATCCTGCCTTTATCTCCACTGATGCATGCTGAAGAAAGCCGCCCGATGCGGCTCTCCAGCCCGGTGAGTTTCACGCCTGCAGCGCGGAGAATTCCACCGCCTTGCCCGCCTTGCGCGCCGCGTCCACGCCCTGCCGCGCCAGCACGTCGCAACGCTCGTTCTCGACGTGACCGGAATGGCCGCGCACCCACAGCCACTCGATCTTGTGTTTCTCGGCCTCGGCATCCAGCTGGCGCCACAGATCTTCATTCTTCACCGGCTCCTTGCTCGCCGTTTTCCAGCCACGTTTCTTCCAGCCGTGAATCCATTCGGAAATGCCTTTTTGCACATACTGCGAATCGGTATACACCTTGGCCATAACCGGCCGCTTCAGACTCGCCAGAGCGCGGATCACCGCCATCATTTCCATGCGATTGTTGGTCGTTGTCGGTTCGCCACCCCACAACTCCTTCTCCACTGTGCCAGCACGCAAAATCGCGCCCCAGCCGCCGGGGCCGGGATTGCCTGAACAGGCACCATCCGTAAAAATTTCGATTTGATCCATGGATACTCGACTCTGATTGAAAATGCGACTTGCGTTCCGGGTCAAGCCCGGAATGACGATACTGGGCACGACTTGCGAGCTAAGCCCCGCGATCCTTCTGCGTCACTGCGACCAAACCCTTTTTGCGGGCCTTCTGCTCGCGCCATTTGGGCGTAATCAAACGCATGCCGGGCACTCGTTTAACTGCGTGCAACACATAGGCTCCGCCCATGAAAGGCCATAAACGTGGCCCTACAGAATCCATGAAAGACCAGCGCCGCAGCCACTCGGCGCTCGAGGCGGGCGGAGCATAGCAGCCAAAGGCGCTGATCCGGGGTTCGCAGCCCAGCAAACCCAGCCAATCCTTCAGACGCGAGACCGATAGATATTGCCCGCGCCAGGGGATTTCACCCATATGCCCGGCCAGCGCACGGCGCAAACCCCACATGCTGAACGGGTTGAAGCCGGTGATCACCAGATGTCCGCCCGGCACCAGCACACGTTCAAGCTCACGCAGCACCTGATGCGGCGAGCTGGCGAACTCCAGCACATGCGGCAGCACGACCAGATCCAGACTCTGCGACGCAAAGGGCAACTCCTCCGCCAGCAGTTGCACCGAAGCTCCCGGCTCATCGGTGTGGTTGCAGGCGCCACCCAATATGCGATGAGGCATGCGGTTGGCGCGCAGGAAATCCTGCCCGCACAAACCGATCTGCAGTGCATTGAACCCGAAAATATCCGCCACCACACGGTCGACACGATCCTGCTCCCAAGTCAGCAGATACTGACCACGAGGCGTTGGAAGCCATTGCGCGAGATGTGTAATGGACATGCACGGAAATCCGTAGAATGCGGTGGATGATGATTGTTCCTCTTTCCGCGCTGCGCGACAACTATATCTGGGCCATCTGTGAAGGCCGGCGCTGTGTCGTCGTCGATCCAGGCGAAGCCGCGCCAGTGCTGTCTTTCCTGCATGAGCAGGGCTTGACGCTGACCGCTATCCTTCTGACTCACCGCCATGCCGACCACCAAGGAGGCGTCGCCGAACTTCTGGCACATAGCGCCGTGCCGGTCTTCGGCCCGCACAGCGCCGCCATGCCTTTGGTAACGCACGCTCTCAGCGATCAGGGTGAATTCCGGATTGAAGGTTTCGCTTCGCCGCTGCGCGTGCTGGCCGTGCCGGGCCACACCGAGGAACACATTGCTTACCTGTGGAGCGATGCCTTGTTCTGCGGCGACACCCTGTTCGCCGCCGGTTGCGGTCGACTTCTTGGCGGCACCGCACAACAGCTCTTCACGTCCTTGCAGACACTAGCTGCCCTGCCCGCCAAGACGCACGTGTACTGCACGCACGAGTACACCCTCTCGAACCTGGCTTTCGCTGTGGCTGTCGAGCCCGGCAACCTGCAGATCCAGACCCGGCGGCGCTCTTGCGAAGCACTGCGTGAACAAGGCCGCCCCACGCTGCCCTCCAGCCTGGGCGATGAATTGCAGACCAATCCCTTTCTGCGCTGCACTGAAACCGCCGTACACCAAGTCGCCGAAAAGCAAGCGGGCCACGCATTGCATGGCCCGCTGGAAGTTTTTACGGTGTTGAGAAAGTGGAAAGATCAGTTCTGACTTTTCCGCCCCAGCGCCGTTTCCACCGCCGCAATCACTTTGCCGCCGTTGAAGGGTTTGACCAGATAGCCGCTCGCACCGCCCTGGATCGCGGCCTGCACGGTGTCGCGGTCGGTTGATCCAGTCACCATCAGCACCCGCACATCCGGCATTTCAGTCTTGATCTGGCTGAGTACTTCGATCCCCCCCACATTGGGCATCATCACATCCAGACACACCAGCGTCGGGCGCAGCTTGCGAACCATCACCAAGCCATTGGCACCATCTTTCGCCTCAGCCACCACTTCAATCATCTCGGCACGCAAGATGGCACGCAGCATCGCGCGAGTCGTGTCATTGTCATCAATGATGACCACGCTGACGCCCGCAAAGCGGCTCTGTTCACTCATGACAACAACTCCTCACTAGCCACCAGCACGCGATTGCGACCGGCCTGTTTCGCTCTGTACAAGGCTGCATCGGCATCGGCAATCAGTTGCGCTACGGAACCATTTTCACGCTTGGGCACCGTACACGCCACACCAATGCTGATGCTGACCAGACCCAATAGTGATCCAGCATGAGGCATGGCCAGATTCTCCAGGGCGCGACGCATTTCTTCCGCCACCTGCTCGGCGCCCGGCAAATCAGTATCGGGCAAGACCACCGCAAACTCTTCACCACCGTAACGTGCCGTCAAATCGGCCGGGCGGCGAACGCCGCCTTGCAAAGTTTTGGCGACAACTTTCAGGCACTCGTCACCCGCCGGGTGACCGTAATGATCGTTGTACTGTTTGAAGAAATCCACATCACACATCAGCAGCGAAAGCGGCGCAGCGCTGCGAATTCCGCGCGCCCATTCACGCGTCAGAAATTCATCAAACTGGCGCCGGTTGGCGATATCGGTCAGCCCATCCACCGACGATAGGCGGATCAGTTCGCGATTGGCTTCATCGAGCCGGCGCGTCAGCAGCACCAAGGAATAACGCATTTGCGCCATGCGCTGCATCGCGCGCACCTTGGCGGTCAGCACGATTTCAGACATCGGTTTGACCAGAAAATCATCTCCGCCAACAGCAATTCCACGCTCCAGATCTTCATCACTGGTACTCGCGGTCAAAAACAGGATCGGCGTCCATTCACCGTCGCGCTCCAGTTGGCGAATGCGCTTGGCCGTTTCGTAGCCATCAATGCCAGGCATGATCACATCCAGCAACACCAGATCCGGTCGGTGCTCCTTGAATGCCTCGATGCCGGCGGTTCCGTCACTGGCCGAGATCGGCTCGATGCCGATCTTGCGCAACTGAGCGCAGATAACGGCCATGCTGGTCAGCGTATCGTCGATTACCAGAGCTTTCATTGTGAGCGGGCATCCCGTATAGAAGCTTGCCTGATGCGGTTCCCGACACATGCCGGGCGCACAGCGAGTATTCATGCACCTCTACAGGCAGTACTCGCAGCAAAAGCCTCCTCCCCTTGTTTTCGGCCAGATGACCCACAAGCTTTAGGGATTCCCGCGATCTCGCCCTAAAGTCACGCTCTTCGCATCAAAGTGGACTTGCCAAACAGGCTCTCCAGCAGATCAACCGCCAGATCAGCCGTCTTGTTGCGCAGATCCAGCGCAGGGTTCAGTTCCATGACATCCAGCGAACCCAGACGGCCCGTGTCGGCAATCATTTCCATGCACAACTGGGCTTCGCGGTAGGTCGGGCCACCCGGCACCGTGGTGCCCACGCCCGGCGCGATTTCCGGGTCGAGAAAATCCACGTCGAAACTCACATGCAGGTGAGTGTTCTCATCCAGCCCGAACAAGGCCTGCTCCATGGTGTGGCGCATGCCGGTCTCGTCTATATAGCGCATGTCGAACACATCCAGACCCATCCGGTGCACGAGTTGCTTTTCGCCCAGATCCACCGAACGAATGCCGATCTGACGAATCGCTGCCGCGTCAATTGCCGGTCGCTGATCCGACAAGCCGGTCAGCTCCGTCGGCCCTAACCCGCACAGGCAAGCCAGCGGCATGCCGTGCAAATTACCGCTGGGCGTAATCACGGAGGTATTGAAATCGGCATGCGCATCCAGCCAAAGCACACGCAGATGCTTGCCTTGCGCCCGACAGTGGCGCGCTACCGCGCTGATTGAGCCAATTGCCAGTGAATGATCCCCACCCAGCAGGATCGGCAGACTTCCCTGTTGCAAGGCACCAAGCACCGCATCGTGCACGTGATGATTCCAGGCAATGACCTCATCCAGATGACGGTAGCCATCAACCGGCGGCGACCAGGGATTGCTCGGCCCGGCCAGATTTCCCAGATCTTCGACGAAAAGCCCGTGGCTTTCCAGCGTCGCCTTGAGATCGGCTACGCGCAAGGCTTCCGGCCCCATCGAAGCGCCACGCATGCCCGCACCGATATCAGTCGGCGCGCCAATCAGGGTGATCGGTTTGCTCATGTACGGACCTTGGTCAGCAAACTGAAAACCAGTGACCCCAGCCAGGCACCAGCGAGCAGACCCATACCCATCGAACCAACCACAAACGCCGACTTGAAGATGTTGGCCAAGGTACCGGCCACCAGCACCAGCGGAGCGCCCGCGCCGGCGAGGGCAATATCCATCGCCCCACCGATGCTGCGGAACATCAGCACGCCGGGCATCATCGGCACTGCGCCGGCAAAAGCTACGGCCGCAAACGGGATGCGCATGCTGCTGACCCAGCGGATCGCCATGAAGCCAATCGCCACACAGGCGAACAGGGTAGCAATCTCCAGCGGCATACCATTGGCCAGACACAGATATCGAATCCCGTGGCCGACCATGCCGCAGGCAATGGAGGTCCACAACACGCGCCAGGGGGCGTTATAAAAGGCGCCAAAGCCGCAGGCAGCCACGCCGGCCAGTACGATATCCAGCCACAGCGAAATCGGCTGTGCAGCCACTGTCGAAGGCGGCACCGTGGTCATCCCCAAAGTAAGCCAGCCGCCAAGGAAAATCCCCATCGCCGCCGCCACCAGAATGCCGGCCGACAGCCCCAGACGCGGGATACCGGTCTGCATGTTGTTCTCCAGCATGTCGTAGAGGCCATTGATCAGGTGCGGCCCCGGCACCAGCATCAAGGCCGGCACGATCAGGCAGATGCCGGGCGTCTGTGTCCAGCCCAGCAGGATCACCACGCCGCCCATCAGGGAGCCGATCAGCGCGGCCACGAAAGGCAGGGCAAACAGCACCGGATGGTGCTTGTGCATCTCCTGACGCACCAGCATACCCAAGGCTGAGGAGGCAGAAATCACCGCCATACCGCCCCAGTCTGCGGCGAGCAGCCAGGCCAGCGCACCGGCAGCCAGGCCGAACATTAACGATAGCGTCCAGCGGCTATGCCGGCCGGCGCTTTGTTCGACCTCATCAAGCAGCTTGATCGCCTCCGGCAAGAGCATCTGGCGGGCACACACCTTGTCGATGGTGCGATTAACCTCGGCACTGACCGCAATATTGATGCGGAACTCTGGCGCCTGCGCATGCACATGCAGGCCATCCGGCGTGTAGACCGTCACCGTGCGATAGCCCACCTGCACCTGCAAGGGCAGCCACAAGGCGTGGCCGATCTCCTCCAGCCGCTCGCGCAAGGACGCGGTGCGCATGTTGTATTGCAGGAGCAGGCGGGCCACGCGCTGGATGAAGCGCAGCTCATCGGATTCGTGATTCAGCCTGACGCCCGCCTCGGGCTCTGAGGAAATGTAGGTGTCGCTCATGGTGTTTCTGCGGTGAATAGTTGCGGTAGACAAGCTGCCCGATGGGGCGTTAAACAGGGGCAGATGGTAAACTCCCGGCCTTCTCTAGCAATCTCCGGGCCCAAGCCCTTCCACTATAGATGCCCTACCCCGACTGTCGCGGCCCGATGCTACCTGCCTTTTGTGCTCTGCGGCACGCGGAGCGTCATTCTTGAAGACCTGGATCAAACGCGGCCTGGGCTTGGCTATCACCCTGGGCCTGCTCGCCTGGGTGCTGCACGGCGCGCGCTGGCAAGACGTGGGCGCCAGCTTGGCGCACGTCAGCGCCCTCGATCTGGGCTTGGCGATTGCCGCCTTCGCGGCCAGTTACCTGCTGCGCGCCGCCCGCGTGCATGACGAATTCCGCGAAGAAACCGGCGCCCGCTTCGCCGCCATCCTGCGCCTGACCCTGCTGCACAACGCCTCGATCAACATCCTGCCTTTTCGCAGTGGCGAAGCCACCTTCCCGATCCTGCTCAATCGCTGGTTTGGCGTGCCAAGCACGCGTGCCGTCGTGGCCCTGCTGTGGCTGCGCATTCAGGATGCCTTCGTGGTGTTGGCGCTGGCCGCCTTCGTCTGGCCCGATCTGCATCCGGCCCTGCGCGCCGCGTGGATTGGCGCCGTCGTGCTAGCCGCCGGGGCCATCCCGGTATGGGCTGCGCGCCATCCCGAACTCGAAGCCAGGGCCGGCAAGTTTTCCAGCGCCGTACATCGCATCCGCGCCGCTCTGGCCGAATCCACCCGCCATCACGGGCGCGGCTGGCTGTGGACCATCGCCAACTGGTCGCTAAAACTCGCCGCACAAGCCTGGCTGCTCGGGGCGCTCCTTCAAGACTCAATCTGGACGGGCCTCTCCGGGGCATTGGGCGTGGAACTGGCGGCCATCCTGCCGATTCAGGGGGTCGCCGGTTTCGGCACCTACGAAGCCGGTGGTGCCGCGCTGCTCGCCCCGCATGGCATCACCTTCACCAGCGGCCTGAACGCCGCGCTGACCCTGCATCTTTTCGTAATCGCCAGCGCGCTTGTCGCCGGTGCTCTAGCACTGGCATTTTTGCCCGCCGCCAACCCTGTTTCAAAACTTGAATCCGTTGACTGAAAGTCGCCCACCATGAACGAAATCATCACTATCCCGGCGCACACCCTGTCCATCGTCATCCCGATGTACAACGAAGCCGACAACGTCGAACCAATGATCACCCGCGTACACGAAGGCCTTGCCGGCTACGCGCATCCCTGGGAACTGATCCTCGTCGACGATGGCAGCTCGGACGCCACTCCTAACGAACTGCGCCGCGTCAGCGCCAAATTCGGCCCGCACGTGCGCCCGGTGATCCTGATGCGCAACTTCAAGCAGACCGCTGCCATGCAGGCCGGTATCGACGCTGCGCGCGGCGATGTCGTTGTCACCCTGGACGGTGACCTGCAGAACGATCCAGCGGACATCCCGCGCATGGTCGGGCGTCTGCTCAATGAAGATCTGGACATGGTTGCCGGCTGGCGCAAGAACCGCAAGGACGGCCTCGTTCTGCGCAAGATCCCCTCGCGCATCGCCAACCGCCTGATCGCCCGCATCACCGGCGTCACCCTGAATGACTATGGCTGCAGCCTCAAAGCCTTCCGTACCAGCGTGCTCAAGAACGTGCGCCTGTACGGCGAAATGCACCGTTTCATCCCGGCCTGGATCGCCACCGTCACCACCCCGCGCCGCATTGCCGAAGAAGTCGTCACCCACCACGCGCGCATCCACGGCGAATCCAAATACGGCATCTCGCGCACCTTCCGCGTCGTGCTCGATCTGATCTCGGTTTACTTCTTCATGCGCTTCCGCGCCCGCCCCGGCCACTTCTTCGGCGGCGCCGGCCTGATCCTCGGCGGCATCGGCAGCCTGATCCTCAGCTACATGGCCGTGCTCAAGTTCGTAATGGGCGAATCCATCGGCACCCGGCCCCTGCTGATGGTCGGCTTCTTCAGCCTGATCATGGCCGTGCAGTTCATCCTCTCCGGCGTGCTGGCCGAAACCCTCGCCCGCATCTACTTCGAATCCGGCGCCGGCAAGCTGTATCAGGTGCGCGATCCGGACAGCCCGAGTGCGGAAGAGGCCTGGTACAAGGCTTGAATGGGCAGAATGCTGGAGAGGCTCGCTGCGCGGTCTTCTCCGGGCAGGCAGGCTGAAGAAACAAGCTGGGCGCGGCTGTACAGGCTGCAGGTTTTGTAGGGTGCGCAAATGATTTTGCATTTGCGCACGCGGATCAACCCGACACATGGTGAGTAAGGCTGGCGCCTTTCACACACCACGCAATACTTGCAAATGAATCAGCACTCCATCTCAAACCAAACCCGCTGGCGGCCTCATTTGGCATTATTCCTGCTGCCCGCCGTCCTGTTCCTGATGAACCTCGGCGGGGCGCCGCTGTTCGACGTAGACGAAGGCGCGTTTTCAGAAGCGACGCGCGAGATGTTCGTGCGCAACGATTTCCTGTCGACCTGGCTCAACGGGGCGCCGCGCTTTGACAAACCGATCCTGATCTACTGGTGTCAGGCGGTGTTCGTGTGGCTGTTCGGGCCGAATGAGTGGAGCTTCCGCCTGCCTTCGGCCTTGGCGGCATCCTTCTGGTGTTATGCGGTTGGCTTGTTTGTCTGGCAGCGTTTCGGCCGTGCAGCGGGGATCATGGCTTGCGGCATTGCGGCGACCAGTCTGGGTGTGCATTTGATCGGGCGTGCGGCGACGGCGGATTCGCTGCTGAACATGCTGCTGGCGCTGGCCTTGCTGGATGCCTGGCGGCATCTGGAATCGGGCGCGCGGGCGCCGCTGTTGCGCAGCTACCTTTGGATCGGCTTGGGCGTGCTCACCAAGGGGCCGATTGCCTTGCTGGTGCCGGGAGCGACGACGCTGCTGTATTGCCTGACGACGCGCCGTTTCAAAGACTGGCTGCGCAGCGTGTTCGATCCGCTGGGCTGGGTGATTCTGCTGGTGATCACGGTACCCTGGTATGCCGCGGCGCTGGCGATTCACGGTCAGGCTTTCATCGACGGCTTCATCCTCAAGCACAACGTGCAGCGCTTCTCCGGCTCGCTGGAGGGGCATTCGGGCAGCCTGTTCTATTACGTACTGATGATCCCGGCCCTGCTCCTGCCCTGGCTGAGCTGGCTGTTGGCGACGCTGCGCCAGTTGCCGACGGACTGGAAGCTGCCGGAGCGGCGTTTCCTGTGGGTATGGTTCATCTTCGTGACGGCTTTCTTTTCCTTGTCCGGCACCAAGCTGCCGCATTACGCGCTGTATGGCTGCACGCCGCTGTTCGCGCTGCTGGCGATTCACCGCGAGCGGGTCAAATCGATCTGGCTGGGCGCAGCGCCCGCGCTGTTGGTGATCGCGGCCTTCATCGCTCTGCCAAGCCTGCTGCAACACGCAGCAAGTGCAGGCTGGGTCAAGAACGCTTACTACCTGGCGCAGGTGGAAAGAATATCGGCCGCAACCCCGCTCAGCTATTACCTCTTGGGGCTGGGCACGCTGGGAGGCGCGCTGGTATTGGCTCTGCGGGCAGGTGTGGTTTGGCAGCGGATGCTGGCGATTGCCTGTCTGCAGACGCTGCTGGTGGCGCTGGCCGTCGCGCCACTGGTCGGTGATGTGCTGCAGGGGCCGGTGAAACGCGCCGCCTTCGTGGCACGTGACTTTGCCGAGCCCGGCGTGCTGTGGAATTTCCACGCGCCAAGCTTTTCCGTGTATCGCCAGCAGGTGACACCGACCGAACAGGCCCGGCCCGGTCAGATCGCACTGACCCGCGTGGATCGCCTGCCCGCCGATGCGAAGGTTGATGTGCTGTACAAGGAAGGCGGCGTCGTCTTGGTGAGGATGAAGTAATGGAGGACTGGACCCGCATCCGCATGGGCAATGAGAAGCCCGAACCCAGCACCAGCCTGCCGCAGCCGCTACTCCTGCTGCTCCTGCTGGCATTGCTGACGGCCTATCGGCTATGGGTGATCCCACGCCTGGGCGTGACGCTGTACATCGACGAGGCGCAATACTGGACCTGGGCACAGAATCTGGACTGGGGCTATTTCTCCAAGCCGCCGGTGATTGCCTGGCTGATCCGCGCCAGCACGACGATCTTCGGCGATGGCCTGCTCGCCGTGAAGCTGCCTTCGCTGCTGCTCTACCCGGCCACCGCCTGGCTGCTGTTCCTGCTCGGGCAGAAGCTCTTCGATGTGCGCGTGGGCTTTCGTGCCGGCCTGGCCTTCGCGCTGATCCCGATTGTTTCGGCCCTCGGCTTGGCCGTGTCCACTGACGCACCGCTGCTGTTCTGCTGGACGGCCGCCATGCTGCTCCTGCTGCGCGCCATCGAGCGCGAGCAAATGCGTGACTGGCTGTGGCTGGGCCTTGCGGTGGGCCTCGGCATCATGGCCAAGTACACCATGGCCGCATTTGCCGCGTCCGCTGTACTCTATCTGCTGCTCGACAAGCGTCGTCGCCATATCTTTGCGCACCCCGGCTTGTGGGCCGCCATTGCACTGGCCTGCGTGATCGTGCTGCCAAATATCGTATGGAACTGGGCGCACGATTTCCCGACCCTGCGTCACACCGCCGATATCACGCACGTTGGCAGCAACGACAAGGGCGGCAATCTGGGCGAATTCCTGCTGGCGCAGATCGGCTCACTGGGGCCGGGCTTTGCCCTGGCTTTCGTCGCCGGGCTGGCGCTGGCACGACGCAAATGGCGAGATCCACGCTATCAGTTCATGTTGTGTTTCAGCCTGCCGCTGCTGGGGATTGTGTTCCTGCAAGCGCTGCGCTCGGAAGCCAATGGCAACTGGGCCGCGCCCGCACTGGTGAGCGCTCTGCTGCTGGGAGTGGTGCTGCTATCACGCGTGAAAACGCGCTGGTGGATCGCCGCGCTAAGCGTGAATATCGTCCTGATGCTGGCGGCCTATCATCTGGGCGATTATTTCAACCTCACCGGCCAGGTACAGACGGCAAAACTGGACCCACTCAAACGTGCAAAAGGCTGGGACAAACTCGCCGCCCAAGTACGTCCGCTGATCGCCGAGCGCCCTGGTGCGATCCTGCTGACCAGCGACCGGACCATCACGGCGCACCTGCTTTATCACTTGCATGACCTGAAGCCGGATTACCGCAGCTGGGCGCCCAACCAACACCCCGGCGATCACTATCAATTGACGGCGCCTTTGACTGAAGAACCCAGCAGCCGACCGCTGATTCTGGTGACTCAGACCGACGAGCCAAGCATCACCAGTCGCTTCACCCACACCGAAACGCTGAAGCTGATCAGTATCGAAGTCGAACCCGGTCTGCGGCGCCAAGCCCGCGTGATCCTGCTGGAGGGCTTCAAGGGGTATCGGCCTGCACTGGACTAAGCCTGCCTGAAGAGCCGCATCTGGCGGACTTCTTCAGGCATGCACTGCGCTCAAGTGCAGCAGGATTGGATCTACAGCATGGCATGCTGCAGATGCCTGCCCAGTGCGGCTCTGCAAGCAATCTCTAACGAATACACACCCGGCGCACTTGCGCCATGTCAGTGTCGCCACTCAGCACCTTTTCGATGCCGTCCTGGCGCAGCGTGCGCATACCTTCTTCGAGCGCAGTGACGAGCAGATCGGAAACCAGCGCACGAATCTGCACCTGACGCCGGATCGCATCCGAACCCAGCATCAGTTCGTGCAGGCCGATCCGCCCCCGATAGCCGCTCTGGCTGCATTCAGGGCAACCAGCAGGGCGATACAGTACGAAACGCCCGTTCGCGTCGGCAAAGCGCTCATGCCAGTCGGCCAGAATCTCGTTACGCGCTTCGGAGGGGTTGTCGCGGAACTGCTGCGTCTTGCGCAGATCCTCGCAATATTCGTCGAGGATCGCGGTGATTTCTTCGTCACTGGCCACCTCCGGCGCGCGACAGTGTTTACACAGGCGCCGCGCCAGACGCTGCGCCAGCACACCCAGCAAGGCGTCGGCAAAATTGAAGGGATCCATGCCCATGTCGAGCAGGCGTACGACCGACTCCGGCGCGCTGTTGGTGTGCAAGGTGGAGAACACCATGTGGCCGGTAAGCGAAGCTTCGATGCCGACCTGCACTGTTTCGGCATCGCGCATTTCGCCGACCATGATGACGTCCGGATCGGCACGCAAAAAGGCGCGCATCACAGTCGGAAAATCCAGCCCGGCCTTGCGGTTGACCTGCACCTGACGCAGACCGCGCTGGGTGATTTCGACCGGGTCTTCGGCGGTCCAGATCTTGGTTTCAGGCCGATTGATGTACTTGAGGATCGAATGCAGGGTGGTCGTCTTGCCAGAGCCGGTTGGACCACAGACAAAGAACAGGCCGTAGGGCTTGGTCACCGTGGCCGTCAGGCGCTTGAGGTTGTAATCAGACAGAGCCAGCTTCTCGATGGGAATCGGTTCACCCTGCGTGAGCAGGCGCATCACCACGTCTTCCATGCTGCCTGCCGTGGGAATCGTGGCCACGCGCAGTTCGATATCCAGCGGCCCGTATTTACGAAACTTGATCTTGCCATCCTGCGGCTTGCGGCGCTCCGAAATATCCAGATCGCACATGATCTTGATACGTGCCACCATCGGGTTGCGATAGATCGCGGGCACCTCGACATACGGCACCAGCAGGCCATCCTTGCGAAAGCGCACGAGCATCTTTTCCTTGCCGGGGCGCGGTTCGATATGGATATCGGAAGCGCCCTGACGATGCGCATCCACGATGATGCGATTGACCAGCTTGACCAATTCGTTGTCCGAAGCCGCGCTGAGCTCATCGTTACTCGATGAAGCTTCGTCCCCCTCGTTCAGGTCGGAAAGAATGTCGCCGACGCTCAGATCATCCAGACTCTGGTCGAAATACTGGGCAACGGTCTGATCGAACTCGGCACGCGTGCTGACGCGATAAATCAACTTGGCATTCTGGAACACATTGAGAACGACGCGCGAGCCCATGACATGCTCGGGATCGACGGCGAGGATGACAACACCCTCCTGCGTCTCCTCCAGCGGCAGCCAGCCATTCTGGATGGCATATTCACGCTTGATGTTGCGCAGCAGATCCATCGGCTTGATGCGCTCTGGCTTGAACGGCTCATACGGCACGCCATAGAAAGCCGACATGGCCGCACCGATATCTGCCAAAGCGATCTTGCGATCATCAGCCAGCACGCTTTCCTGGGTAATCTTGCGATTGCGTGCATCTTCGGCAGACTGGTCGAGCTCCTTGTCCGACAGGCGCCCCTTGAGCACCAGTTGATGGTATTTCGAGCGCAGCGGCACTGAGGTCTGCAGACGCTGCGCAAACGCAATCGCCAAGGTCTGCGCCAGGGCCAATACGCCCTCTTCTTCTACCGAGGAGAACGCATCACCATCCAGGGTATTCATCAACTGAATCACGCCAAGCAGGCGACTGCCCTCAGGATGCACCAGCGGCGCAACCAGCATCTGCTTGCAATGAAAGCCGCTGCGCTCATCCACCTCACGCCGGAATTCGATGCTGGCGGAAATCTGCCGCAGCTCGTTTTCATCGTAAACGTTGTGGATATTGAGCATGCGCCGGTGCAAAGCACAGAAACCCGCAATACTCTTGTCGGAAATCGGCAGCCGGATGCTCTTGGCGACGTGCAGGCCGGTCTTGACGCGCGAGCTGAGGGTATTGCCTGATTCATCCACGACATAGATGGTCATGCGCTCGGCACCAAACAGGGCGCAGACTTCAGCAGAGACCTCGAATATGATCTCGTCAATATTCGAGGTATCGTGAATCCGGGTATTCAGGCTCTGCAAGCCCTTGAAAAAGGCCAGGCGGCGTGCCAAAGCAGAACCATGACGGGAAGGAGTCGTGCTCATGTGCCATCTCCAGATGAAGCTCAGGGTCCGCTGACGATCATTCAAGCAACAAACGAATGACTAGCGACAGACCCTCAGCCTAGATATGGAAACACTGTCCGTTCAAGAGTACCTGTGGACGCAGACGTCCCTGGTAAGCCTGCACCTCGTGCTCCAGTGTTTCTGCGTAGCCGGGTTTGAAGTGCGTGACGAAGATCTCCGGATCACCGGTCAGGCGATCCAATACGCTATGCAACATGCTTGGCGACAGGTGGCGTGCGGCGTGCGCCAGACCCTGGTGCTCATCCGGCAAGGCGGCTTCGATCAACAGGTAACGCAGCCTTTCCAGGCCGTTGAGCGCCTCGACCTGCTTGTCGCACACCGTCGTATCGCCACTGAATGCCAACTTATCCCCGCCGCAATCAAGGCAATACCCGACTGCTGGCACAGAATGCAAAGCTGGCAAAACCTGGATGCGCCGCGCCCCCAGATGCACGATTCCCCCTACCTCCACCGGCTGCATGCGCAACATCGGCCGAATACGATCAGGGATTACGGTAAAGTCAGGCCACACCAGCCAATTGAAGATATGCGCGCGCAGGATACGCAGGGTGTCCTCTGCGGCATGGACGATCAAAGGCTGCTCTCGCAGATCGCCGACGGTATCAACCAGCATCGGCAACAGCGCAATGTGATCAAGATGCGAGTGCGTCAGAAAGACATGATCAATGCGCAGAAGCTCTTCAAACGCCAGATCCCCAACGCCGGTGCCACAGTCGAGCAGAATGTCTTCATCGACGAGCAGTGAGGTGGTGCGTGCTCCCCCACCAATTCCCCCACTGCAGCCAAGCACCCTTACTTTCATGAGGTTGAAGTCCAGTCGCTAGGCGCCGGGGGTATCGCTGCTGCGCAGATAGAACTCCATCTTCACGCCGGCAATTTCGATTACATCGTGATCACCGAGGAGATGAGCCTGGGCATCCAGCTGTTTGCCATTGAGCACAGGAAAGGAATCTCCTTCCACATGGGTGATGAAGTAACCATGCGGCCGGCGGGTAATCACGGCGACCTGCACGCCGGGCTTGCCCAGCGTGGTCAATGATTTGGAAAGTTCGAGCTCACGCCCGGCATTGCGTCCGCTGATGATTTGCACCATCCCCATGGGCTCGTCAGCGCCAGTGCTCGCAGCGTCGATCGGCGCCTTCCACTCACTGGTCACCGAAGCTTCGGCGCCAAAACCCACCATCGTTTCGGTATGCGCGCGCGGGCTAGCGCCCAGATTGGCCGCATCGGGCGTCATCACAAAAGCCTTCTCGAAGGTATCGCTGGCACGCATGTCCGGCGCGTCCTTGAGAAATTTTATCCTGTACTTGCCCAGTTCAACGACATCGTTATCCTTGAGCACGTGTTTCTTGACCGACTGACCATTCACGTAGGTGCCGTTGGTGCTGTTCAGATCTTCCAGAAAGGCGTCGTTGAGAATTGCTACGATTACGGCATGCTCACCGCTGATCGCCAGATTATCGATCTGGATATCGTTATTCGGTTTACGCCCGATGCTGGTCCGCTCCTTGACAAGCGGGATCTCCTTCAACACCAGACCATCCATGCTCAGAATAAGTTTTGCCATCGTTTCCTCTTGCAGTTTTTCAGCTCTGCCAGGCTGTCAGTATGGCATTGGCTGACCGATTCCGGCAGATTTCACGCGATCCAGCATCTCGGCGGCAAACGCGACATCCTGCATTGCCAAGCCGTGCGAGCCAACAAGGAGATCCTGGCACCCCGGCAGCACATCCGTCCGCACAGCGCTTATCCACCAAACACCCGTTTCAAGCGCCAGCGCTGCATACGCAGCCTCAATGACCCGCCCGGCAAGGGCATTTCAAGCAAGCCTGGCATATCAGTTTCCACCAGATAGATAGCCTGGACCGCATGAATCTCCGCTTAGACGTCTGCCTGACCAACCTTCGACTTGCCTCGACCCAAATACTTGCCCAAGACCCAGACCAATATTGCCCCCCCTGCGCTGGCAGCATATTTCACTGCCGGAACAAGCTCACCCGCAGCGTCAGCCGTCCAAGGCATCAGCACAGGATCGCTGACTGCCATATGACCTGCAATCCAGCCCAGCAGCATGCCGCCAATCAGGATCACGGCAGGAAAGCGTTCCATCAGCTTGATCACCAACTGGCTGCCCCACACGATAATCGGAATACTCACCAACAAACCAAAAATAACCAAGGGCATCTTGTGATCGCCGCCAGCCCCTTCTGCGGCACCAGCAATGGCAATCACATTATCCAGACTCATCACAAAATCAGCCACGATCACAGTTTTTACGGCTGACCAGAGACGATCACTCGCCTGGATGTTGCCATGCTCATCATCGCCCTCCGGCATGAGCAATTTGACGCCGATCCAGATCAGCAACACAGCACCAATCAACTTCAGAAAAGAAATTTTCAGCAACGTCAGCGCAAAGAAAATCAAGATCACACGCAAGACAATTGCGCCGACCGTACCCCACACTATTCCTTTTGTACGCAACGCCGGAGAGAGCTGGCGGCACGCCAAAGCAATAACGACGGCATTGTCCCCACCCAGCAGGACGTCAATCATGATGATCTGACCAACCGCCAGCCAGAATTCCGCCTGCAAAAACAGCTCCATACGTTCAAATCCCTGAAAACAAAACAGATGCCGAGCTTACCTCAGGCAGCAAGCCCTGATTTGACCTGAGTCGCCAAGACGCGCTGACGAAGAAAAATCCCTCTACAAAAACAAAAGGCCGCCAAGGCGGCCTTTTGCATAAAAACACCTTGATCAGAGCATGGCTTTGAGCAGCTTGGCCATTTCGGACGGGTTACGCGTCACCTTGAAACCGCACTCTTCCATAATGGCTAACTTGGCGTCAGCAGTGTCAGCGCCACCGGAAATCAAGGCTCCGGCATGACCCATGCGCTTACCGGCTGGCGCAGTTACACCCGCGATGAAGCCAACAATCGGCTTCTTCATGTTGGCCTTGCACCACAGCGCAGCTTCGGCTTCGTCCGGACCGCCGATTTCGCCGATCATGATGACTGCATCCGTATCCGGATCCTCATTGAACATGCGCATCACATCGATGTGCTTCAGCCCGTTAATCGGATCGCCGCCGATGCCGACTGCCGAAGACTGGCCCAGGCCGATTTCGGTCAGCTGAGCAACCGCTTCATAGGTCAGGGTGCCTGAACGCGAGACGACACCAATACGGCCAGCGCGGTGAATATGACCTGGCATGATGCCGATCTTGATCTCATCCGGCGTAATCAGACCCGGACAGTTCGGCCCCAGCAACAGGGTGCGTTTGCCACCGGCAGCTTCCTTGGCCTTCATGCGGTTACGCACTTCAAGCATGTCACGCACAGGAATGCCTTCGGTGATGCAGATCGCCAGATCCAGATCAGCCTCAACGGCTTCCCAGATCGCAGCGGCAGCGCCTGCCGGCGGCACGTAGATCACGGAAACGGTTGCACCAGTCTCGGAAGCAGCTTCTTTCACCGAACCATAGATCGGAATATTGAAGATTGACTCGCCCGCCTTCTTCGGATTCACGCCGGCAACAAAACAATTCACGCCGTTTGCGTATTCCTGACACTTTTCAGTGTGGAACTGGCCGGTCTTCCCGGTAATGCCCTGGGTAATGACCTTGGTATCTTTATTGATGAGAATAGACATATTTTGTGAGCTCCTGGCCTGTGGCTTACTTATTTGCCACGGCGGCAACAATCTTCTGGGCGGCATCTGCCATGGTGTCGGCAGTGATGATGGGCAGGCCGGATTCAGCCAAGATCTTCTTGCCCAGATCCTCGTTGGTACCCTTCATGCGCACCACCAGCGGCACGGTCAGATGCACTTCACGCGCAGCGGTCACCACGCCATTGGCGATGGTGTCGCACTTCATGATGCCGCCGAAGATATTGACCAGAATCCCCTTCACAGCCGGGTTCTTGAGCATGATCTTGAAGGCTTCGGTCACCTTCTCGGTCGTGGCACCGCCACCAACATCGAGGAAGTTGGCCGGCTCGGCGCCGAACAGCTTGATCGTATCCATCGTCGCCATGGCCAGACCAGCGCCGTTCACCAGACAGCCGATATTGCCGTCTAGCGAGATGTAGGCCAGATCAAACTTGGAGGCTTCGATTTCAGCCGGATCTTCTTCATCCAGATCGCGGTACTCAACGATGTCCGGATGACGGAACAGTGCGTTCGGATCGAAGTTGAACTTTGCATCCAGCGCCTTGATGTTGCCGTTGCCTTCGAGAATCAGCGGGTTGATTTCCGCCAGCGAAGCATCGGTTTCCATGTAGCAGGTGTAGAGCTTGCGGAAAGTATCGATGGCCATCGCCGTCGACGCAGCCGGCACGCCAATGCCATTGGCCAGTTCTAGGCCTTGTGCGTCGGTCAGGCCGGTGGCCGGATCGATGAACACCTTGATGATTTTTTCCGGCGTACTGTGCGCAACTTCCTCGATATCCATGCCGCCTTCGGAGGAAGCCATCATGGCCACCTTCTGGGTCGCACGGTCGGTCAGTGCCGCAACGTAGTATTCCTTCTTGATGTCGGCGCCTTCTTCAACCATCAGGCGACGAACCTTCTGGCCCTCAGGACTGGTCTGGTGCGTAATCAGCTGCATGCCGAGGATTTCGGATGCAACCTTGCGCACCTCATCCTTGGAACGCGCCAGCTTCACGCCACCGCCCTTGCCACGCCCACCGGCGTGAATCTGAGCTTTGACAACCCAGATGGAACCGCCGAGATCATCAGCAGCTTTGACTGCTTCATCCACGCTGAAACACGGAATGCCACGGGGGGTGACTACGCCATATTTACGCAGGATTTCTTTTGCTTGGTACTCATGGATCTTCATTTTTTTGCCCTTGTTTCGAGCCATGCTTCCGGAACCCGGATCGCAGTGGCACGGATTGAGTCGTCTATGGATTGATGCGCACGACGGAACCCCGGGCTCACGGCCTCCGTTGTCAAACGCACAAGTCGAAGACAATCAGGGCACGTGTATCTCTGCAGGGTACGCGGATTTTAACCCGAAACACTGAAAAACACTTCAGGCGACATTCCCTTACACGCGACACCGAAATACATCCATGCCGGAACGCGCCAAAACCGCAGTTCTAAAGGTATTCCTGAATTTGACGTTTTCATGCAAAACAACACCAAAAACACCAAATACTTTTACAGCAGAAACCTCGACTGCGACACGGTTCTGACTGGTTTTACGGACATGCCTTGTATTAAAACCACGCGACAAGAATTAAAATGACGAACATATGAGACAGGTTCAAACACACGCCTCCATGCCTGCTGACCGCACTCAGTCATTCACGCCACCCTGCATGCGCAAATTATTGCTCGCCAGCCTCGTAGCTGGTTTGGGCAACATCCTTGTCGCACAACCAGCTCTCGCGATGGGGCTGGGTACCGCCACCACATCCAGCCGTATTGGTGGCCCACTGCGGATCGAGATCCCGATGCAGGCCGGTGACGCTGATCGCATCGAGCTCAGCTGCATCCGGGTCGTCGGCGCACCCTCGGGCTACAGCGATGACACACCCTGGCTCAGCAGCAATGCTCGCCTGACGTTTGAATCCGGGCCGCGTGGCGCCTTGCTGGTAGTTACCGCCCGCCCTACCAGCCACCCAGCCATCATGCTGGGACTGCGCGTTGAATGTGGCATGGGCCTGCGACGCGATTACACGCTGCTGCTCAACCCACCCAACGCCGACGAAAGCAGTCTGCCAGCCACCAGCACAATCAGTACTGTCGCCGCCAAAGAATCCATTAACTCGCTAGTCCCGACACCGGGGCAAAATTGGAAAGTCCAGGCCGGCGACTCGGCACGTACGATTGCCGAACGCGTGGTGCCGGGTGACCGCCAGGCCCAGCGCCAGTTCGCCCTCAGCATCCTGCGTCAGAACGCAACTCGCCTGAGTGGCAATACCGCCTCGCGCTCGCCACTGCCGGCGGGCATCGAACTTGAACTCCCGCCCTTGCCCGCCCCCGCTCTAGCCGCCTTGCCCGAGCGCAGCATCAGCCCGGTCTTGCGCTCTGAACCCGTAATTGCCAGCCCCGCGCCACAACGCCGCAAGGCCGAGACGCCCATCGCGCGCGACCGCCTGTTCATCTCCGGCGGCAGCGAAGGCTCACTGCGCATGTCCACCACCATCGGGCAGCACAAGGAATTGAACGACGATCAGCGCACGCGACTCCGTACAGAGATGCAGTTGATCGCCTCGCTGGACGAAAAAATCGCCACCCAGATCGAACTGAAAGAGCGCCTGCGTCAGCTCGAGGCCATGCAAGCGCAACTCAAACAGGAGGCAACCCGCCTGGAAAGCGAATTACAGGCGGACCTCGCCCAGCAAAGCGCGCCCCAGGAAACCTCCAACCCGCTGACGATCCAGGCCAGCCCTCCTCTGGAGAGCCTCGCGCAGCAAGCCGCTGCAAGCGCACCTCGCCAAGAGGCAAGCAGCGAGCCGCTCTCACCATGGTATGCCTCGAACGCCTTCATCCTCGGTGGATTGCTGAGCATCGCCGCCGGCCTGAGCGCCCTGCTCTGGCTTGGACGCCGCCGTCGCAGCAAGCAGCTGATGGACAGCGAACAGCCTCAGTCCGCCAATCACGTGGATGGCGAAGACGTTGCCGAACATCTGATTGATCCCATTTCCGAGGCCGACATCTGGCCGGATGAAGAGGGTCACGCACCAAAAACCACCCCACGCTCGATGAACGCCATGGAAGGCGCGCTGGGGCATTTCACCGCCTCCGGGCTGGGACCGGTGTCGCTGCTGCAAATTGTCGATGACGACGCCGAAGAACACGACTCCGCCATCGAGCTGGCCGAAATCATGATGTCCTTCGGCCGTGTTCATGGCGCAGCACAGACACTTGCCGACTTCATCCGCAGCAATCCGAAGCAGGCCGTCAAGCCCTGGATCAAGCTGCTGGAGGTGTATCGCGCCGCCGACATGCGGGTCGAGTTTGACGCCCTGACGACTCAACTGAACAAGACCTTCAACGTCAAATCAGTCGGCTGGGACGCCTTTGATGCCGCACGCCAGGCCCCCGAATCGCTCGAAAGCATGCCGCACATTCTGGCCCGACTGGATGAGCTTTGGGGCAAACGCGAGTGCCAGATCTATCTGCATGGGCTGTTACGTGACAATCGCCAAGGCTCCCGCCAAGGCTTCCCGTTAGCCATTGTGGATGAAATCCTGATGCTACTGGGCGTGCTGGAAAGCCAGATTGGCGCTTACCGTCCTGACCCGCTTGCCGAGACCGTAACACCACCTGCCACCCATACCCATGTCAGCACAGCTCTCAACGTAGCGCCAATCGCAACTGAATTTCCGACACAGCCAGATCTGCAGGCCACCGTGCAAATGCCTCAACAGCCTCGTCAGCCAGCACCATTGGCAAGCGCAGCGCCGGCATTTTCAAACACGACCAGCCTGCACCAGCTCGACTTCGAACTGGACATGACGAACCTGAGCAAAACCCTGCACCTGAATCTGGACGACATCAGTGAAGACGGCAGTTTCATCAAGGACACCGATTCGATCTGACCCTGACTGAATCAGACCGGGTTATCGATATCCACGAACTCGGCTTCCAGCCCGTACTGCTCAGTCAGATACGCGGCCAGGGCGTGAATGCCGTAGCGCTCGGTCGCATGATGGCCGGCCGCCAGATAGGCCACGCCGCTCTCGCGGGCCAGATGTACCGTCTGCTCTGAAATTTCGCCGGACAGGAACAGATCGACGCCAGCCGCAATCGCCTGCTCGAAGTAGCCCTGCGCCCCACCGCTGCACCAGGCCACGCGCTTGACTTCACGCTCCGCATCGCCAATCAGCAGGGGCTCGCGTGCCAGCCGCGCCGCCA
Source organism: Uliginosibacterium flavum (assembly GCF_040566545.1). Lineage (NCBI taxonomy): Bacteria > Pseudomonadati > Pseudomonadota > Betaproteobacteria > Rhodocyclales > Zoogloeaceae > Uliginosibacterium > Uliginosibacterium flavum. Next base: position 88,851 of record NZ_JBEWZI010000014.1, read on the forward strand.
CCGAACGCATCACCTCACCGGCCGGCATGGCATGCGGCAACTTCCCCAGCAAGACCAGCGGCTGTTCGCGGCAGGGCTCATCCACCTGCCAGCCCAGCACCCGCGCCAGCTGTGCGTTGTTGCCCAACGTCGGGTGGGCGTCCAGTGGCAGGTGATAACCGAACAGATTGATATCATGGGCCAGCAGCATCCCCAGGCGCCGGCGCCTGATGCCGGTCACCCGTACATCCTCGCCGCGCCAGAACCAGCCGTGATGCACGATGATGGCATCGGCCTGCATTTCAATGGCGCGTTCGATCAAGGCGCGACTGGCCGACACCCCACACACCACGCGCCTGATTTCGGCACGGCCTTCCACCTGCAAACCGTTTGGGCAATAATCACTGAAGCGGCCGCACTCCAGCAGTTCCTCAAGGCAAGTCTGTAATTGCGCGCGCTGCACTGGATGCTCCTTTTTGAATTCATGATGGGTAAAGACCCGACTAACGAGGAATTATGCAACGTCTGTGGCTGATCTTCGCTCAAACCGTCACGATGGCACTCGCCGTGCTGTTCGTGATCGTCACCTTCAAGCCGGAATGGCTGCCGCGCACTCAATTGCTGCCCACGCCCCTTGCAAACCTGGAAAGCACTCGCCCACTGCCCGAGAGTGGCGTACAGCAAGCCTCTCCGGGTAGCTATGCGGCGGCGGCCCAGCGCGCGCTGCCGGCCGTGGTGCATGTTTTCACGAGCAAGGAAATCGCTGCGCCCCAGCATCCGCTGCTCAACGATCCCTTCTTCAAGCACTTTTTCGGCAATCAGGGGCAAGCGCCCGCCCAGCGCAGCTCTGGCCTCGGCTCCGGCGTGCTGGTCAGCACCGATGGTTACATCCTGACCAATAATCACGTCATCGAAGGTGCCGACGCCATCGAAGTGGCGCTGAACGACGGCAAGAAATTCCCCGCCCGCATCGTCGGCCGCGATCCGGAAACCGATCTGGCGGTGCTGCGCATCGATAGCCGGGCCAAATTGCCCGCCATCAATTTCGCCCCCGCTGACACGGCTCACGTAGGCGATGTGGCATTGGCCATCGGCAATCCCTTTGGCGTGGGGCAGACCGTCACCATGGGCATCATCAGCGCGATGGGGCGCACCCAGCTGGGCATCAATACTTTCGAGAATTTCATCCAGACCGACGCGGCGATCAATCCCGGCAACTCCGGCGGGGCATTGGTAGACACCGATGGCCGGCTGGTCGGCATCAACACCGCCATCTATTCGCGCTCCGGCGGCTCGCTAGGCATCGGCTTCGCCATTCCTGCCTCATCCGCCCAAAGCGTGATGGAGCAGATCATCAAGACCGGGCACGTCACACGTGGCTGGATCGGCGTGCAGGTGCAGGAAATCACGCCTGATCTGATCGAAGCCTTCAAGCTGCCCGCCAAGGGCGCGCTGATTGCCGGCATCGCGCGTAACAGCCCGGCCGAACAGGCAGGCATCTTGCCCGGCGACGTACTCACCGCCATCGACGGCCAAGCCATCACGGATGCTCACGGCGTGCTCGAATCGGTTGCCCGGCTACCGCCCGGCCAGCTCGCCAAGCTCAGCCTGATCCGGCGCGGCAAAACGCTGGAAACCGTCGCCCACATCGCGCAGCGCCCGCTGCCGGACATCAGCAAGCAATAGGCCGGAGAGCCGCACCCTGCGGGCCTGTACAGACAGGCATGCTGGAGAGCCTTGTCCTGATGGGCTCTCCAGCCATGCCTTATTTCAGCATCTTCGCCAATGCTGCCAGCTCGGGTGAATCCTTGATCCCTTGCGCGACCATGCCGGCCACGGCGCGGGCACCGGCTTCCTGGAAATGGGTGGTATCCGGCTTGCTCAAAGTGCCTGAGGACTGCGTTGCATACCAGGGAAACTTCACCGGATCGACGGCCAACCAGTAGTTTTTCCAGTCCGCCTGATGCGCGTTGGCAAAGGCGATGGTCTGAGTCTCGACATCGATCAGCGGCAGCTTGTTGGCCTTGGCGGTGTCCTTGATGGTCTGGCTGTAATCGCCGACAAACGCGTAACCACCGCTACCCTGCCCGGCCGAGGTGAAGTGATTCGGTACGACCGGAAAGCCTTCCTTGCGAGCCGCGTTATAGACACGGGTGGTCGGCGTCATGATGATTGGAATCGCGCCCTTGGCACGCGCCTCCTTCACATACACCTCCAGCGAGTTCTGGAAGGACATTTGCGGCTGTCCAGCCGGGAACTGCTTCTTGCCCTGAGCGTCGTTCGGATACGTGCACATGTTTGCCACATCCGCCGCGCCGCGCTTGGGCTTGGCAGCATCGCAGTTCTGGTCGTTATGGCCGTGATGGATGATCACGTAATCACCGGGGCGCACGTACTGCATCATCTGGCGGAAGTAGCCCTGATTGTAGAAATTGCGCGAGCTGCGACCCGACTTGGCGTTGTTCAACACCTTGATCTTCGCATCCGCTTTGAACTGATCTTCGAAAACCTGCGCCCAGCCCATGCGCGGCAGGCGCTCCAACTCGTAAGTGCTGGCCGTGGAATCGCCGACGATCAGAATGCGCGTGTAAGCCGGATCCTTGGCCTTGACCAACGCGGCCTGGGCACGCGCCAGATTGAGCGGCTCCTCATTGCCGACGTAGTAATAATCGGCATCCAGAATCGCCGTACCGCCGGGCACACCAGTGTCGTTGTCGTAACCCCGGTTATGGCTCAACACCCGCAACACGGCATCCACGCCGGTGCCATCAGCCTGCATCGGAGTTGTTACCGGATCGAATTTTTCTGCATCAACCACGCCGGCATCCTTCAGCGCCTGCTGCACGGCTTTGCGTCCGCCATCGGTCTTGCTGCGGATTAGCGCTGGATCAATCCCGGCTGTCGTGCCGGCATCCATCAGGCCTTGCGGGCCTTTGTGCTTGAGCGTCTGGGCAACACTGCCGAGCGCACGGTCGCTCAAGGCATTCACGTTGGCGATGTTCCGCCGATCCGGCTTCACCTCGGCCAGCAAGGCACCAATGCACTTGGCCCACAATTTGGCGCTGTCATTGCAATTCGTGTTGCCCGCCTCCACAGCCGAGATCATCAGCGGCGCCACGAGGCCATTCACCTCCAAGGCATAGCGGCCTTGCGCGTCGGCCGTGGTGGTCTTGATCAGGCCCCGGGCATCCGCCACACTGATCCTGGCTCCGGCCAGCGGAGCTTCCAGCGTCGCAACGCCAGTTAGCACGGTGCCAACAAGCTGTGGCGTGCTGGGTGTATTGCTGCAAGCAGCAAGGAATACGAGTGCGGCGAGGCTACTGAGGCGGAAACGACAGGCTTGCATGACGGCTTTCTCCCAAGGTGGACCTGCATGATCGCAGGAAGCCAGCATGGTGACTTGACGGATATTGCGGAAATGACAAAAAGGACGCCCTTGCACACCAGCCTGAAGAAGCGCATTCAACATGCTTTTGCACGCAGGCATCGCGCGCCGCAAAGCCCCGTCTGCCAGTACGGACACGCCAGTAAACGCCAGTTCGAATGCCTGTACAACCTGCCTGGATGAACAAGGGCTTCCCCTATCAAGCAAAACCCGTGGTTTGCCGTAAACTGGAGCGAATATCAGCCACTCCACCGACAACACTGCCCGCCACGCACTGACGCGGCGGCATCCAAGGACAGAGACTCCAGTGACATGAAGGGACACCTCCGCCCGCTTCTGACATGGCTGCTCTGCAGCGCCGGCAGCGTTGCAGGCCTGCTGTGGCTAGCGCCGCCTCTGTGGCTGGCTCTGCCCGCCTGCGCACTGCTGTGTATGCTGCCCGGCATGCTGATCTTGCCACGCACACTCCGGGCACTCGTGGCCGAGCAAACGGCACACGCCGCCACACACGCTTTCTTTCAGCGCGTGCTGGATGTGATTCCCCATCCGGTCTATTTGAAGAACGCCAACAGTCACTACCTGATGGTGAATGAAGCCTTTGCGCGCGACAAAGCCATGTCCCGCGAAGCGCTGGTCGGCAGCAACGGCATCTCATCGAACTATGCAGAAGCCACCCGCCTGCAGCGCGAAGAAGATCTGGCCGTCATGGCCGGCAAGCCCGTCTGGAAAGAAGAGCACAAGCAGCATTTTGTTACCGGCCAGGAAGTTTTCCGGATCATTACCAAAGGCACTTGTCTGGACGCTAGTGGCGAACCAGCCATTGTCGGCTCGCACTTTGACATCACGGAACTGCGGCAGGTGCAGCACGCGCTGGCCGATGCCGCCGAACGCGAACGCAAGCTACGCGAACATGTGCAAGCCTTCACCCAGCGCCTGATTGACGTCATCCCAAGCCCGGTATACGTGCGCAAACCGGATGGTTTCTACCTGCTGGTCAATAAAGCCTTCGCGCGCGAACGCGGCCGCTCGATGGAAGATCTGCTCAGCCGCCGGGCTTGGGCCACGCTCGACGCCTCGGACCGCGTGCAAGCCGAAGACGCGCGTGTACTGGCGGGTGAGTCGGTATACAAGGAAGAGCACATCCCTCATCCGGATACCGGGCAGGAACGATTCCGCATCATCAGCAAGAGTGCCTGCGAAGACACTGAAGGACGCACCGTCATCGTCGGTGCGAATTTCGATGTCACCCCCTGGCGCAAGGCCGAACGTGACCTGCAACTGGCGGTGGAGCGTGAAAAATCCTTCCATCGCGACACCCAGGTTTTCATCCAACGCATCCTCGACATGATTCCTGACCCGATCTACGTCAAGGATGCGAGCGGCCGCTACCTGCTTGTCAATGCGGCCTTTGCGCAAGAGCGCGGCAAAACGCAGGAGGCTGTTCTGGGGCTGACTGCGCGGGAGCTCTCCAACGACCCGGAGGCCCGCGAAACATCAATCCGCGAAGATGCCGACGTGCTGGCGGGTGGCGAGGTCTACAAGGAACAGCAAAGCACTCACCCGATCAGCGGCGAAGAGGTCTTCCGGATCGTTTCCAAGCGTCCCTCCATCGACACTGAGGGCCGCCCGGTCATCGTTGGCGCACACTTTGACCTGACCCGCTGGAAACTGGCCGAGCGCGCCCTGCAGCTGGCTCTACAGCGCGAACGCGAACTGCGCGAACGGGTTCAGAATTTCACCCAGCGCCTCATCGACGTGATCCCGCAACCGGTGTACGTCAAGGATGCGCACAGCCAGTACGTCATGGTCAACGAAGCCTTCGCGCAGGATCTGCAGCGTCCAGCCGCCGAACTGATCGGTACAACCCCGGAAATGTTCGGCTCCGGCGATGATCACGTACAGATGGTGTACGCCGAAGACCAGCAAGTGCTGGCAGGCGAAATCATCCTGAAAGAAGAAAAACGCCGCCACTCGGTCACCGGGCGCGAATCCTACCGCCTGATTTCCAAACGCAGCAGCATCGACGCCGCCGGCCAACCCGTCATCATCGGCGCCAACTTCAACATTACCAGCTGGCGCGAGGCGGAAGAGCGCGCCGCGCGCGCCAGCGAAGCCAAGTCGGTATTCCTCGCCAGCATGAGCCACGAGATCCGCACCCCGCTGGGCGGCGTGATCGGCATGCTGCGTCTGGCGCTTCGCAAGGAAATCCTGAGCGACAGCGCGCGCGACAAACTGATGATCAGCCTGGCCAGCGCAGAACACCTGCTGGCCATCATTAACGACATTCTGGATTTCTCGAAAATAGAAGCCGGGCAACTTCTGCTGGAGGACATCGAATTCGACCTGCGCGACACGCTCAAAGAATCCTTGCAGATTTTCAACGAACACGCCCAGGCACACAGCGTCAGCTTCAATCTGGATATTGACGCCAGCCTGCCGGCAAGCCTGCGCGGTGACCCCACACGTGTCCGCCAGGTGCTGATGAACCTGGTCAGCAATGCAATGAAATTTACCGAACGCGGCTCGATCACGGTACGGGTCGAAAACGTGATCAGCACGCCAAACCTATGCACGGTGCGCTTCAGCGTAACCGACACCGGCATCGGCATCGCCCCGGAGGTCATCCCTCGCCTGTTCCAGCAATTCCAGCAAGCCGACAGTTCGACCACGCGCAAATACGGCGGCACCGGCCTCGGTCTGGCCATCTGCCGCCAACTGGTCGAAGCCATGGGCGGCAAGATCGTCGTCAGCAGCACGCCCGGGGTCGGCAGCACCTTCACCTTTGTCCTGCCCATGCCGATCGGCAAGACTGTCGTGCAAGCCACACCGGGCACGCTCGAGCACCACGGCCGCTCACTGCGCATCCTGTGCGCGGAGGACTCCCCCACCAACCAGCTGATCATCCAGAACCTGCTTGAAGAGATGGGCCATCACGTCGACATCGTGGAAGACGGCCTCGAAGCCATCGCCGCCCTGACTCAGCGCGATTACGATCTGGTCCTCATGGATGGGCGCATGCCGCACATGGACGGCAGCGATGCCGCGCGCGCCATCCGGTCCGGCGGCCATGGCGCTCAGCGCGTGCGCAACCCGCACATTCCCCTCATCGCCCTGACCGCCAACGTCAGCGAAGAAGACCGCCAGCTTTATCTTGCAGCAGGCATGAACGACTTCCTGACCAAGCCGATCGACGAACGCAAGCTGCACACTATGCTCGCCGCCTACATCGCCCGCGAAACCACAGCTCAAAACAGCGCAGGCCGCTATACCCCCAGCGCCCGCAAAGGTGATTTCATGCAGCACCTGCGCGCCATGTTCGACGCTGAACTGCCCAGACGCATCGTGGATATCGAAGCCGCTCTCGAAGCAAAAGACCGCGTCACCCTGGCACGCCAGTTCCACAGCATTCGCGGCGGCGCCTACTACACTGGCGACGAACACCTGCTCGAGCTGGCCGGCATCCTCGAAGCCAACGCGGATCAGGAAGCCTTCGAAGCCGTCAGCCAGCTCTGGCCACAGTTCAGAACCCAACTGGAGTCGACGATGACAAGTCGGAAAAACAAGTGCTGAGTGCTGGGAACCACACTAAGGCTACGCTGAACAAGTCTCCGTCATAGGGTTGAGTTCGGTAAAATTCGGCCCATGATGAAACAACAGACCTTGGCG